>JAYGFS010000492.1:0-6504 GCA_046581765.1 Verrucomicrobiota bacterium
CATTCAGTCCTGACGGCACGCGCATGGTCGCCGGCAGCAAGAGCGTCTTGAGCATCTGGGGATTAGAAAAACATCTACTTGCAGCATTCACCGGATTCCGGGATTAATAAGAAATGATCTTGGAAGAAACAGGTCCTTCCTACATGCGGGGATTATATTTCTATATTTAGTAACTCGAAGGATATAGCCACAGGAAGAGGAGAATCATGATGAGTAAGGTTTCGACCCAAGGTCCAACTCGCAGAAAATATTTGGCAGCCGTTACGACCGCGGCAGCGGCGTTCTCGATCGTGTCGAGCTACGTCGTTGGCGCCAGCAAAACCGAGAAGCCGCCAAGTGAAAAACTGAATGTCGCGGGGATCGGTATCGGCGGCATGGGGAAGGGCAACCTCGGGAACTGCCGAGGCGAGAATATTGTCGCGCTCTGCGACGTCCACGGCCACGTGGCCAAGGAGATTTTGGCGTGGTTGACGCCTACTGTTTCAGCCGCACCAAATATTTGTCCGGGTTTTTCTTGAATTTCTTGATGCAGGGTTTGCAGCAGAATTTTATCAACTGCCCTTCGTGGACGATTTGCACGGGCTTGCCCATGGAGCCGAGTTCGTTCTCGGACACGATGCAGTTATCCAAGGGGTAAGGCTTGGCGTTCGAGAATGTCCCGGTGGTACTGCAGCCCTGCAGGAGCAGGATGGCGCCGGCTAGTAGTAGTATTTGCTTCATTATTTTCCTATATGTTGCGGGTTTTGTTTACCAGATAAAATTCAGGCCGGCACCGAAGTCGTATTGGGAGTGGTAGCCGCCGGTGATTGAAAATGGCTTGCTCAACCGGTACTTGATTCCGCTGTTCCATTCCCACTTTGAGTGGGTGTCGTACTCGATTTTGTTTTCCCAGCTAAGGCGACTGGTGAGCTGGAGTTCCTTGGCGAGGCCGGGGCGCAGGTCGCCTTCGGAATCGACCGTGAGCGTGCTGGCGACCATGAAGGGCAGGCGATATTTCACACCGGCGAAAGCGCGGTCTTTCGCGCTGTGTTCGTTGGTGAAGCGGAAGCCGTACACGCTGGTGAGGTTGCGATTGTGGTAGCGCTTCCACACGAGGTCCAGCTCGTGCTCGCCTTCGCTGTCGAAGCTGCGCTCCCAATCCACGCCCACGTTGTTGCGGGCGTTCATCCAGCCGGCGTGGCCCTCGGTGAAATTGCTCTGCACCGTTGACTTGATATTAAACATCCACGGATTCATTTTTTTATAATCCAAATTGGGCCGATGCCCGGGGCCCTGCTCGACGTAGCTGATGACCCGCGTCATGCCGGCCTTCATGTGGTAGAGCAGATGGCAGTGAAAAAACCAGTCGCCCGTTTCATTCGCCTCAAACTCAATCGCCGCCTTGCCCATCGGCGGCACGTCCACCGTGTGCTTGAGCGGCGCGAAGGCATCCTGCCGGTTGAGCAGCCGGAAAAAATGCCCGTGCAAATGCAGCGGGTGGTGCATCATCGTGTCGTTGATAAATTTCATCCGCAACACCTCACCGCGTTTCACGGGGATGGTCGTTTCTTCCAGGAGCGTCTTGCCGTTGAACGACCAAATATAGCGCTGCATGTCGCCGGTGAGCCGCAGTTCGATTTCGCGCACCGGCCAATCCGCCGGCGGATGCGTGCGCACGGTGGACCGCAGCTTGCGATAGGGCGAAAGCGGCCGCGGCTCCTCCGGCGCGTCGATGGGTTTATCGGCGGCATCGAGTCCGGCGAGCATCCAGTCCAACGAGTAAAGATTCGGCTTGGGAATATTCGGTGCCAAGTGCTCCGGGCCCGCCCCGAGGAAAATGGACGTGTGCCCCGAGCCATCCTGCGCCGAGGCCCGCACCTCGTAGCGGCCGCGCGCCGGTAGCGTGACGATGACGTCATATGTTTCGCCCATGCCCATCAGCAGGCGCTTTACGGTAATCGGCTCCACCGGCATGCCGTCGGCCTCGACCACCGTGAGCGGCCCCGTCGCCGAGTGCACATAAAAATACGTGGACGCGCCGGCGTTAATAAACCGAAGCTTAATTTTCTCGCCGCCCGTGCCGGCAAGCTGAATGCGCTCCAAGCCGTTGGCCCAAAACTTGTCGTAGGCCACGTCGGAAATATCCATCGCCGGCATGCGTAGCCATTCGCGCGAGAGATATTCCTTCAACTCGCCAGCCAGATGCGCGCCCCACAACGACTGCATGTTACGCTTCCGGATGGCGTACCACTCATCGCCGCGCCGCAGCGTGCGCATTACCTTGTCGGGATGCTCGTCGGTCCAGTCGCTCAGCACTACCACGTGCTCGCGGTCCACCTTCGGCCCCCGCGGCTCAGCGGGCTCCACCACGATGGCGCCATAAATGCCACGCTGCTCCTGCAAGCCCGCGTGCGAGTGATACCAGTACGTGCCGGCGTGCTTCAGCTCAAACTCGTAGTCCCAGAATTTCCCGGAGGGAATCGGCGGCGTGGTCAAGTCCGGCACGCCGTCCTGAATATTGGGCAGCAGCAGCCCGTGCCAGTGCAGCAGCGTCTCGTCCTTCGGAAGCCGGTTGTGCACGCGGATGTGCGCGGTGTCGCCCACGCGAAAGCGCAGCACCGGCCCGGGGATGCCGTCGTTGATCACCAGCGCCTTCACGCGCCGGCCGGTCGGCGAAATAATTTTCTCGGTGATGGACAATTCATAACGCACCTCCGCCCCGCGCAACGCCGAGACGCCCAGCAGCATCGCCAGAACCATCATTGCGTTAAAATATTTTATCATCGGCTTATCATCTCAATTTGTTGAACATAATAATTCAACGCACATATACCTATGCACGAGAGTTTCTTAAATCATCCTTTTGAGGCAACAAAAAATAGGGATTACATGCACCCTCCGACCTCAAGGAGTAGCTAAAGCTAATTTCCTCATGACGTGCACTTGCGCGGCACCCGCAGTGTGACCACGAAACTAACATGCAGGACGAGAAGAAGCAGCTACTTTCCGCGCTGTCGAATTTCAAGAATATGGAAACCCTTTCGCTTACAAGGAGCGGGGTAAGCGGTAGTTGCCGTAGGGGTCCTGCATGGTGGGCTACCCTGGTTTTCAGGTATCTTCCTCGCTGATCGTTTCCCCGTCGAGCTTACCCCAATCCGTTGATCGCCCATCACACATCTTTCAACTCGGGCAGACCCCAGCCTTTGCGGCAGTCCGGCTTGACCAGCTCGTTTGCCTCGTCGCTGTTCGTGAAGCGCACGTTCTTGCTGTCCCAGATCAACTTCTGGCCCGGGAATCGACTGGAGATCGAGGCCATGAGAAGGGTTTCGGTGTACGGTCCCGCGACGCCGAAGTTGGACAAAGCCTGTTTGCCCGCGCGGCACGACTCGACCCAGTTGCCGAAATGCCCTCTTCCGATCGGGCGCTCGATGGTCTTGGGTGGCGCCGGGAGGTCCTTCGCCTTGTCCCTCGGCACCAGAAAGCCACTGTTGCCTCGACCGCGCATCGCCAGCGACAGCTTGGAGCCGTTCCCTCGGGCAACGCATAACAAAGCTGCGCTTCTTCTATTCCTCAATCTCTTCAGGATGGAATACTCGAAAATAAAGCTGACGGTATACGAGGAAGTTCACCCAGTTGCGCAACGCGTATCCGCAATTCTGCAAATTCGCTTCACTGTAATCGTTTGATTTCCCTCCGCTTGGGTGTACGCCATCCCGGGAAATGAGCGTGCCATCCCATGAACCTTCCGGGCGACGCCGGATACATTCGGAATGAAAGTCCGCGAGAGGCACTCGAAGATTTTTGGCTACCTCGCGAATAATCCCATTTGCCTCGGTAACCGCCTCCTCACGACCACGGCGGGGCGGAATTGTGTTAAGGATCGGCACGCAACCTGCCGCTATGCATTTTCGAATGACTTGCTCGAGGCGCTCGCGATAAAGTTCGGGAACCCGGCCACCCGAAACGTCGTTCGTACCGATCATGACAATTGCCGCTTCGGGCTTGTCACGCACGATAACGGTATCCATGGACTTCAGAAGTTGACCAACCTGCCAACCCGAGTAATTCGCATGCTTGGGTCCCTTGTCCCGGGTCCCTTTTAAGTAGTCGCGCCAGCGCATCTTGCCAGGCCGCTTGGGAAGATCATCGTCTTGGGTCAGATAGCGTTGAGGTTCGTCCCATCCCATCGCCGACCAGAAGGCCATCGAATAAGTGATTGAATCCCCGAACTGGGCAACGTACCCGCGTTGTCCCTTGAATCTCTCGTGAACCTTGCGCATTGCAGCCAAGGTTTCGGGTGGCTGAATTCCTGGCTTCAGCCGGTCTGCCGCTACTCGTTGCTTGGCCGCCTTTACTCGCTCGGGAAGTTGGACCGCCTGGATAACAGCTTTTTCATCAAGGAAAGCCTGGCCTGCTCCCGGTTTAACTAGGGAAGCGCGAACGGTTTGTTCGAGGTGCAGGTTGTCAATTTGCTCGATGGCGCTGTCACTTGTGATTCTTATCGGTGGTCCGATCAAGAGGTTCCCTTTGACGAGTAATCCGTCATTTTTTTGCTGAACCCAGATCGGACGCCTCGGTTTGGGTGCTGGGTCGTGAATGGTATTTCCTTCAATCCGACAATCCCGGGTGAAACACGCCAAGATACCTGTCTCGGGGCATTGGGACACGAAGTTGTTTCGAACCACGCAATTAATGGCGTGCAGGGGAGAATAACCAAGTGACGGGTTACCCAGGGCAATTGCCACGTCGCAATTAATGAATACGTTTCGCTCGATTGTGCAACCACGCCCGTTTTCCGAAATGTAAATGCATCCACGGCCTTCCCGCGTGCGGCCTTGGATGCCGAGGAAGACATTGTCGCTTATGGTCCACTCGATCGTATTCTTGACGTCAATCCCGCCAATATAATTCCCATTGAACGTATCGGTCGTATCGGTCTCGTCATCCGCGAACTGCTTGGGGCGATCATTGTAAAAGAGGCAATATTGAATGCGGCATTCTCGGGGTCCCCGAGCTCCTTTCTCCTTTGGCATGGCCGGTGCCTTGACGCCCCGTTGCCAGACGTTGTGGATGACGCAGTTGTAAATCGTCGCCTTTTCCGCACCTCGGTCTGAATTGATCTTGAACCCGTTCCACTTGACGTTCCGGATAGTCAGGTCCGCGATCGTAACACCCTTGGCACCCGTGATGCCCACCAGTTCGCCATGCCGACTCGAGGCACCATCAAGAATGACCTTGCTCCGATCACCGGAGGACCCTCGAAGAGTTACCTCGTCAGTCGTGATTTCGAAGTAGCGGGGCATCAAGTAAAGCCCATCCGCCAGCAATATCGTGCCCCCCGAAGCAACGTCCTTGGCCGCCTGGAATAATTCATTCACCGTTTTCACCTGAATGATATTGGCCGAAGGCTTCGGTAGCGGGGGTGCCTTGGGGAACCAGGGTTGGTCGGGAATCCCAGCTAACCCATTCAGCCCGCCCAACAAGGCTTGGACGACGAAGAGAGATGAAAGGAGTGTAGAGCGAAAATTCATTTCACGATCACGATGGTTGGTTGGCTCGCCGAGTGGGAACCATCGGCCTTTACGCCGACGGCAAAGAGGACACGTAGCCCGGGCTCGAGCTTCCTTGCGGGCAAGGTCCAGGGTTGGACCGTGGTTTCACCCAGAACCTGGTTCCCATCGTGAAACAGGACCTTTTCGTAGTCTCCCTTGACGCTCGCCGACAGCACGTGGGTTTCGCTGGCCGAGAGAAAGTCCCCGTACCCGAGGCCACAGGCTCCCTGGCCTCCCCACTTCCCGTCGATTTTTGAGTAAGGGTGCTTCGACCCGGTGACAAGGGCGAAGTTCCAGAGATCGGCCAACTCGCGGGGGTCGCCACTGTGGAAGACAAAACAGGCGAAGACGCCCCGGACGGGTTTGTCCCCATCGGGCAGGTAGAGATGGATGCGGTCCTTGATCTCGCGGACTTCGCTCCAGGTCGGCTGGTCGTCAAGCTCGGACAAGGGAAGCCAGCCGGGTGGAAAATTCTCGGCAGCCACGGTTTGCGTGGTGCATGCGATAAACAGGAGCGTAACGAGCAGGCTGGTTTTCATGACTATTCCCCTGAGTCGGGTGAAGGTTGGTTTCACTTAATCATGGGGAAGCAAAGCTTTAACAGGCTGAAGTCTGCTTTTTCGCCAGCACGACGCAGCATCGATGGGGATTTTATGGGAGCATGGGTTGGCCTACAGGTTTTTTCGATGGAGGCTGGTATACGCATCCATTCGTTTGACCCGGGCCCCTAGCGCCCGGCCTTCGACCCTACTGGAGCGCTGGAAACCGCGAGCGGGCATCCGCTCACCTGAACTCCCCCGCGGGTATAGCGGATCCTTGTCCATTGATCCGCAAGGGGAAATCGAATTTCCATCCATTCCCAGGATTCAGGCAAGGCCGGGCGAATCGTAAATTTGTTGTCGGGGATGGAATACCGCAATCCGCCCAACCCCTCGAGGTAGAGGAGGATTTTGCCGGCGTTGAAGTTGGAGTA
>JAYGFS010000538.1:0-1787 GCA_046581765.1 Verrucomicrobiota bacterium
GTGGCGAACGGAAACACGCTTATCATCCGGGGGGGCGGTAGCCTGGTACTCAGCGATGCGGCCAACCAGGAGGCCTGGATCGGCCACCGCTCGGACGGCACGATGCGTATCGAGAGCGGGTCCTACTCAAGTACCGGTCAACAGTTGCGATTGTCCACAAACGGGAATAATAACCAGGGCCACCTCGTTATCGGGGACGGGATCGGCCCGTCGGGTGACGCCACGTTTACCTTGAACGGCGACGCCTTACAAGTGAAGCAGGGCAACAACACAGGTGCGGGCTTCCTTACCATCAACACGGACGGGCAGGTCAGCAATACCCGCCTCCTCGTGGGTAACGGGGGCGACGGTACGGCGGTCATGAACGGCAACGCGACCTTTGAAACGAATACCGGAACGGGGATCAACTATGTCGGCGTAAACAACAATGGGACAGGAAGCCTGACCCTGAACGATAATGCAGTGTTCACCTTCCGGGGCACACGCGGTCTTCGCATCGGGGGCCAGCATGACGGTGCCGAGGGGACGATGACCCTGAACGGGAACAGCCAGTTTATTGGCACGGCCGGGGGATCTGAAAATTCCGATCGCGGACTCGTTGTCGGGCGCGGGGGGGATGCCACCCTCAATATCAATGACAACGCGCTGATAAACCTCGCTTCGACCCTGACGGTTGCGGGTTTGGGTAACAATAGCGCGGGTGATACGGCGACGGTTAATCACAACGGTGGCACGGTGGTTACGGTGATGGATCTCTTTGTCGGCCGCCAGGGCAATGCGAACTACACCTTGACTTCCGGGTCGGTTACCGCGCGTGACCTGCGCCTGGGCTACCAGAGTGGCACCGGCACGTTCACCCAGAACGGAGGCACGGTACAGTTAACCGGGCGTGATCTCTGGACCGGGGAGTTCAACAACAATACCGGTGACGGGGTGTACAACCTGCTGGGCGGCACCCTGAAGGTGGATAACATTGACCTGGATGATCCCGGGAATCCCGGGATCGACGGCGTGTTCAACTGGGGTGGCGGCACCCTGACCATGAGTTTCCCCAATAACAAAGCCACTCCCGGCACGATTGATTACACCACGACGGATCCGATCAACGGGGTGGGCCAGATTGTGCGTTCGGGTACCACCATTGCGGTGGATGGCGATCTCAGCACCGGCTTCGGTGGGGCTACCTCCGTTCTGGACCTGGGCGGCCTGTACATCGATGATGGTACACGGGTTGATATCATGGAAATTACCGGGACCCTGGATCTCAGCGGTGCCGATCACCTGATCTCGGTCGACAGCCCCAACCTCCTGCGCCCGATCGGCGGTTCCGCGATCGATTACGGTTCGATTCCGCTGGTGACCGCGACCGGCGGCATCACCGGTGGCTCCTTCAACAGTTTCGCGGCGCCCATGGCGGACGCCCGACCCTTCTATGCCTCGCCCTTCGCGGTCAGCGACCCGGCCAATCTCAAGCCGAACACCTTTTACATCGAGACCACGGGCGACACGGTCTGGTTCCACTACAAGGTTACCGGCACCGTTCCCGAACCCGGTACCGGCCTGCTATTCGGCCTGGGCGTGTTGATGGTACGTGGTCTGCATCGCCTGCGCAGGAAAGACCCGGCGTAGATCGACCGTCCCGTAGATGCGGCACGGTGTACCGCTTTGGCGCGTTGTTGATTTGCTGTCGCGCCTGGGCCACAAATCCATGCTTGATCCACCCAGGCGGTCAATATATACTGATAACGAACCATCCGGGGACCCATGCATATGCTATTCCGACCTCT
>JAYGFS010000566.1:0-4906 GCA_046581765.1 Verrucomicrobiota bacterium
GGCAAGTGGCATCTCGGCTTTGGCAAGGGGAAATGCGACTGGAACAAGCCCCTCCGTCCCGGTCCCCTCGAACTCGGCTTCGA
The DNA here is from genome assembly GCA_046581765.1 of Verrucomicrobiota bacterium. Classification (GTDB taxonomy): domain Bacteria; phylum Verrucomicrobiota; class Kiritimatiellia; order SS1-B-03-39; family UBA6053; genus JAPYUI01. Next base: position 84 of record JAYGFS010000566.1, read on the forward strand.
CTACTACTTCGGCGTCCCCAAGGTGAACAGCGGGTTTCCTTTTGTTTACGTCGAGAATCACACCATCGTGGGATGGGACCCGAAGGACCCCCTGGTGTACAATAAAAAGCCCTACTCCCCGACGCCCACCTTCCCGCATGAGGCGGGCCGAAAGACCCCCAATCGATTCGGCGGGGCAAAAGAAGCGCACCGGATCTACGACGACGAAAGAACCGCCACGCTCCTCACCGAAAAGGCGGTCAAGTGGATCGAGGAGAACAAGGAGAAGCCCTTCTTCCTCTACTTGCCCACAACGAACATCCACCACCCATGCACGCCGGCTCCGCGTTTCAAGGGAAGCAGCCAGTGCGGGCTCTACGGGGACTTCATCCACGAGCTGGACTGGATGGTGGGGGAAGTGCTGGCCTGCCTCGACCGGAACAAGCTCGTCGACAACACCCTCGTCATCTTCACCAGCGATAATGGCGGGATGTTCAATATCCCCGGGCAAAAGGGCTTTGGGGACGGGCACAAGTTGAACGGCGAGCTGCTGGGATTCAAGTTCGGCGCCTGGGAAGGCGGCCACCGCGTGCCCTTTGTCGTCAGGTGGCCGGGAAAGGTGAAACCCGGGACGACCTCGAAGCAGTTGATCAGCCATATCGACATGCTGGCGACCTTTGCCGCGGTGACCGGCCAGCAACTGGACCCGGTGCAGCGGGCGGACAGCGTAAACGTACTTCCCGCCCTGGTCGGGGAACCGGAAAAGGCGTTGCGCGACCACCTGGTCCTGGCCCCGGCCCAGAAGACGCACCTCTCCCTGCGCAAGGGGAAATGGATGTACCTGCCCGCCCGGAACAGTGGAGGATTCAAGGGAACGAAACCGGGAGACCACGGTTTCGCCGGGGCGGCGGCCGCCTCCTTCGTGGGCTCCGTCAACAGCGACTTCGAGCAGGGCCGGATCAAGAAGAACGCCCCCCCGGCCCAGCTTTATGACCTGGAGGCAGACCCCCGCCAGACGACCAACCTCTATCGCCAACATCCCGAGGTCGTCATGGAAATGAAGGCCTTGCTCGCAAAACACAAAAGCCCTGCACCCAAGCCGCGGGCCGGAAAAAATAAAGAACCCTGATCCCAAGGCGAAGCCCACTCGGGCGCCAGGTCCCAACGTATTGTTCTTTCGTCAGGTCAACGGACAACAAATAGACCGTGTTGCATCTACTTGCAGTGCTTGTCGAAGAACGCCATGATCTCGTTCAAGTGATACACGTCGTACTCATGCCCGGCCAGGGGGGAAACCAGGTAGAGGCACTTCTCACCAATCCCCGCCGCCTCGTAGGCATCGCGAGCCTTGCGATAGACGCCTGCATTTTCGGAGCCGACGCGATGCTTGCGGTTTAACTGGCACCAGGAGAGCACGGCGGCGGGCGAACTCTTGCCCAAGGTCTTCCAGTCCTCCGGTCCCCCGAGGGCGCCGACAGCGGGCATGCACACTTCCACCCGGCTGGTTTCCGCCCCGTAAGGCTCCAGGTCCGCGTCGGTCTTTTGATTCTCCTTGAGATTGGAATCGGCATAGCACCGACCGCTTGACTTCGAGATGCCCGCGGTGCCGACTTTACCCGTCAACGAGAAGCGATCTTTTTGCGACTGCAGGTAACGGAGACCATGGACCAGCGGGTGGATGGGCGTGTTCCCTTCGGGTCTCGCATAAGACATCGAGGCAAAGGCGTAGCCATTGAACAACCATGAATACAGGATGGGGGTGTTTGCATTGACGACGTACTCGCCGCGCGCCGTCGAGCTCATCTCCAGAAGAAGCGGAACCTTTGTGGTCCCGGGCGAAGGCATTGGATAGACCACGTCCATGAACAGGGTCTTTCTTTGGGTCGCGTCCTTGAAATCCTCCTTGAAGACAAGGTGGGGCTCGACGCTGTACCCTGAAGGAATGACGTAGATGCCGGCCTTGTTGACGGGAACGGTCTTGGCGGACGGGCTTCCGGGGTGAGGAAACGAGGTGAAGGACGCCCCCTTGTTTGGCCCCGGGTATTGCAGCAGGTCCTTCCGGTTCTGGGTGAACCAGCGCTGTTCCGTATGCCACTTTCCACCAAAGACACAGAACAGACCGTTGACGTCCTTCTGCCATTCAAGGTGATCCGTGACCTGGCCGCCTGCAAAATCGACCGTCACCACGAGGAAGTTGTTCTTGATCAGGTCTTTGATGATGGCCCGGTCGGGTGCCTTGCTCGGGCGGGGCACGCCCTTCAGGTTCATGACGTAGACAACCAGTCGCAGCCCGTCGGAGGAATGGAAATGCTCTTCATCCGTGGACCACTTGGGGGTAGCCGGGGAAAACACCCGAAAAGGACAGGGCTTGCCCAGCATCACGCTTTGGTACTTACCCGTCATCACCTCGACAGCACCGGCGGGGGCATCTTTCAAGCTGGCGTGGCCTTCAAGAACCGCGTCTGTCCGCTGAGGCCCGGCGTTTTCAATCGACCTGCAAGCACTCAACAAAAGGCATGGCGAAAGCGCAGCCAGCATCCACTTCACAATCATCTTTTCTCGCATAGGGTCATCCTGTTATGTCTGTGTGGCACCGCACAAGTCAATTATTCGTGGGTAGGCACAGGGTATCCGCCTTTGCCTGGAATAGTTTAATACAACGGCGTTTCGCCTTGGCATATGGTGACACGCAAGCAAGCTCCAAGGGTGACGAACCCACCCCAACTAAAACAATGAGATCTCGACAAGCGATAGCTCAATTGGCAATCAGCCTCTTGGCATGGATTGGGGCGGTCTGCCACGGTTTTGCCGCCGAAAAGCCCAACCTCGTGTTCTTCCTCGCGGACGACCTCGGCTACTCGGACATCGCCTGCTACGGGGCGACCAAGGTGAAGACCCCGCACCTGGATCGCCTCGCGGCGGAAGGCCTCCAGTTCACCGACTTCCATGCCGCAGCCTCCATATGTTCGCCGTCGCGGGCGGCCTTCCTGACCGGTGCTTACCCCCAGCGGGCGGGCCTCTACATGGGCATCAACCCCAACCGCAAGGCCCACTGGTTCCTCGGCTTGCACCCGGATGAAATCACCATCGCCGAGCAGTGCCGGCAGGCGGGTTACCAGACCTTCATGGTGGGTAAGTGGCACCTCGGCACGGAACCCGAGTTTCTGCCGCGCAAACAAGGCTTCGACCACTACTACGGCATGCCCTGCAATTTCGCCCACTCGCCCCGCTTCTTCGACGATGACGAGCAGGTCTTCGCCAAGACGCCGCTCGCCCAGTTGACCGAGTTGTACACCCAGCGGGTGACCCGGATCATCAAGGAAAACGCCAAGGAACCCTTCTTCCTCTACTACGCCCACAACTATCCGCATACCCCCTACCAGGCGGGCAAGCGCTTCGCGGGGACGTCCCGGGACGGGGTCCGCGGCGACGTCATCCAGGAACTCGACTGGAGCATCGGCCAGATGATGAAGGCACTCGCGGACGCCGGGGTCGCCGACAACACCATCGTCGTCTTCACCTCGGACAACGGGCCCACCAGCAACCAGTACGCCAAGCCCTTTCGCGGCACCAAGTACGTCACCCTGGAGGGCGGGCATCGCGTGCCCTTCATCTTCCACTGGCCGGCCCGGGTAAAGGAAGGCGCTGTGTCCACGGAAAGGGTCCACGCGATGGACCTGTTCCCCACCCTCTCGGAACTTGCCGGGGTGGCCTTGCCCGCGGGCCGGGTCTATGACGGGGAGAGCCTCTTGCCCCTGCTCGAGGGCAAGGGCCTCAAGCGTTCCCCGGACGAGCCATTCTACTACTACAACTGCGAGAACCTCCAGGCGGTGCGCCTCGGCGACTGGAAAGTCCACCTTCCGCGCCGGGAGGAACAACTGCCCTTCTGGGACAAGGCGAAGCAATTCCGTCGCTTGAAACAGCCGGTTCTTTACAACCTGCGTGACGACCAGGGCGAGAGCCGGGACCTGGCCCAGGCAAACCCCGAGCTCGTCCAGCGGGCGCTCCGGCTGGCCGATGCGATGCGAAAGGAGCTCGGCGAATACATGCAGCGTGGCAAGGCCCAGCGCCCCACGGGCTCCGTCCACCCCGAGGCCCCGGTGATCAGCCACGAAAAAGATTGGGGACAGGTGCCGCCTGCCGTGGTAAAGACGCTCAACGCGGAACGCTCCAAACGGCACCCCGGCTGGAAGGCGAAGACCAAAACTAAATGAGATTTTTAAACTCCCTCGAAACGAAAGGCGCATGAAATGAAAAACCAAAACCACCCAGCAGGGATCCTTGTCCTCACCTTCGGCCTGTTGATCGCTTCGATGAACCTCTTTGCCGAGCTCAAGGTCGATAAAAACGTCTCCTATGGACCCCACCCGCGCAACGTCTTGGACGTGTACTGGGACACCGACTACAAAAACGCCCCCATCGTCTTCACCATTCATGGCGGCGGATTCAAGCAGGGGGACAAATTGTATTGCAACAAGGACATGCAGCAGCTCTACATGGCCAAGGGTTGCATCGTCGTTTCACCCAACTACCGGCTGAAGAAGGAGGGGTCATCGGTCACCAAGGACGATTGCGCCCTCGACGCCGCCATGGCGGTGGCCCATATCCAGGCCAACGCCAGGAAATATGGCGGCGATCCCACCAAAATCATTGCCACCGGGGCCTCCGCCGGCGGCTACATCAGCGCCTGGATTGCCTACCACAAAAAATGGGATTGGCCCGCCGCCGCCAAGTACAAGCCGAAGAAATTGAACATCGTGGGCTGGTTCGGCAACAGTCCCTTCCTGCCGCCCAACCTCATCAATCAAGTCGCCGCGGGTGACCCGCCCGGCTTCGTCATGTAC
>JAYGFS010000567.1:0-5282 GCA_046581765.1 Verrucomicrobiota bacterium
ACACAATATCCCGGGATTAGTAAAGCCCAATGCAATCAATTTCCTGCATTTTTTTCCCATAAAAAGATGGCGGCGTAAAGTGTTCGTAAGTAGAATCTTAGATCGAAGGACGGGGCCGAATACCCCGTCATTCGTGCCCGGTTCGGTATCTTTTTTAGGCCCGGAACCCCAAAAATAAAATCGCATGAACCCTTATTATTTTCCCTCATCCATGCCGCCGCGATGCGCGGCTATATGTCTGGGCCGGGTGCTCCTCCTCGCCTGCGCCCTGTCCGGATGGCTCCACCCGTCCCCGGTGCCCGGCGCCGTCGTCTCGAACCGACTCCCCGCCGGGGATGGGCCGGACTGGGAAAGCCTGGAAACAGACGAGGTGATCGGCCTCACTATGATGGAGGCCCGCGCGGCCTACACAACGGGGGCCTGGGCCAAGGCGCTTGAGCTCGTGGCCGCGGTTCGGGCGAAACGACCGGGTCGACCGAAGATCATGCTCGTCTCGGTCTATGCAAACGTGCAGTTGGGCAACCACGCGGATGCGCTCAAGGACCTGGGCCAGGTGCTCAAAAAAGACCCGGAGAACACGAAGGTGCTCCGTCTCATGGGGCTATGCAACGAGGCCCTCGGTCGCAACGAGGCTGCGGCTGCCAATTACATCGCCCTGAGCGAACACCAGCCGCTGAACGAAAAACCGTACTACGCCCTGGGCGCGGTTTACTTCCGCTTGGGCGAGGTGGACAAGGCCATCGCCGCCTATCAAAAACCGGTTGCGATCAAGCCGGAGGACGCCCGGGCGCACGAAGCCCTGGGCGCGGCGTACTACCAGGCCGAACGCTACCCGGAGGCTATTCTCTCCTTCACCAGGGCACTGGTGCTGAACCCGGATTATGCCGAGGCGCACAACAGCCTTGGGACCACATACTTCGCCCGTGGCGAAAAGAAAAAAGGGATCGATCAAGTCCGACTCGCGATCAAAATCGAAGCCCGCTATGCCAAGGCCTACAGCAATCTCGCAAGCATGCTGGCGACGGGCGAAGCGTACCCGGCGGCCCTCTCGAACCTGACCGTCGCATTGAGCCTCAACCTGCTGGACGGGAACAGCTGGAACACGCTCCTGCTCACCCTTGAACGCTCGCTCGGGGGGGATGATAAAGGAGGTGACTTGGAGCCGCCAAAGGGCCTCAGCGGAGACGAGCGGGCCTCCTGGTACCTGGAGGCTTATGGAAAAGCGATGGGGTCGGGCACCTTTCAAAGCGGGGCCCGCCACCTGATCCACGGGCTTCAAGCCAATTTCAACCGGGCGGACATCCTGAATCAACTCGGCTTGTTGCTGGTCCAGAGCCCCTACGCGGCCCTGAGCCCCCTCCTGCTCCAGATGGCGGTCGCGGTCGAGCCCGACTTCGAGCCCGCCAATAAAAACCTGGCCATCTACTACCGGCAGCTGGGACGGGAACAGTTGGCGATGGTCCGGACAAACATGGAAAAACAAGTGGAGGAAAACCCCGACAACCTGCAGGCGCACCAGCAACTGGGCCGGGTGTTCTCGGCACAAGGCCACTTCGAACAAGCGATCCCGCATTACCTCGCATGCGTGCGCCTGGAGCCGACCAATGTCGCCAGTCGCATCAGCCTGTCGTATGTTTTCTACCAGGCGGGGCACCTGGATGCCGCCCTGGAAACACTGCTGACCGGTATCCAGCTGGATCCGCACTCCAAGCAGGCCTGGGGCAAACTACTGCTCGCGGCGGATATGATGCAGCCCAATGACCATCCGCAAAAAAGGGTCGACTTGCCCCAGCCGCGAGAAGGGCTCCAGTTCGACGACAAGGGATTGGCCCTGTGGCACTTTCGGCAGGCACGCAAATACGATATCAAGGGCACCAACGAATGGGTGCTGGCGGCCCGGCACCTGGGGGAAAGCATCCGGCTCGATACGAGCATCCCGGCATCGTATTACCTTTACGGCCAGCTGGCCCGGCGTCACCTCTCCAAACGTATGGCGGTCCCTTTCTACAAGCGGGCAACCGACCTCTTGCCGGGAACCGCCCTCCTGGAGGAGGAATTTGCGCAGGTTCGCCGGGAGGCGGCGGTGGAGGCCGACGAGGCCCGGGCCCGTGCACTGCAGCAACGGTTGCATGAAGAACCGGGAAACAGCGAGGTCGCCTTTGCACTCGCGAAGGTACTCCTGCGGCACAAGAAAACACCTGAGGCGATACAGGCCCTGCAACAAGGCCTGGAAAACAATCCCTCCAACCACGTGGTACGCCTGGCCCTCGCGCGGGCACTGTACGAGGAGGGCGATATCGACGCGGCAATCAGCCAGGTGGACGAACTGTTGAAGAGGGGACTCCGTTCGTCCTCCATTCTATTCCAGCGGGCCTGGCTGATGCTGGAAAAACCGGCCGCGTCCGATGCGGACCTGCAAAGGGCGGTAAGCCTGCTCATGCGGGCCCGGAACATGGAGGGGACCGCGACGCCGGTGCTCTTTATCCGGACCCTCGCCCGGGCCTACCACCTGCAGGGCGACCGGGCGAAGGCCGTGCAGACGGCAGAAGAGGCGATATTGGCCGCGATGGCGAAAAAAGACGAGGACCAGGCACGGCAAATATCCCGCGAGCTCGAACGGTACAAACAATCCCCGCCCTGAGCCCCAAATCCGGCGATCCAGGGGATGGGGAAGCATCCTAAGCACCTATAGACGAGTGACTTAGCCCCATATCCCCTATACAGGTGTAAATATTATGCGAAAAAGAACTACTCATCCCAACTGCTAAAGGGTACCCATACTATTAGTTTTGAAGGGTTTTATTACTAGAATGCCGGGGCAAAATACACGGAATAGGCTCATGTGCCGTTTTTCTTGGATTATGGCGATCGGCGTGTCGATGCTGGGGTATACCTCCGCCTCGGCCGACGAGGAATGGATTGCGGGCAATGTCGGCAACTGGAATGATGTCGCCAACTGGAATAACGCCATTCCCGCCCCGGGAGGCGATGTCAATGCGCGCGCGCGCGGTGGCGGTACCATCACCATGAACAGCGTCATCGATACGACCGGGGTGCTGGACATCCAATTGTCCGATCAAGCGGGCAACCCCTTGTCGACCCTGATCTGGAATCCGGGAAATGGCAGCACCGCTCAATACATCGAGCGCATTCTCCTCGCGGATCATGCGACAGCAACCGCGGAGATGACCCACTTGAGCGGTTCCATTCACCTCGACAATCAATGGTTCCATATCGCCCGCCGGGGTACCGCCACCTATAGCGCCTCCGGCAGCGCCAGCGTTACGGTGGACGACCTGCTCTCCATAGCGGAAGGTGCGGGTAGTGTCGCCACCCTCGGGGTGGTCAATCTATCCGGCAATGCCAGCATCACAACAACCGGAAACAACGAGAGTTACGTCGCGGTTCGGAATAACGCGGTCGGATTTCTCAACCTGGCGGACAACAGCGCGGTAAATGTCAGGCACCTGCGCGTTGGCCACCTCAACGGGGCGGCCGGCACCGTGACCCTGGCGAATAACGCTACCCTTACCGTGGGCAACACGAACAATGGTCAACTCAGCCTCGGCCGGGAAGGCGCGGGCACCCTGGTCGCGGGAGACAGCAGCCGGATTTTACTCAAAGATAACACGAGCCTCCGTATCGGGGACAATGACAACGGGGTCGGTGCCATGACCATGAACGGAAACGCCCGTGTCCTCGGCACCGGGAACGGCCAGGGGCACGTCTACGTGGGCGACAATGGCACCAGTGTGGGCAGCCTGGTCATGAACAACACCTCCGGCCTCACAGATATGCGGCGCATGTGGATTGGCGGCTCGGGCACCTCGAACGGGACGGTGACCATGAACGACTCATCCTTCATCAACCTCAACCGTGAGCAACGCATTCTATATATAGCCAATGCGGGCACCGCGAACGGCACCCTGGTCATGAACGACAACGCCACGATTACCACGCAGCATCTTGGGGCCGACAGCCAAAGCGGCACCCAGGGCGGGGTGGCAACCATCGTGCAAAACAACAACTCCAAGATCATGGCCTCCGGTTGGGCGGAAATCGGCGGGGGCAACAACGATACCTCCACCTGGACCCTGAATGACAATTCGCAGGTCCTCGCAACCGCCAATGTAGCCATCGGGGAACTGGCCAATGGGGTCGGCGTGCTGAACTTAAATCAAAACGCCTTTTTCGAGGCTTCACTCAATAGCGGCGCCCTGCATGTCGGGAGAGCGGCCAATGCGGAGGGGGTGATAAATGTGAACGACAACGCCTTCCTGTATGCACGCGGCAATGTAGTGGTTGGCGAGAGCAACGGTTCCCTGGGCACCATAAACCAAAACAGCGGCACGGTGCGGATCGACAACACGCTCATCCTGGGGAATGGCAACGGGGGCAGCGGTAACGCGGGCACCTACAACCTGAACGGCGGCACCCTGAGGACGGACAAGATCGATATCCGCAGCACGGGGACCTTTAACTGGGGTGCCGGCACCCTGACCATGCGTGAAAACAACAGCGGCTCCAACGGAAACGGGGTTCAAATGGAAATCACCGGGGCCAACAACAACTTGGCCACCTCCACGGGATCCATCCTGGACCTGGGCGACATCTACATCAGCAACGGGATCAATTATGACACCCTGGACATGAATGATGGCACCCTGAACCTCTCCGCGGTGGGTGATACCCTGGAAATCTGGCGCTACGTCTCGGCCTTCCGCCCGGCTGGTGCCGCGGCCAGCGCCACCTATGAGATCCAGCTCATCTCGGGAAACATCATCAACGAGTTTGACAACGTTACCGGACCGGGGCCGGACTACCAGTACTTCCGGGTCTTCAATTCCGCTGAAGCCGCCATCCTGGGGCTCACCCCGGGCAACGTTCCACGAAACCGCGGCTTCATCGACTATCGCCCGAACGGTGCCTTCTTCGTATTCAACGTGGGGGGCATGGTACCGGAACCGAGCACGGGACTGTTCCTGCTCTTCGGCACCGTACTCCTGCGCGGCGTCTCTGTCATGCGGCGCAACCAGCGGATCCGCAGGGACTGCCGGGGCTGATCCCGCCAAGGGGACCCTTTTTGAAACGCCGGCGATAAACGCCGGCGTTTTATTTTTGCCGGGGCGGACTTTTATGCGAGAAGGGGCGAACCCGTCCCCGCCAATCAAACCCCCAACCAAAGGCGTCTCGTGTCCATACGAATCATCTGTCTCATCCTCGCCCTCCCCTTCCAACTCTTCGGGGCCCGTCCCAACATCATCCTGATCATGGGGGACGAC
>JAYGFS010000644.1:0-11540 GCA_046581765.1 Verrucomicrobiota bacterium
TGGTCGGCACCTGATCAGCCTGGTGGCCGACGAGCGGCTCAAGTCCCCGGAGTTGACGGGCGAATGGGAGGCCAATCTCAAGAAGATGGAGAAAGGGGCCTACCCGCCCGAGCGGTTCATCGAGGAGGTGATCGAGCACACGCGCACGATCATCGGGGGCGCTGATGCGGCGGGTACCGGGCTCGGCCCCTGCCCGCTCTGCCAGGCCCCGGTGATCAAGGGGCGCGAGCATTTCGGTTGCTCGCGCTGGAAGGATGGCTGCCGCTTCGTGCTGCGTACCGACAGCCTCGGTGCCGAGGTGACGGCGGGCCTCGCATCCGAATTGCTGCGGAACCGGGTGAGTCTCAAGCCGCAGCTGCTCAGGATCGATGAGGAGCCCGCCTTTGGCAAGATGACCCTCGCGGATGACGGCACGGTTGCCTACGAGGCGGTCGAGGCACGAGCCGCAGATAAAGGGAAGGAGGTGCTGGGGACCTGCCCCGCCTGCGGCGGGGATGTCGTTGAGTCGAGCAAGGGCTACGGCTGCAGCAACTGGCAGAACGGCTGTTCCTTCACGATCTGGAAGACCATGGCCAAGAGGAAGATACCGAAGACGCAGGCAAAAAAACTATTGAGCAAAGGAGAAAGCGATCTGCTCAAGGGCTTCACCTCACGCGCGGGGAAACCTTTTGACGCCAGGTTGAAGCTCGAGGACAACGAGGTTAAGTTTGCCTTTTAGCCCGCCCGGGGAGGCGTCCGGGGTCAGGAGCCCGGCATATCCGGGGAGATATCCCCCGCCTTGCCCGAGAACACCCGGGCGACCCACCACCAGAAGGACAAGAGCCCCAGGCTTAAACCGATGACCACCCCGGCATCAACCACGCCCCGCCAGGGTTGGTCCAACTTGTGCACGATCACGATCAACACCACGATGAAGGCCGTCAGCGCGTAACTGACGATCATCCGTTTCCGGGTCGAATGAAAATAGCACATCACGAAGAGCGGGGCTAAAAGGCTGTGCAGCCAGCTTGGGTTTTCCAGCAGGTATTTTGCCCGCGCGGCCGCGCGGGGGGAGAAGGCCTTGTGAAACCCCTTGTACGCCTCGGAGTAGGTCATGAACAGGATGTTCACGATCATGGCCGCCCAGTGGTGCCACTGCATCTCGCATGCAAAGGCATCAAGCGCCAGCGGGGTAAGCCGCCAGAGTGCGAAAAGTATTAGCGCGGAGAATCCGATGACCGCCCAGGTTGCGCCGAGGATACCCATCATCAGGCCAGGCTGTTGTGCGACCCATCGCACATCGGTTGACCGGCTGTCTTCTTGCAGCCGCAGAACCATACGGTTGTGCTCTCCGTCGCGGTGTATTCGATGGGGGAGAAGGGGCTGCCCTTGTGCGAGCCGTCGCAGAAGGGCTGGTCCTGGCTTTTCCCGCAGGAGCACCACCAGTAGGTCTGGCCGGTTTCAACCTTGGTTTCAAGGGGTGTCCTGCTTGCAATTTCAGGTTCGGACATGGGGGTCTCCGGTATACATACAGTTCCTTACGGTAGGGGTATGACCGGAAGAGGTGTAGTCGATTTTCCGATCATGGGAAGGATTTTCTCGTGCTTTTATGGTCATGGGAAAAAAGCGGGCAGCAGGCTGCTGGATCTGCCGGGATTCATCCCATGATCGTTCTGCCGCACGCCAAGCAGGCACCATGAAGCGCGTTCACTTGGTCGGGACGAGCTTGGTCACCCGCCCCGTCTTGTTCCAGTCCATGACGAAGAGGTCGCCGTTGAGGCCGAAGCCGCAGCCGTGGGGGGCGGTGAAAATGCCATCGGTCCACTGGTCCGGCGGGACGCCGAAGTTGGCCCAGTGCTTTTTGTTGGGATTGTCACCGAGGTGGGCGACCTGCTTGTTGTCCTTGTCGAGGATGGTCGCGCGGGCCTGGAGCTCGGCGACCGCAACCAAGTCACCCTGGATGGAGACGCTGCAGGGGCGGCGCAGGCCGGTGACCGCCTCTTCCTGGAAATTCCCGTCGAGGTCGAAGTAGACGATGCGGCCCTTTTCCCGGTCGCAGACGAGCAGGCGCTCGGTGCCGCTGCGGGCGTCGATGGCGATACCGTGCGGGGTCTTGAATTTGTCTTTTGCTTCGCCGCGCCCCCCAAAAGTCTTAATGTATTTGCGGTCCTTGTCGTACTTGTGGATCAGGTTGGTGCCGTACCCGTCGGTGACGAAGATGCTGCCGTCCCTGGTGACGGCGATGCCGGTCGGCTTGTAGGCCTTCGGATACCCGCCGATATTGGCTTCCTTCGGGTAGAGCAGTTCCCAGACCATGCTGCCGTCGAGCTTCAGCTTGACGGCCCGCTGGCCGCGAAGGTGGGCGGCGTATATGAATTCCTCGCCGTTTTCCTCACGGATCTGCAGGCCGTGGCAGCCCGAGAATTCCTTGCCGAAGGAGCGGAGATACGTGCCTTCCGGCGAATAGACCATGATGGAAAAACTGGAATCGGTGGTGATGTATACCTTGCCGGCCTGGTCGACCACGACAGAGCCGTGCGTGCCGCCATAGTGCTTGCCGTCCGGGAGCTGGCACCAGCCGGGAACGGTTTGGTACATGTAGCCTTCGGCTCCGGTCTTGGTCTGTGCCTGGGCGCACGCGAGGGGCAGGCAGGCGAGAAGTACAATCAGTTTTTTCATGGTGGAAACCCCGGGGTTAAACGATTCGGTGGATAGTTGGACACCATTTTATCCATGGGGTCAAGGAGGAAGCTGGGGCTGGGGCGGGGGCGATGGGACGGCGAAGCACATCGGCTAGGGATGCCACCAGACATCGAGGTCGGGGTAGTAGGCGGTGACGATGCCCTGGAACAAAAAGTAATCGACGATCAGGTGCACGAGCAGCACCCATAGCAAGACCCGGGATCGCTCGTACATCAGCCCCTGGGTCAAGGCGAGGAAGCCGACGAAGAGGGGTCCCCACCCGGTAAAGGCCATGTCGCAGAGCACGGTGGTGTAAATGACGGCCTGGGCGGGATTGGCGATCCGCATGGGGAACATCGAGCGGATGATCGCGAAGCAGATGTTGATGAAGAACAACTCGTCCCAGATGCCCACCCCGTTAATCCCGATGAAGAGTTTAAGCAGTTCGGGACCCTCGGGTTCGCTCGGCTGGGGCCAGTTGAAGGGGACCTCGGGACTCAATACGCCGAGGTAGAGCTTGAGCATGCCCCAGGCGAGCGGGATCGATACCAGGGTGTACATCACATCCACCGGGTCGATGCGCTCGGGGAGGAACTTGAAGGTGATCAGCTCGGGGTCCTTGAGCAGGACGGTTGGAATGATGAGCACGGAGACGAAGAGGGTGCCCAGCCATAGGAGATGCGAGAGCGAAAGCGAGGTGTTGATCGGGGCGAGGGCCAGCAGCAGGAGCGGAAGGGCCAGCGCGAGGTAGGCCCGGCGTTCCGTGCCGGTCATCTTACGCCAGAGCAGGATGAACCAGAGGCCGCATGCGCCACCCGCCACCTGGAAGGGGGCCTGGCGGAGCGCGAAGAGCAGTGGTTCATCCAGCACGCATATACACACGAAGCCGCTCAGCAATACCGCGAGCGGAAGCAGGCGGTACGACCTGTTTTTCTCAGTCTGCTCGATGATCGGTGACCCGGTTGACCCGCAGGACGCGATTGTTCCAGCTGTCGCATACGGTCAGGACGCCCTTGGCATCGACCCAGACCCCGTGCGGGCGATTCAACTTTGTGATCCCCTTGCCGAGGATGGTGTTCAGGGTTCGTGTCCCCGGGTCGTAGCGCTTGACCAGGTGATTTTCCGCATCGGCGATAATCACGCCGCCATCGGTGTCGATGCACAGGTGCTTCGGGCCGTTCAACCCGGCCTGCAGGGCGGGGCCATCCGCCGCGTGGGCCTTCCCGGTACCGGCGACGGTGCTGATGCGCCCCTCGCACACCACCCGTAAGGCGTGTCCACCTCGTTCCAAAATATAAAGGTTTCCCCGCTCGTCCACCGCCACGCCGCGCGGATCGACCAGTGGACTCTCAATGGCCTTTGCGCCATCCGCCGGAATGCCTTTCCTGCCGTTTCCGGCGACCGTGTGGATGAAGCCGCTCTCCAGGTCGATCATCCGGATGCGGCGGTTACGGATGTCTGCAATGTACAGTTGCCGACCGGCGGGATCCAGGGCGATGGAGATGGGGTCGGCGAGCAGGGCCTCGGTTGCGGGAATGCCATCCCCGTTATAGCCGGGCTTCCCCTTGCCGGCGATCGTGGTGATGATGCCTGTTTGTGCGTCGACACGCCGGATGAGGTTGTTGCGGGTATCGGATATGTACAGGTGACCCTTTCCGTCGATGGCGACGTTATGCATGCCGTTGAACACGGCCTGGGCGAGTGGTCCGCCATCTCCCGCGTAGCCCTTGGCTTTTGCGCCTGCGATCTGTTCCAGCGTCCCATCCGCTTTCGATCGCCAGAGGCGCCCGCCGAGGTATTCGCAGATGATCATCCGCTCCTGCCGGTCAAAGGCGACGCCGAAGGGATTCCTGAGGCCGTCATCGGCGTCGAACAGGATATCGATTGCGGGTTCGTCTGCCGTAGCCACGGGTGGGAGGAGAAGCAGGAGTAGAAGCAGGTTGCGCATGCCGCGAGGTGTAGCCTAAAATTCACCGGGCGGACAACTTTTTTGTCGATTTCCCGGGCGAAGTCCCAGCCTGTCGCCCGGTTTAGGCCTTGCCGGTGCGGTGATCATCCACCGGATGACTTTAATGTGGAAATCCCGTAGGCTTTCCATAGGTTCCGCAGATTCATGAAACACGATGCGATCACGGTTATCGGCGCGAAGGAGCACAACCTCAAGGATGTGGATGTTACCATTCCGCGCAACAGCCTGTGCGTGATCACGGGTCTCAGTGGTTCCGGAAAGTCTTCGCTCGCGTTTGACACGATCTATGCGGAAGGCCAGCGCAAGTACGTGGAAAGCCTTTCCGCGTACGCCCGGCAGTTCCTGGAGCAGATGCAAAAGCCGGATGTTGAGCATATCGAGGGTCTTTCGCCCGCGATTTCCATCGAGCAGCGCAGCGCCGGGTCCAACCCGCGCTCCATCGTGGCCACCACCACGGAGATTCACGATTACCTCCGCCTGCTCTACGCCAGCATCGGCATCCCCCATTGCTGGAAGTGCGGACGCGAGATCTCCCGCCAGAGTGCGGAGGAAATTGTCGAGCAGATGACCCGGTTGCCGGAAAAGACCCGGCTCATGCTGTTGGCACCGTTGATTCGCGGAAAGAAGGGTGAGCACGAGGAAATCCTGAAGGCGATCCGCGCCCAGGGCTACGTGCGGGTCCGGGTGGACGGAAAAATTCTCGAGCTCGATGAAGTACCGAAGCTGGACAAGAAGCGCAAGCACACGATCGAGGCCGTCATCGATCGCCTCGTCGTCTCGGACAGGATCCGCACCCGCATGACGGACTCGGTGGAGCTCGCACTCAAGCTGGGGGAGGGCACCCTGATCGCCCTCGAGGAGCAGGGCGGCCAGGGCTGGACGGACACGCTCTATTCCGAGCACAACGCCTGTCTGCATTGCGGCCTGAGCTTCGAGAGCCTTGAGGCCCGGCACTTTTCCTTCAACAGTCCGTACGGGGCCTGTTCGACCTGTCACGGCCTGGGGAACATGGAGATTTTTGACGAAGAATACCTCATCCCGGACAGGAGCCTGCCCCTCGAGGAGGCCATTCACCCCTGGCGTCGTGCCGGCCGCGGACGCATCCTGTGGTACAAGAAGCTGCTGCGTGCCTTAGCCCAGGCCCGGGAGGTCGACCTGCGCACGCCGTACGCGGATCTCCCGGCCGATTTCAGAAAGGTGCTCATTCACGGTTCCGGCGATGAACCCATCAAGCTGTCGATCTATCGTGGGCGCAGAAAGATCAAGTACGATAAACCTTTCGAGGGGGTTATTGGGAACATGGAACGCCGGTTTCGGGAGAGTGACAGCGATTACGTGCGCCAGAAACTGCGGGCCTACATGAGCCGACAGGGTTGTCCTGACTGTAGAGGTTCGCGCCTCAAGCCAGCCTCCCTCGCCTGTACGGTTGCAGGAAAGTCGGTACAGGACGTCTGCGTGATGTCGATCCGCGACTGCCTGGACTTTTTCAATGGAATAACCCTCAGCGAGCAGGACATGATGATCGGTCGAGATGTGCTCAAGGAAATCCGCGACCGCTTGTCCTTTATGAAGAACGTGGGGCTGGACTACCTCAGCCTCGACCGGGAAAGCGGCACCCTCTCCGGCGGTGAAGCCCAGCGCATTCGCCTGGCGACCCAGATCGGCTCCGGCCTGGTCGGTGTGCTTTACGTACTGGATGAGCCGAGCATCGGCTTACACCAGCGGGATAACCTCAAGCTTATCGAAACCCTGAAGGGGCTGCGCGATACCGGCAATACCGTGCTGGTGGTCGAGCATGATGAGGAGACCATTCGGAGCGCCGACCATGTGGTCGATCTCGGGCCGCTCGCCGGGATGCACGGAGGACACATCGTCTTCTCCGGTCCGGTTGCCGGGTTGTTGAAGTGCGAGGAGAGCCTTACCGCCCAATACATGAACGGGGTGAAGGGCATTCCGGTTCCGGAGACGCGGGGCAAGGGGAACAAGACTTTCCTCAAGATATCCGGCGCAAAAGAAAATAATCTCAAGAACATCACCGTCACCTTCCCACTCGGCTGCTTTATCTGCGTGACCGGCGTTTCGGGCAGCGGCAAGAGTACCCTGGTCGATGACACCCTGCGCCGGGCCTTGATGCGGCACCTTCACGGTTCCAAGGAACGCCCGGGAAAACACCGGTCTGTCGAGGGCATGGAGTACCTGGACAAGGTGATTGTGATCGACCAGTCACCCATCGGCCGGACCCCGCGCAGCAATCCCGCGACCTACACCGGTGCCTTCGGAGGCATCCGCGATTTGTTTGCCCGCCTGCCCGCATCCAAGGTGCGTGGCTACGGGCCCGGCCGCTTCAGTTTCAACGTCAAGGGCGGCCGTTGCGAGACATGTACCGGTGCCGGCATGCTGAAGATCGAAATGAATTTTCTTCCGGACGTGTATGTGCCCTGTGAACAATGCGGGGACAAGCGCTACAACCGCGAGACCCTCGAAGTACGCTACAACGGCAGGAATATTGCGGAAGTGCTCGAGATGACCATTGAGGAGTCCCTCGACTTCTTCGAGAAGGTTCCCGCGATCCAGCGCAAGTTCAAGACCCTCTGCGACGTGGGCCTGGGCTACCTGCAGCTGGGGCAATCCGCGACCACGCTGTCGGGAGGGGAGGCGCAGCGGGTGAAGCTCTCGGCTGAGCTGAGCAAGCGGGACACGGGTCAAACCCTGTTTATCCTCGACGAACCGACCACCGGCCTGCATTTCGCCGATGTGGCCAAGCTGTTGCAGGTGCTCATGCGGCTGCGCGATGCCGGGAACACCCTGGTGGTGATCGAACACAACCTGGACGTGATCAAAACGGCCGATTACCTTATTGATCTTGGGCCGGAAGGAGGCGATGGCGGGGGCCGGATCGTCGCCCATGGCACGCCGGAGCAGGTCGCGGGGAAGAAAGCATCGTATACGGGGCGTTTTCTTGCGAAAATTCTGAAGTGACGGGCCGGTCATTATTTCGTAGGGCTTCCTTCAGCATGATCAACCTGCAACGCTATTTCGACTGCACGGGAGGACCCGTCAACCGGCAGATCCGCCTGGGGTGCCTGCTCCTCCTCCTGCCCAGCCTGTGCCTGCCGGCGGCTGCCCAGGATGCCCCGGCTCCTGTACCCGCTGGAAAGGCACCGTCCACCGCTCCGCAGGCTCCGGTTCTTCCTCCCGTTCTTGAATCGCAGCTCAACATCGGTCGCATGGCCTTTAATGACGGCGCCTACGCCCTGGCCATCGAAAAACTCCAGACCTTCCTTCAACAGGACCCGCCCGCGACCGAGGCGGTCGAAGCCGTGATCCTTCTTTCGCGGAGCCATCAGGCGGCGGGTGCCTACGACCAGGCGGTCGAGGTGCTGCGCGATCGTGCTGCGCTCGCCGAGAAGGCGAACGCCACCCCGGCCTTCGCCTTCTGGATCGGCATGACCTATTTTTCGCAGGAAGCCTACGACCGGGCCATTGGCGCCCTGGCGAGCCTGAAGGCCTCCTCCACGAACGACCCGTATTTCAATCGGTGCGCCCGGCTCCAGGCGCGCTGCCTGATCAAGCAGGAGAAGTACATCGACGCGCTGACCATCTTCAACAAGACGGAAAAACTCTACGCCAACAAGAAGGATCCTGATGCCGCGCAGAATTTTCTCGACTGGGCGGGCATGCTGATCAAGCTGGATCGTCGCGATGAAGCCAAGGAAATCCTGCATCGGCTTACCGCGGGGGATTTGCGTCAGCCCGATGTGCAGCAGGGGATGCTTTGGCTGGCCCGCCTGCGCGTGCGCGACAAGGAGTTCGGCGAGGCGGAATTGATTCTTAAGGATCTCATCCTGGTCGAGTCCCTGGATGCGGGCAATCGGTCCCTGGCCTGGTTCACCTGGGCCGAGTTGAACGATGCGCAGGGCCAGTCCGAGCAGGCACTTGTAAATCTTCTCAAGGCTGAAGCCCTGCTTCCGGACAAGAAGCAATTGGCGCGGATTCGCATCCAGCGGGCGAAGGTCATGATCAGGTCCGGTGCCGTAAAGGAGGGCCGGGACCTGCTGCGCGAGGAAATCCCGACCATCAGCACCGAGGCCTCGGCCGGGGAAGTGCAACTGCAGCTTTCGCGGGCGCTGCTCGATCGAGGCTGGCATGAAGATGCGGAGAAAGCCTTCCAGGCCTACATCGAAGCCTATCCCGATCCGCAGGGTGAAGCCCGGATGGGACGGGCCTGGGCCCTGATGGGCCTGGGTAAGCATGCGGATGCCGCAGCGGCGTACGACAAAACCTATATCTCCACCCAGGACCCCGATACCCGCCGCCTGGCCTTCTATAAGGCGGCGGATGCCTGGTTTGCGGCCGGGAACTATGAACAGGCCGAGGAGTATTACTGGCGTTTTATCCGGACCTATCCCGGCGATGAGCTCCTGCCCCAGGCGATTTTACAGATGGCCCTTTGCAAGCAGCACCGGAACCTGATCCCGCTCGCACAGCGCGAGTTTCGTAAACTCGCCGCGGTGTTTCCCGAGTCGCCCTTTGCCGAACGCGCCCACCTCCAGCTGGCCCATATTCTCCAGGAACAGGATCAATGGGAGGCAGCGATTGAGGCCTACTCGGATTATCTGCGGGATTATCCGGAAGGGCACTTTCGGGCGGATGGGCTGTTCAATCGTGCCGAGGCCCACTATCTCCTCGCGGAATTTCAGCGGGCCCATGACGACTTCAAAGACGTGGTTGACGCCCACCCGGATGCGGAGGACGCGGAACGCGCCTATTACATGCGCGGTTGGACGCTCTACCTGATGGGGCGCGATGCCGAGGCTCTCGCCATCTGCGAGGAGTTCTTCGCAAAATATACCCAGTCCACCTGGGCGGATGACGTGCTTTTCTGGCTGGCCACGTATCATTATAACAAGGCGGATTATGTGGCCGGGGAAAAACGTTTCCTCCAGTTGGCCCGGACGATACCCGATGCCGAATTGGCCGACAAAGCCTGGTTCATGGCGGGCCGTGCTGCGGCCAACCAGAAGGAGTATCGGCGTGCCGTGGATCATTTCGGCCAGTTGACCAAGGGCTTCAAGACCAGCCCACTGCTGGCCGAGGCCTATTTTTACCAGGGCGACGCGTTTACCCAGCTCGGAAGCTTCTCGCAGGCCATCCTCTTCTACGAGCAGGTCATCAAGGACTATCCCCAGAGCTACGTCGTCTACTCTGCATGGGGACGCAAGGGCGACTGCCAGTTCACGCTTGGGGAGGAGGACCCTGAGCGGTACAAGGAAGCCCTCCAGGCCTACCAGGTCGTGCTCGACAGTCCGGAGGCACCCCTGGAGATGCGCCTGCAGGCCGAATACAAAATGGGCACGACCGAGAAGAAACTGGGCAACCAGGATGGGGCCCTCGATCATTACACCAAGGTGATTTACTCGTACATGGATAACCGGGACAAGTTGGGCAATGACAGCATCGTGTTTTTCACCCGGGCGGCATTTGCCGCGGCGGACATCCATGTCGAGCGGAAAACATTTGAAAAGGCTCGTGCGGTGTATCGCCGGGTGATCCAGTCGGGTGTCAACGCCGCGGGCGAGGCCCAGAAGCGCTTGGATAAATTAATCCCCTTTTAACGAGGAATACACATGTACACCATGATCAATAAAGGCGGACCGGTGATGTGGCTGCTGCTGGCCGCCAGTATCTTTTCCGTGATCGTCTTTCTGCAGAAGCTGTTGCAGTTTCACCGGGCACAGATTAACTCCCGGGATTTCCTCGCCGGGATCTACAATGTTCTAAAACGCGGGAATACCGTCGAAGCGGTGACGATCTGCGAGGATACGCCCGGTCCGGTTGCCCAGATTGCCCGTGCCGCCATCCTGCGCTTCGAGGACAAACCGGAGGAGATCACGCTTGCGATCCGGCAGGCCGGCCTGCTGGAGATTCCGCGCATTGAACACAACCTCATTGCCTTGGCCACGATAGGAAAAATTGCGCCCCTGCTCGGCTTGCTGGGCACGGTCATGGGGATGATGGCGACCCTCGCCGCGCTTCATGCCGCAGGACCCCTCGCCCACGCTGGCGATCTCGCCGGTGGCCTGTGGCAGGCCTTGCTAAGCACCGCGGCCGGCCTCGGGGTCGCGATCCCCGTCTACGTGGGCTACAATTTCCTCGTCAGCCGCGCTGAAAGCCTGGTGCTCGACATGGAGAAGGCCTCCGCGGATATTTTTTCCTATCTCATGGAGATTAAACGGGCGCGCGTGGCCCAGGAGTCCGAATGAAGAACAGCGACATGTTGAACAGTCCCAATGTGTTCTACCTGCGGCGTTCGTTCCGGCTGACGCATCGCCCGGAACGTGGTATCCTCGATTCCGCATCCATCGTGGATATCGCCTTGATCTTCTTCCTCTTTCTCATCACCTCGAGCGGCTACGTCACGCAACCCGGTGTTCGCATCGCCTTGCCCGAGGCAGATAACCTGGAAGGGATTCCTTTCAGTTCACTGGTGGTTACGATTTCGCCCGATCTTTCGACCAACGATGTCTTCGCGGCCCTGGTTTTCTTCGACGACGTGCGTACAGACCTCGAGGGGCTCGGCGAGGCTTTTGAAAAAATGTCGGACGAGCAGAAAGCACATACCCTGATAATCCAGGCGGATGAAAAGGTGACCAATAAGGTCATCATGGATGTAAGTGGAAAAGCCCTGGCGGCCGGCATCAAGGATGTGGCGATTGCCGCCCGGCTGCCTGCAAGGCAGGCGGAGGAAATGCCCCTCGAATCCAAGCCTGCCCCGAGCCCATGAGCATGCGCAAGGGTATTTCCTGGGGATTGATCATCGCCGCGGTGTGTGCCTGGCATGTCGTGTGGTGGGTCTTTCTGCCGCTCGAGTTGCCCGGGCGATCTGTTTATGCCCCCCGGCCGGCCCTTC
>JAYGFS010000102.1:0-10827 GCA_046581765.1 Verrucomicrobiota bacterium
TACCTGCTAATACAACCGACAAAGATGAATGTTTATGACTTCCCAAAAGGAACGTTGTGCACAATGCATACCCCAAGCAGCCTATTCAGCAATCCTAACTCGGTGGAAAGCCATGGCACCGGAGCGGGAAGGAGGAAGGGAAAATGGTGGCTCGGGACGGAATCGAACCGTCGACACAAGGATTTTCAGTCCTCTGCTCTACCGACTGAGCTACCGAGCCACCCGTGCCCCTGAAAAGCAGGAGGCGGCATCATACGGATAAAGGGCATGCTGTCAAAGGCGTTTTCCCGGAAAACCCCGCCGGCTCAGCCGGCGTCCTGGCCATCCGCTTCGACCGACTCGGCCGCTGCCTCGTTGGCCGGATCGGGGCCCCCGGTGCTTGCCGACTCGCCGGGCTTCTCCGGCAACACGGAGACGTAGACCATCAAGGAACCATCGGGCAGGTAGGCTTCGTAATCCACGCTGAAGGCTCGCGTGATTTCCGGGTGTTCGCTGAAAAAACGATGGATCTCCGACCAGGCGTCCCGGACATCGTCCACGGCGGAAGCTTCGCAGGGGAATACCAGGTAATCGCCCCCGGCCACGGCCAGCAGGACCCATTCATCCGGCGGCGTTGAACCGGATTCAATGGCCACGCCCACGGTAAAGACATAGGGGCCGGATGCATCCTCGGAATAGCTGGAATACGCCGCGTAGATGGGCGATTCGGGTATGCGGTTCGGAATCGTGTCCGCGAGTTGCCCCTCGGCAAAGCGTTCCCATAATCCCGGGATCTGGCCCTGGTCAGATTGCTCGATCTCATGGGAGGTCTCCACTTGGATCCCGACCAGCAGCCGATCCGGTGCCTTCCGTCGTTCCGGTTCGGCCAGGGGCTTATCCCGCCACCCCAGGAGGGTAGCGACTTCCTCCTGCACCGCCACGACCTCGTCCAGGCGCAAATTGGGATCGGTGACAACAAAGGCTTCCCCGGAGACCTTGTGCTCATACATCCGCAGCTTGCGTCCGTCTTCCTGGGCCTGGACATCTTTCTCCACCAGGATACGTTTTCGTTCCAGCATGAGGGTCAGCACAAAAATGGTATTGGTATGCGCGGGGTCGCCCTCCTCGATGAAGGCACGCAGGGAGTCTTCCACGGTTTCCTTCTTGAGGAGTTCCTCCTTCCGGGGGGGTGGCGGCTTGAACTGCGTTCTCCAAAAACTGGAGCTTCCCTCGCGCAGTTCAGGGGTCCAACAGGCTTCGCAATGGTCCGCACGCTGGTAGGCCTGGTCCGAAAAAATCAACCGGGTAAACAGGCTCTCGCCAGCTACAAAGGCTCTTTCACAGGCGGCACAGGCCAGCGCACCGGATTGTATATCCCACTCGGGGTCCGAAGATGTCACAGACGCAGTCATGGCTATTCCCCGCTGGCTTTTTTCTGCCATTCGCTGTCCGCATACCGCTCCGACAATTCCTTCAAGGCCAGTTTCCGTTCCTTCGCGTTGCCCAATTTCGCAAAGGTCTGCGCGGCCCGGTAGAGGCATTCCGGGCTGAGCACCGGGTCGTCGTATAAAACCGCAACACTCATGTAGAAGCGAGCCGCGTCCCCCAACTTGCCCGCAGCCTCGTTGGTTACACCCAGGGAATAATACGCACGGGCCTGGAGCTCGGGTCGATTCGCCCGGGAGGCGTATGCCGCCGCTGCCTCCAGCGCGGGAATGGCCGCTGCATAGGCCTTCTGCTCGTAGAGATGCCGACCGATGAATACCGCTCCCTCCACGACTTCCTTGGTCATGGATTCCATTTTGATCCCCTCGCGGTAGGCGGCAATGGCTTCATCCACCCGGCCCGCCCTCTCCAGTGCCACGCCGAGCAAACCCCAGCCCACGTGCTTCCACCGGTCTTCCACCCCGGCGACGGTAAGGTGTCGCGCGGGCGGGATCGCCTGGTCAAACTTCTGCTGTTCCATGCGGTGGTGTACGAGCCACTCCAGGAGGCCGGGCTCCATCGGGACCTCCTCCGTGACCAAGCCCTGGAGGAAGTCAGCGGCCTCGTCCTGTTTGTCCTGCTTCTGCAGCACCATGGCGAGGCGAAGGTGTACCTGCGGCACGAGGTCGGCCCGGATTTTATTCTCCAGCGCTTTGCGCAGGTACGTCTCGGCTTCCGCCGGTTTCCGTCCGCGTTCCAGCATAATGCCCATCCAGTAGCTGCTCTCCGAGCTCAAGCGTTGGTCGGGCTTCTTCTCGAGCAGCGCTTTAAACGATTTTAATGCTGCCGCCTCCTGCTTGAGCTGCATCTCTGCCAACCCCTTCTGGAAGAGCGTTTCATCGGCCAATTCATGATCCGGAAAATCACGGGTCATCTTTTCCCAATCCTTTATGGCACCCGCAAAGTCATTGTCCCGGGCGGCACAATAGCCCGCAGCAAATAGCGCGCGGGGAGCCAGTTCATGCTCGGAATACCGGCCCGCCATCAGGCGATATTGCCTGGCGGCATCCTCGTTCCGGTCGCTCTTCTGGAGAATGAGTGCAATGTTGAAGGACGCTTCCGGGGCACGACTGGCCTCCTTGAATTCGTTGAGGATGAGATGGAAATGCCGGATCGCCTCGTCTCCCTTAGCCAGGGCGCGTTGTGATTCCGCAATCAACCACAAGCCGTCAAGCCGCAAATCCGGAAGGGCCAACATGGGGCCGGCCTGGCGAAGCACCTCGGCAAATTGCCCGGCATTAAAAGAGATCAAAGCTACTTCATAGGCGGCATTTCCGGCAAAGGCACTGCCTCCATGCTTGGAGAGGAGTTCGTTGTAGCAGCCAAGGGCTTCCCGATTTCGCCCCAGGTGGCGAAGGGCGTTCGCCTCCAGGTACAACCAGTCCGCGGCTTGGGCCACGCGGGTTTCCGCAGCTGTATGCTGAATCAAGGCAAAACAACGCGCATGAAAACCTCCCTGGGAATGGGCCCAGGCCGCACGCAAGGATGTCGCATGGGTAACCGTCGAGTCCGGGTAGGTCTCGAAAAGCTTCAGGAAGGTTTCCGAGCTCTCCTTGTAGGCCTTGGTTTTAAGCAAGGTGTCCCCGAGATGGGAGAGTGCCTCGGCACCCGCCCGGTCGGAGGGTGGATCTTCGGCGGCCTTGCGGAACAAGGCGATCTGCGTCGCGGGATCGGCACCCCCTTTAAGCCGCAGGTTTTTTGCTTTTTCGATCGCGCCATACGCCACAAACGGCGAATCGGGGAAGCGCTTAAACAGGTCGTCGAAAAGACCATTGGCTTTGTCAAACTGCTGCAGCTTGGAATAGGAGAAGCCCATGTAATACACGGCACCGGATTCAATGGTGGGTTCCGGTTTCATTTCCAGCAGCTTCTTCAACACGATTATCGCGTTACCGAATTCACCGCGTTGCACGTGCATCTCGGCGAGCCGAAGACGCGCGCGCGCGCTGTAGGTCCCCTTGGGAAATATTTCGATCAGCCGCCTGAAGTAGGCGATTGCTCGGTCGGCCTGGCCGGATTTGCGACAGCACTCCGCCGCGCGAAAGAACACCTGGTCTTTTTGCGCATAGTCAGGAAAGCTATTCAGCAGGCTGTTGTATTCCTTGAGCGCCATCTCGTGCAGCCCCCGGGTATACAGGCCGTCGGCGAAACGCTGCTGGTCCTCCGGGCTTACCCCCCGGACGGACCCGGCAAGGAGAAGGACACAGAGGAGGCCAGGCATTAGCGGAATGCTTTGTAAACGCAGGGATTGGCCTCGCTATTCTTCGTCTTTCGCCGGTTCACCCGTCGCAAAAGAGACATTCCAGATGTCGGACTTACGGCAGTAGTCCAGCACCTTGATCACGTACTTGAAAGCAGCCTGTTCGTCTGCCCGGATAAGAATCGGCTGGCCCTTGCGCGTGATCTGGGAGAGTCGCTGGAGCATGCTCTCCAACTGGCTGTCGCCGAGCGTTTGCCCATTCACGGTTATAGCGCCATTGGCATGGACATTGACGATGACCTCGCCGGGCAAGCGCTTGGGATGTTCGCCGGATTCGGCGGAAGGAAGGGAAATGTCCACCTCCTGTTCCCACTGGGCGTAGATCTGGGTCGTGATAAAGAATGCCAGCAGCAGGAAGATGATGTCGATCATCGGGGCCAACTGAAACCCCGGATCGGACAGGCTGTTGTTCTTCTGGAAGTTCATCGCTTACGGCCCACGAGCGCAACCAGGAACTCGTTGGCCGCCAATTCCATGGAAGAAATCAACCCGGATGCGCGGCCCCGGAAAAAGGCATAGGCCAACATGGCCGGGATCCCGACGAGCAGTCCGCCCGCCGTGGTGACAAGCGCTTCGGTAATACCCCCGGCCAACTCGACCGGCTTGGCACTGGTCAGGTCGAGCGCCAAGGCACCGAATGAATGCAACATGCCAAACACCGTGCCGAGTAATCCAACCATGGGGGCGATTACGCCGATGTCCAGCAGGTAGGAAATCTGGGTCTGGATGGTGGCGGCTTGGCGACCCCCTTCCCCTTCCAGGATCTCCTTGAGCAGAATCGGATCCGGATTGTCGGCTTGCTCCACGTAGTCCATACCCGCAACCGCAATCGAGGCCACGGGGGAACGGCTCTTCTCGCAGGCCTTGCGCGCCTCTTTCATGCGGTTGTAGCTGAGCATCATTTGCACGTCTTTGACAAAGTCCGGGGGCGCGACATTCCGGCGCGTAAACACGAAGAAGAAATAAACCACGAAGGAAAGTCCGACCACGGACATCGCCGCCAGCATGTAGATCAGCCAGCCGCCTGTCCGCATATAGTCCGCAATGGTCATTTCCGTTTTGGCCGATTCATCCTTCCCTGCCTCGGGCGCAATGGACTCGGGCGGGGCTTCCGTCGGGCCAGGGCCGGTTGCAGGATCCGGGCTCGGGTCGGCCACAGTCGGATCGGGGCTCGGGGCGGCCGAATCGGGACCCGGCGGTACCGCCGCAGGGACAGGCGCCACCTCGGCCCCGGCAACCGGTGGGGCCGCCGGGGGTTCTGCCGGCGGGTTTTGCGCCAACGCCTGCGAACCCGCGACAACAAAAATGACCCCGGCCAAAAGACCCACGATAAATTGCTTATTTTCTATTCTGCACATCGTCCTGTATCGCCTTACATATTCCTCGTTACCAAATCGGAATGCTCCGAAATATATTTAATCCCCGATGCCACGGTGATAAGGGCCACGGCAACGCTGAGTGCGAGCGCGGTCCAGCGCAACCCGAATTCAAAGGTGCCTGAGACCAAGGCATCCGAGCCGCGCAGAATATCGGAACGGATTGCCAAACCAAGCAAAATTACAACAATTGCTATAATTTGCCAGACCGTCTTGTGCTTGCCCCACTTTCCTGCGGAAATGGTACGCCCCTTGTTCGCGGCGAGGAGGCGCAGCCCGGTTACCATGAATTCCCGGGTGATGATGATGACAACGATCCAGGCCGGCACCAGGGAAGTGGTAATGATGTCACCCGAACTAAGCGTTTCAATCGGGATCTGTATTTCCACAAAGCCGACAAAGCAGGCGCAGACCATAACCTTATCCGCAAGGGGATCCATGAGCTTGCCGAAAGAAGAAACCCCGTACACGTTGCGCGCCAGGTACCCGTCCAGGTAATCCGTGATTCCGCCCACGATAAACAAGAGCAGGGCAAAGCTTTTGAAAAACTGTATATCGATGGACAAGAACGCCATGATCCCAGCGGCGAGGAAAAAGCGACTGAGGGTGAGCATATTGGGTATTTGCATATTACTCTCCGCTTGCCGGGTCGAGATAGGGCTCGGGCGGATCGACAATCCGGGCATCTTCCGGGATATCCAGGCCGGTGAAGGCGATGGTCTCCGGGGTCCTGCTCGCGCGGTCTCGCAGGAACTGCAGACCGACGAATACCAGGATGATGACGAATAAGGCCGGCAAGGCGAGGCGGAGATACCTGGCATAATCCAATGGAGGTTGGGCAGAGGTGGAAATCCCGGAGCCCGGGGACGCAGCCTGCGCGGGCCCCGGTGCGGCCAGGCCTTCGTCCGGATCCGGGTCGGACGGAAGCAGATCCGCAGAATTCACCCGCGGTCCCTCGAGGGTGGACTCCGCTTCCTCCGGAAACAAATCGGTGTCCTCCGGAACTGTTTCAGGCTCGGGCGGGGCTTCAGGCCCGGCCTGGGGCTCCGGTTCAGGCTGGGGGGGCGCTTCGGGCGTGCGTTTCTTGTTCTGCGTATTGGTGCTCAGGCTCGGACGCAGCCTGTTGGGATCGGAATATTCCTTCTGGAACCTTTCCAGGATGGGCTCGGGCTCCAGGCCGAGGAACTGGGCGTAGAGCTTCAGAAAGCCCTTGGCGTACATCGGCGCGGGAATGCCGCTGTAGTCGTTGTTTTCGATCGCGCGCAGTTGCGTCTGCATGATGCGCGTAGCGGCGGCGGCATCTTCGATGCTTGCGCCGTTTTCCTCCCGCGCCTCGCGTAAGGTCTCACCCAAAGTTTCGCTCACGTCTTATGCCTCCTCCTGGTCCTTCGTTTCGTCTTCTGCCGGATTTTCAGGGATTTCACCATCCAGATCGATCATAATCTCGCGCGGGTCCGAACCCTGCGGGGGCCCCACCACGCCACGCTCTTCCAGCAGGTCCATCAGCCGGGCGGCTCGGTTGTACCCGATGCGCAGGCGTCGCTGGAGCGAACTGGTCGACGCACGCCGGGTCTGGCGGATAATTTCCACCGCCTGCGCAACCAGTTCGTCGTCCTCGTCGTTCCCCGGGAGTTCCGGGGCTGCATTCTCCATCTTCTCCTTTACCTGCTCCACATATTCGGGCTCACCCTGGGCCTTGATGAAATCAACAATGCGACCGATCTCCTCGTCCGAAGTCCAGGCCCCCTGGGCGCGAATCAACTTGCCGGTGCCCGGGGGCAGGAACAGCATGTCCCCCTTGCCCAGCAGCTTGTCGGCGCCGATTGCATCCAGGATCGTACGACTGTCGACTTTCTGGGCCACCTGGAAGGCCAGGCGGGTGGGGAAGTTGGCTTTAATCGTACCCGTAATGACGTTCACGGAGGGGCGCTGGGTGGCCAGAATCATGTGGATGCCCACCGCGCGGGAAAGCTGGGCGAGCCGGGCAATCGAGTTTTCGATTTCGGACTGGGCGACCAACATCAAATCCGCGAGCTCATCGATGACAATAACGATGTAGGGCAGGGTATCGGGTGGTCGATCCTCTTCGGTCGCACCCTCATCGAACAGGTCCGCCTGTCGATCGATCTTCCGGGAATTGAACAATTTGATGTTCCGGACCCCGGCCTTGGCGAATAACTTGTAGCGTTTTTCCATTTCGTTGATGGCCCAGCGCAGCCCGAGGCCGACCTTCTTCGCATCGGTGATGACCGGGACGACCAAGTGAGGCAAATCGTTAAACGCCGTGAATTCCACAATTTTCGGGTCAACCAGAATCAGGCGCATCTGGTCCGGGGTACGCGTCATCAGCAAACCCGCGAGCAGGGAATTCATACATACGGATTTGCCGCTGCCGGTAGCGCCCGCAATGAGCAGGTGGGGCATCTCGGCCAGGTCGCCAACGATTTTGCGACCGGACACATCCACCCCGATATTCAGCGGCAGGGCCGCCTTGCCACTCTTCCATGTTTTGCTTTCCAGGATGTCCCGCGCGTAGACAATCGTGCTCTCGCTATTCGGAATTTCAATACCCACCACGCCCTTGCCGGGAATCGGTGCCTGCACCCGGATGCTCTCCGCCTTCAGGGCCAGGGCGAGGTTGTTGGACAGGGCACTGATCTTTTCGACCCGGACACCCGGTGCGGGGCGTACTTCAAAACTGGTTACCACCGGGCCGTGTTCGACATTGATGATCTCCGCATCGATATTGAACTCGGTTAAGGTCGACTTCAGGATCTCGGCCGTTTTCTGCGTCTGGGAGTCATCCGGATGCGCCACCCCGGGTGGCTGTTCGAGCAGGTCGATCGGTGGCAGGACCCACTCCCCGGGTCGGGCGGAGCTTACCGAGGGGAAATCATCCGGTGCAGGCGTAGCTGAAGCAGCGGCCGGCTTGATCTTTTTACGCAATTGGGAAAACACGCCGGGCGACGGGGCAGGCTCGTCATCGCCGACGTGCACCAGGCTTCGTTCCCGGTTCTGCCCGGGTTTCGACTCGCTACCCGCGGGGACCGGAGAGGGCTCTTCCGCCTTCTCTTTTTCCTCGGGCTTCGACTTGGATTTTTGTTGAACCGGGCGCTTCTTTTTCACGGACTGTTCGAGTTTCCTCCGAACCTGCTTGAGCTCGACTTCGACCTCCTCGCCTTTTCGTTCAAAGAAACCCTTAACCCGATCGCGCAACGCGCTGAAAATGCCGACACTTCCCGCACCCAGACCCTGGAAAGCACGGGTGGGGTGGATTTCCAACAGGATGACGATGCCGGACAGGACCAACCCGGCGAGGAGAATCCAACTCCCGATGTTACCGATCAGTCGGATCAGAACACCCTGGCCTAAAATCTTTCCGATAAGTCCGCCGGGACTGCAGGTGTTCAGGTTGACCACGGCTCGATCCAGGACACCCGGCAGGAGCTCAAGCAGGCAGACCACGCCAAACAGGCAGATCCACAGCCACATTACCTTGAGGCCGACGCGGTCTTCGCTGCGCACAAGCAGGAGAACCCCCATCGCCCCCAGCACCAGTGGCACCAGGTAGCCCCCTACCCCAAGCGTCATGAACAGGACAAAGGCCGTCCATGCACCAAACACGCCGATCAAGTTGTGCGGGGGGGAATTGGGAGGAGATTGGATCGCAGCCACGTCAGCGGACTGGTAACTGAGCACCGACAAGAAGATGACCAGACACAAAACGAGCAGGCCGAATCCCCAGAAATCCCGTCGTAGACTGAATCCACTGACCGCTGCTGCCTTACCCGCCATCGTGGCAAATAACCATGAGAACCGAGGCTTCGCAAGTGTTAATAAGTCAGCCTCTCCTGTTAACAAATCCCCGGCATCGACAAGAACCCGGGGCACCTGCGCACCGTCCGATTAATACCCGCGCTGAGGGCACGTCTCCAGGTCTCCACCTCTCATGCCCGCCGCAGGCCTCCCGCCTCCGGATGCCTGGGTCCTTATCTGCGGGTCGGATTAGCTCCCGGCATGGGTTCCGCTACGGGCCAATCGCCCCGTATTCATCCAATTACGCAAACACAAGCCCCCCCCATGCTTACGAAAGAATAACCCTAAATCACGTGTTCATTTTCCCTCAAATGCTGGTATACTTTTAACATGGAGCCTGTCGGGACCGCACAAGCCATGGCCAATCCGCAACCCAACGCGTAATTTTGAGGAAAACCCGTTGAAACAACGCTTTTTAGCGCACATTTTAGTGCTTAGCGCGGTACTCAGCTGCTGGTTTCCGGCAGATGGGTTGAAGGCCGAAGTGCTGATCACTGAGTTCCTGGCTCAAAATACAAGCGGGCTGAGCGACCAGGACGGCGAGGCCTCGGATTGGATCGAGTTGCACAATCCCGGCGGGGTGCCCCTCGACCTGGACGGCTACGGCCTGAGTGACGATGGCGACGAGCCGATGCAATGGGTTTTTCCTCCGCTCATCCTCCCGCCGGGTGCCTACCTGGTGGTGTTCGCTTCGGGAAAAGACCGGCGTGACCCCGCCCAGGAGTTGCACGCAAACTTCGCCCTCCGGGCCGAGGGAGAATACCTCGGACTCGCCAGCCCCGCCGGAGCGACTATCCAGGCCTACACCCCGGGCTTCCCTCCCCAGCTACCTGACATCGCCTACGGCACGCCCCATGGTGCGACCGCGAGCGCCTACCTCGACCCGCCGACGCCCGGCCTGGAAAATGCGGCGGAGGGTTTCGTGGGAAAACTTGAAAAGGTCAGCTTCTCCCACCCGCGCGGTTACTACAGTCGACCGATCCCGCTTCGGCTCGACACCGACGACGCCGAGGCACAGATCTTTTACACCACCGATGGATCCCCCCCCACGCCCTTGGCCAGTCGACTGTATCACGAAGCCATTTGGATTTATGAAACCTCGGTCATCCGTGCCCGCGCGATTCGGGACGGCTATATTCCAGGCACGCTGGTCACGCAGTCCTACCTCGTCGCCGGGGACGTCAAGCATCAACCGAACATGAGCCAGGTCGTGGTGCATGATCCCGCCACGGCCGGCATGACCGAAGAACTCCAGGCCCTTCCAGTCATGTCCCTGGCGATGAAAGACGCCGACTTCTTCGGCCCGGACGGAATCTATGAAAAGTTCAGCGCACGCGGCATCGATGCCGAGGTGCCGGTTTCCATCGAGTATTTTGATCCCTCGGACAGCGAAGATCGCTTCCACGTGGACGGCGGCATCCGCATCCACGGCGCACAGGCCCGTATCCACGAGAAAAAGCCCCTGCGCCTGTATTTCCGGTCTGCATACGGGACCGGGCGCTTAAACCATCCGCTGTTTGAAGGATCACCGGTTCAATCATTTGACCAATTGCTCCTCCGGGGCGGGGGGCACGATGCCTGGACCACCGACTGGGGCTTCGGACGCAACGACCTCACGGAAACGGCCAGTTACCTACGCGATCAATTCTTGCGGGAAGCCGAAACGGACATGGGCATCCTCTCGCCGCGAGGCAAGTTCGTCCAGTTGTTCATCAACGGGGCCTACCACGGGCTGTACAACCTGCAGGAGCGGGTGGATGAAACCTTCTACGCCGACCACGAGGGCGGCACGCCGGAGGATTGGGATGTGATCGCGGCGGGCGGGAGCGTGGCCAGCGGCAACGGGGATGAGTGGGGTGAACTGCAAGGCCTGGCCGAGGAGGGCATCGCCGATGCGCGCGCCTATGCGGA
>JAYGFS010000157.1:0-6302 GCA_046581765.1 Verrucomicrobiota bacterium
CGGCTGCCCCTGCTACAGAACCCATCAGCAGGCCCATGATGGGCCCTTTCAGGATCTCCGCGAGTATACGATGGCTGTTCATGAGGGGTAAAACGTCTCACTCCTTATAATAGCAGGACGATCGCCAAGTCTTTGCCAAAATCTGGAAGACCCCGTATCCAAAGGGTTTACGGACGATGAAAAAGCCCCTTGTCAGACAAACCCCGACACGTTTTTACCGCATGTATTCCCATTGGTGCGAAATGAATCGCGCGTAGAGCCGCTGCCCCAAGGCAGCGATGGAGCAGCGATCTCGATTCCGTGCTTGAGCGCACAGGCCATTCTGCAAGGGTCTGGGCCCGAAGCTCAGGTGCCGCCCGAATGCTTCGAGCCTCTGTGGCAAGATCCAACGCGGCACGAAAACATGAATGTAATCAGTATGAAACGAACCCTGTGTGTACTGTCCTTCGCCTGCCTCGCGAGCACGCTTCTTGCCGGCCACGCACGGGCAGCCCCGTCGCGTCCGAACATCATTCTCTTTCTCGTCGACGACTACGACAAGCCGGAGACCAGCGTCTACGGCGGCAAGGTCCTCACCCCCAGCCTGGATCGCCTGGCCCGGGAAGGCATGACCCTGCACAACGCACACGTGACCAGCACGGTGTGCACCCCTTCACGATACACCTTCCTGACCGGTCGCTACGCGGGATCCTCATACGCAAAGACGTATCGGGACTTGTTTCCCGTGGGTCGACAGGGACTCCCCGCCTTTAACGTCGGGCTTGAATCCGACAATATGAACGTGGGGCGTGTGCTCGCCGATGCCGGCTATGCCACCGGCTACGTGGGCAAATACCATGTGCACGACGGCGAGGACGAGGAGGCAACCTTTGGCGACCTCGCCGTCCCCAAAAGGGAACCGTACAGCGACGCCCTGAACAAACGACTCTACCAGCTTGAGAAACGCCAGCGTGCATTGATCGAGGAGCGTGGCTTTACCTGGGCCAAGAACATTTACTGGGGAAACATGAAATCCAGCTTCAAGGGACACAACCCGGAGTGGACCATCCAGGCCGCCCTCGAATTTGTCGAGCAACACAAGCAGCAACCCTTTTACCTGCACTACTGCACCACCCTGCTCCACGGGCCAAATGGAGAGTGGCACAAATCGCTCACGGAGAAGCCCCTGGTGACCGGGGAAGGCATGATCGAAAAGCCGATCGGGATCATGGACCGGGACAGCGTCATGGAACGCATAGAGGCAGCTGGGCTCACGGAAAACGAAGCCGGGTACCTGTGGATGGATGACAGCCTGGGCCTCCTGCTCGACCAACTGGAGCGGCTCGGGCTGGCCGATAACACCATCGTGGTTTTCGCCTCCGACCATGGATCCAACAAGAAGGGCTCGCTGTTCAAGACCCGCGGCACGGAAATCCCTTGCCTCATCCGTTGGCCAAGGGTCATCCAGGCCGGCTCACAAAGCCACCAGTTGATTCAAAACACAGATTTTGTCCCCACCTGGTTCGCCGTCAGCGGAGCAAAGATACCCGCAACCTACCGCATGGACGGGCTCAATCTCCTGCCCCTGTTCAAGGACCCGGACCAGGTCGTTCGCGAGTACGTCTACGGAGAGCAGGGACCGGCCCGTTCAATCAAGACCCGGGAATGGAGCTACACCAGCCTGCGGTACACGGATGAGCAGATTGAAGCGCTGAAGGGGAAGCGCGGCGAACGCTTCGCCAAGTCCCTGCTCGGCCTGAGTGGCGGCATCTCCCGTTCAGCAATGGTTCATCCCGGGGCCTTTGATGCAGACCAACTCTATCACCTGAGTCGCGATCCGGAGGAGCAGCTAAACCTGGCCGGGAACCCCGAGCAGGCACAACAGCTTGTACGTATGCAGGCCTTCCTCACCAGGACGCTCCGCACGTTCCCCCATCGGCCCTATGGCGAGTTCATTGCGGGTCCAGGCACCAATTCCGCACAGGCGAGTGAAGACGTCCTCCAGACCCTGCGTAAACACCACGCCAGTGAGAGCAAAAAACCGCGCAAGAAGAAGAGCCCGAAGCGTTAAGGATGTACGGATGGCCCATCACCCGGGCTGCGGAAAAATCCCGACTACCTATTTTGCCATTCATCGGGCTTCGGTATTGGCAGATGCAAAGGACTCTGGTAGGTAAACGGCAACCTGGAGACCTGCCATGAAAACCTTGACCAGCCTGATGCTAGGCGCATGTACTGCATTCCTCATTTCCCACCCTGCCCCGGCCGCAACCGCGGTGATCGGCCAGTCAAGCACCGGCGACCCGGGCCTGAAGTCGATCAACGTCATCAGCTTTGCCCCGGGCGGCATTCTGCTCATCGGGGACGGGGCTGCAGCACAGATCCTGGCCGTGGTCACCGGCGACACCACGCCCTCGCCTTCGCGAACCAAAACCATCCCCGATTTCGACAAGCAACTCGCCGGCCACCTGGGCACCACCCCGGACGGCATTGAAATCATCGACCTGGCGGTGAACCCGGCATCCGGAAAGATCTATGTGGCCCTGCGGAAACAGGATGACAAAAGCTACCTGGTCGTAACGGTTGACGCGGGAAACAATATCCGGGAATTCGAAATGGACGAGGTGTCTTACGCACGCACCCGGCTTTCAGCCGGCCAGGTCCAGATCAGCCGGATTACCGACGTCGCCTGGGCGGGTGACCGACTGGTCGCAGCCGGGCGCGGAAACGAAACCTTTGCATCCAAGATCTTTAGCATCGCGGCACCCCTGGAGCATGATGCCACGAGCAATTATTACAGCGCGGAAACCTATCACGTGCAACATCGCCGCTGGGAAACCAAGGCCCCCATGAGCGTGCTGCTCCCGATGCAGGAAGACGGGAAGACCTACGTGGTAGGGGCCTTCAGTTGCACACCCGTGGTGAAGTACCCCCTCGATTCCCTGAAGCCGGGAGCCAAGGTAAAGGGCACCAGCGTGCTGGAACTCGGATCGGGCAATCGCCCCATCGACATGTTCAACTACGTAAAGGACGGCAAACCCTTTGTGCTGACCAACACGTTTCGCTTCCATCATGAACGGCGGCCCTTTGGTCCCAGCCCGTACTGGACCGTGAAGTTCGAGCAGAGTATTCTCTCGGAGAAGGACGCGGTTAACGAGAAGGCCCTGCAACGCCTGGTAAACTGGAAGCCGGCCACGGATCGCGTGGAAGTCGTCCAAAGCTTCCACGGGGTCATGCACATGGATAAACTCAATGAGGACTCGGCGGTGGTGCTCCGACAGTCAGAGAAGGGCCTTCGCCTTGAAACCCTCCCCCTGCCCTAGGCGCCCTTCCAGGTTCGCGGCGTGAAAGCCCAGGTCGTCATCATGCTGCTGTACTGCGCCTGCCTGCAGGCACAGGACCGGCGAAGCCCGGCGATCGCGGTCCGGCCCCTTGAGGCACCGGGCCGGGTTGAGGTGGTCCTCCGCTTGTCCCCCGAACAACAGGTCGCCTTCGCAGGCACGGATAGCATCGATTTCGAGGCCGGGAGCCAGCACCTGGATCTCCGGCTCGTGGATACAACCGGGGTACCCGGACCCCCGATATTCTCCCGTTACCGCACGCGGGGCAAGGACCTGGTGCTCCAACCGCGTTATCCCCTGATGAGCGGGGGGGTGTACCGCGCAGCAGGCACAGGCCCCAACGGACGAAGCTATGAAAGCACCTACCGGGTACCCGGAAAGGCTCCGGGCACCGCACCAACCGTACGACAGGTGTATCCAAGCGGGAAGATCCTGCCCGCAAACTGCCTGAAGTTCTATGTCCATTTCTCCCAGCCGATGCGGGAGGGACGGGAAATATTTGACCACATCGAGATACGCGATGAAACGGGCAAGACGATCAACGATGCCTGGCGGCGAACGGAACTGTGGAGCCCGGATGCCCGCCGGTTGACCCTGTGGATCCATCCCGGGCGGATCAAGCAGGGCGTGAACCTGCGAGAGGATTTTGGACCGGTGTTGAAGCCGCACCAGCATTACCAGCTCGTCGTCCACACGCGGGTGCGCGATGCAGCGGGCACGGCGCTGGCCGAGAACTACGTAAAGCGTTTCCAGACCCGCGCGGAGGACCATAGCCGCCCCCTGCCTGCACGTTGGCAACTCAGTCACCCGGTGGCGAAGAGCCGGGATGCTTTACGCATCACATTCGACAAGCCGCTCGACCGGGCGCAACTGGATCGCTTTCTTACCGTGCACGGCAAAAACGGCCCCATTCCCGGCACCCTGCAGGTGAACCCCGGTGAAGAGGCTTGCGCCTTCACGCCCGACGCGCCCTGGCCGGAGGGGCCTTGCCAGCTCCGGGTCGATGGCCGACTGGAGGACCTGGCAGGAAACACGCCGCTTCGGGTTTTCGACACCGACCTGGAGAAAGCAAAAATTGAGCCTCCGGTGCTCACGTTTCCCATACCCTTTTCGCGTGGCTCGTGAAGGTCCTTCCCCTGACATCCCACCGGCTCAGGCGCGCAATGCAATCCCCTCCAACCGCAAGGGTATGCTGGACCGTGAGGAGAAAAGAGTTTATATCCACTACGGCAAGAGCAGTGAACGGTTTGATATGGAGCAAGACCCCAAACAATACAGCAACCTTGTCAATCATCCTGAAGACGCCAAGACGCGGGCAAAACTGAAAACGAAACTAAGCGAAATTCACAAGAATGACCTGGGAATATCGTATTAGAGCATGAACCGGGACAAGATCATGCAGAAAACAAATTCAATCATCGTGCTGGTGCTGCTGAGCCTGGGCTTGGGCCTGCAGGCCCAGGAAGGAGGCATCGGTGAAAAATCAAAACCGGTCTATAAGGCACCCAGCGGCAAGGTCTACCCTGCGCACTGGGGCGCACCGCCTCGGCGGCAAACGCGTGACCTGCGGGTTCTTCCCGGCGGTTACGGTCGTGGCAGTGGAACCTTGGCCCGTTGGATTCAGGAGAAACTGGATAAGGATGCGAAAACAACAGGAGCCAAGCCGGAGCCGCTTCAGGCCCGGCCGGTGCCGGCGCCTCCAATTGCGGTTGAGCCGGCAGCCAACAGGAATCAGGCACGCATGGCCAAGCTTGAGAAGGAAATCGAGCGCATGAAGGACTTCGCGCGGCGAGCGCGATTCACTCCTGAGGGACTTAAAGCGCATAAGGCCAAGCTCGCGGCATTGGAAAATGAACGTGCTCAATTGAAGGGCGGCAAAGCCGCTGGGCCTACTTTTGAGGAATGGGTCAAGGGAGGCAAAACAATCCCGGCCGGGAAGGTCTTTATCGGTGGTTCACCGTGGTTCAATGAGGGTACCGGCAAACGCCGTACGGCGGAAGAAGTCTACCAGATGCTTTACGGGAAATAAGGCCGGCACTGCCAGGGTGCTGGCCGACCGGCGGGAGAAACTGAAGGTGAAGCTCACCAAAACCCGGAAGAATGATCGATAATCCGGGTATAACGTATTGGATATAGAAGAAATGAATAACCCCCATTTAACCCTCGTTGCGTTACTGCTTCCTTTGATGCTTTGGGCCGAGGAAAAAAAGCCCAACGTTCTCTTCATTGCCGTTGATGATCTGCGTCCCGAGTTGGGCTGCTACGGGCAGAAACAAGTTCAGTCGCCCAATATCGACCGGCTTGCGAAACGAGGGCTTCTCTTTGAACGAACCTATTGCCAACAAGCCATCTGCATGGCATCCCGGGCCAGCTTGATGAGTGGTTATCGTCCCGACAAAGGACAAATGTACCTAAATGGCCCCCTGTTCAGGCACGTTCCCGATGCACTGACACTCAATCAGCACTTCATTAACAACGGGTATGAAGCCGTGGCCCTGGGAAAAATTTACCACCACAAAAGCGATTATGAAAAAGGCTGGAGTCAAGCCGTATTCCAACCAGAAGGCCAATGGACGGGACGGGGCTATTTGGGTGATGCATCCATTCGCATCGTACAGGCATATGACTTGAAGAACCCAAAAGCTAAGCGAAGGGGGATGGGGCCGGCGTTCGAGGGCCCGGACGTACCCGACATTGCGTATCCAGACGGTCTCATTGCGGACCGTGCGATCAAAGAGCTCAACCGCCTTAAGGACAAGCCCTTCTTTCTCGCTGTCGGCTTCATGAAACCGCATCTACCGTTTAACGCGCCAAAGAAATACTGGGACCTGTATTCGGAAAAGCAAATCAAGCTGGCGGACAATCCTTTTGCGCCGCAAGGGGTCCCCAAAAGAGCTCGAACAAACTGGGGTGAACTGCGCGGCTACCACGGAATGCCCAGGAAGGGATCCATGCCCGATGACCTTGCCCGCAAGTTGATCC
>JAYGFS010000200.1:0-4962 GCA_046581765.1 Verrucomicrobiota bacterium
CCGGTTCATGCCCGCCGATGAACACCCGGCTCCTGGGCAGGGACCATTTCCTTTTCTCGACCTCCCGGACCACGTCGAGCACGTCATCCACCACGACCCGTCCGGTCATGAGCGAGGACTTCAGCTCGTGATATTCGTTCCAATCCTCAAAATGGTCGCTCAGGTAGCCGTAAAGCGCATTCTTCCTCAAGGGGACGAGCAGGGCGGCCATGCCCGATGCCCTCGCGTAATAGCGGCGGAAGAAATCGCCGTAGGCTTCGCCACAGCTGCGCTGGATGATGTGGTTGATCACCGCATCGAGGGCAAGGTTCAGCCCCGGGTCCATGCGCTTGAAGCGCTCGGTGTGGTTGAGCAGCACGTGCAGGAATTCATGCAGGATCACGCTTTGCGCATCCGTCTCGGTGTGCAGGTGCCTGGCGCAGAAATCGGGATTCACCTTGAGCACCGGGTGCTCCTCCAGGGTAACCGCGAGCGTCGGCACCTCCCGGGTGAATTCCACCTTGGCGATCGAGAGCAGGGCGCTGCAGGCGATGGGGTTCTCGTCGATGAGGTCGAGTAGCACCTGGCGGAACAGGGATTCAGTCATTTTCATGGTAAAAGCTTCCGCAGTGGTAAAGGTTCACCCAGCGCTCGAGCCGGTTGGCGGTCCAGATCACCGGGCGCTCCGGGTCGTAGAGCTGGGACGTGCAGCGCCCCAGGATGAGGGCGGCGCGCAGGACCTGGGGGTCGCCCCTGACCTGCCGGATGTCCCGTCGGCTGGCGGTGGAGGGCGGGGCCGGCTGCACGTGCAGGCGCTCGGCCGGCAGGTCGATGGAAGCCAGGGCCGCTTCCTCCGGATGGCTGTAGCCCGCTTTTTCCAACAGGTGCCAGGCCCGTTCGAGCGGCGTGTCGAAGCGGCCGGACGTGATGCCGTATCCACCGGCGTAGGGCAGGTTGATGCGCAGGCGTGTATTTCCGAGCAGGCTCGAGTGGATGTCCTGGGTGCGCTTGCGGTGCATCGGTCCGCCCGCGTTCGCGCAGACGTGCGCATCCCTGTCCGGCCGCCGGTCCGCCCACCAGCGGCGTAGCCGGGTGAACCCGCTTGCGTGCTCGGGGCCGGGGAGGATTAGCGGAGGAAGGTACGAACCTGCGTAATGCATCGGTTGAACTCCTCTTCATACTCGATGGGATCGTCGACCAGGATATGGTTGACCAGCAGGTGGTTGAACAGCTGCTTCGCGCGTTCGCGGCGCTGGCCCCGTCGTTTGCTGAGCGCCGCCGCGAGCTTCGTTTGTTCCGGCGATCGGCTACTGCTGCCCGCCTGCCGGGAGTCCAGCCAGGTGATGGTGCCACTGACCTCCAGGATATCCGCCGCGGCGCGGGAGAGGTCGTTGATTCCTTCGCGGCCGACCGGCAGGCGGTTCTCGAGGGCGGCCGGGTAGAGGGCGAAGGCGAAGGCCGCCTTGCGCGCGGGATCCAGCCGGGACAGGCTCTGGTTGACCGCGACGCTGCCAATATCCTCATCGGGGCTTTCCCTCAGGATTTTACGCACGAGGCGATCGAGGCGTGACTCGATCAGCAGCTGGTTAAGCCAGGCCTCGTGGCCTTCCAGGAAGGCACTGTCCCAGGCCACCCGGTGTGCGGAGCGGACCAGCTCCGGGCCCGGGACGAGGCCCCAGGCCCGGTGCGGGATGCTCCAGTTCAGGACCTGCTCAAAGTCATCCTCGTTCATGTGCCCGGCGCGCAGGGCGATGATGGCGTGCAGGTTCTTGACCAGCTGGCGGACCCGCCGGGGGGAGATGCGGATTTGGGCTTCGCCGAGCAGGCTGGCCACGGCCAGGGCGTAGGCGCGGGGCGCAGCCAGCGGGTCCTGGATTTGGGTGAGGTAGCGACGGCGCGACTGCTCGAGCTGGTCACGAAGCCCGACCCGGTCCTCCGAGCGGGCGCCCTCGCCCCGTGGGTCGGCGATCCGCGCGCGGTCTGCATCGTTCAGCTCCGGCCAGTCCGGGACCTCGACCACGAAGGCAAAGCGATCGGCCAGGGCCTGGTCGAGCGGGAGGGATCCGTCGTAGTGGTCGGAGCCTCCCTGGTTATCGTCGCAGGGGTTCATGGCCGCCCAGCGGTAACGCAGGTGCTCGAGCTTGAGCCCCTGGATGCGGCGCTCGTGGACGAGGGAGAAGAGGCGGTTCTGGTGTTCCGGCTTGCAGCGGCTGATTTCATCGATCAGCACCGACTCCGCCTGCCAGACCGTGGCCGGCGTTTCCAGGTAGCGGATCGCACTGTGGTCCTTGTTCGGGTAGGGGAAGCCCACCAGGTCATCGAAGGCGATCAGGCTGGCATTGTAATGCCGGTGCTCGAGCCCGAGCGCTTCCGAGAGGGAGTTGAGCAGGAAGGTCTTTCCCGTGCCCGCCTTGCCGATGAGCAGGAGGGGATCTTCACTGATAAGTGCAGCGAGAATGATGGGTTCGACCGCATCGTACCCATAGACGCCGATCGATGCGAGCAGCTGCGTTGGTTCGGACATGTCCGTATGCCTTTCCGGTTTCCCGGACGCCAACGAATCGTGCCCGGAGAGTTTTTGTTTTCCGCAGGGCACCGTGCCTTGCGGCGCGTCCTTGGGCCACCGTGTGCTCTCTCCGAGCCCCGGTTGGCGATCCCAGCCAGTGACCGGGATACTCTTTAGACGCTGGATGGATGGTAACCGGTTGTGGCGACCTGGGCAAGCAGTTGGTGTGTCATAAGGCGTCTGCTTCGGTTAGCCGTCACCCCATCCCGTTGCGCACCGCCTGGCTTGGCACCTCGGTCCGGGTAGGGCCTGGCGGGAGCTGTCAGCGCATACGAGGGTATCTTCTTGCCCCCGGCGGAGGCCCGGGTGTATACCATCGGCAGGGCAATCCCGGGGCAAGTCATGCGGGCAGGAACCATACGGACATCGGTGCACAATAGATTGCAAACAGCCTGCAGCAACAACCCATTCGCCACCTGGAGGCACGATGAAAACGAATGCGCTTCTCATGACGGCTCTTCTGCTTGCGACGTCTTGCTCGCATCCGCGAATGGCATCAAACACCATGCATGACTATAAACTTTCGAAGAACCTGAAGCGCCTGGTTTATGCCTTGGCACAGCCCGGGGGACGGATGGTTGGGACCGATGGGCACGATGAAGCACGTGCCTTGTTGGATGCTGAACTGGAGGCGCTTGGTTGTGAACCGTATCGGGGCGACGGCTACGATCTACCCTATCACGAGGATGGCCTGGACTTCTGCAACCTTGTTGGTGTTATTCCCGGGCGTGATCGGTCGAAAAAACCGGTCCTTATCGGGGCCCATTATGATTCGGTTATTCCACATCCCTGCGCTGACGACAATGCCTCTGCGGTGGCGGTAGCGCTTGAAGTCGGACGCATGCTGATGTTGGAGCCTCCGGAGCGGGATACGGTAATCGCTCTTTTCGATGCGGAGGAACCTCCGTATTATCTGACGGAGGCCATGGGTAGCAATCGGTTTTACGAAGATGACATGGCTACGCAAGGCGTGCATGCGGCGGTTATCATGGACATGGTGGGCCATGACCTGCAGATCCCGGTGAGCCTGATCCCTGTCGCGAGGCGGCTTCCGGGATTGGAAAAGGCGGGCCTGCCGATTCCCCACCTGCGGCAGCTCCTTTTTATGACGGGGGCTGAATCGCATCCGGAGCTGGAGGACATGCTGCGTGCCTGCGATCGCCCGTGGCGACTGCCAACAATTTTTGTACCCAATGCGGCGATTGGTGACATGAGTGACCACGGGGTCTTTCGCCGTAACGGGGTGCCCTATCTCTTTCTCAGCTGTGGCCGGTGGCAGCATTATCACGAACCTTCAGATACCCCGGACCGTCTTAACTACGCGAAGATGGCGCG
Source organism: Verrucomicrobiota bacterium (assembly GCA_046581765.1). GTDB lineage: Bacteria > Verrucomicrobiota > Kiritimatiellia > SS1-B-03-39 > UBA6053 > JAPYUI01. The sequence continues at coordinate 3,881 of JAYGFS010000200.1, forward strand.
AATCGCCCGCTACACGGAGTCGCTGGTCCGCTCGATCGGCGACCGCGTGCTCGAGCCCTCCGATGAGACCATAAGTGATACCTCGCAACTTGAAATAGCGAGCTTGAAGCAGAGCCTGGGCCCCTTCCTGCCGATCCTGCTCAAGCGATTTCGTATAGAACGCCTGGAGGGGCGTGACGACCTGGATGCATTCGCCAACGCCTTGTTGGGATTGGGTTTGTAGGCGCTTTGCATTCAGGGCTAATCGCCAAACCCTGGTAGGGGCACGAGGGCCTTCAGTCCCTTGGCACTCCCTTGCTCTGCCGCCCGCTGCCTTATGACGCGGAAAACGGGCGTATTCACTTTTTTGAACGTGCAGGCATCCCGCTTGGGCGCGATACTTCCTCCATGAAAAAGAAAGAAGAGAAGGAAGACCAAGCATCGAAGGGAAAACGGTTCCGGATAGCAGCCCCGGACGATCCAATCTACTCGGAGGGTTGGACGATCGGATCGGGTCGCCTGTTCAGCCAGCTGGCGAAGCCTTCGCAGGAAAAGGACGAGGAAGAGCCGGACGACAAGCTATAGGCAACGAAAACAACGGGAGCACACCATGGCAGACAAGCATACAGAAAAGAGATCGAAGAAAGGTTATCGCGTAGTAGTAGCGGGACCGGATCATCCAATCTACACCAGGGGCTGGACGATCGGGTCGGGCCGCCTGCTCAGTCAGCTGGCGAAGGCTTCGCAGGAAAAGGACGAGGAAGAGGAAGAACCGGACGACAAGCTATAGGCAACGAAAACAGCGGGAGCACACCATGACCGACAAGCATACAAAGAAAAAATCGAAAAACTGGAGCTTACCTCCGGCAGGACCGGATCATCCAATCTACTCGGAGGGTTGGACGATCGGGTCGGGCCGCCTGTTCAGCCAGCTGGCGAAGCCTTCGCAGGAGAAGGACGGGGAAGAGGACGAGGAAGAGCCGGCCGACAAGCTATAGGCAACGAAAACAACGGGAGCGCACCATGACCTAGGGCCTGGCGTGGCCTACGCGCGGATGCGCGCTTTCGTGGCCGCCAGGAGGGGCAGGAACCGGGCATCCCGC
>JAYGFS010000292.1:0-4810 GCA_046581765.1 Verrucomicrobiota bacterium
GGATCCCCGGCCGGCGATGCGGCGCTTGATCCACGTGGGAACCAAGGGCTTCAACTATGAGAACAACTTGGCCTACATGGCTTTCCTGGCGTCGCTGAAGATCCCCTTCGATCGCCTGATCGTGGAGGATGCTCCGCATAGTGCGACGAGGATTTACGCGGAGCAGGGGCGGGCGATCATGCAATTTCACGTGGACAGTTTTCGGGAATCGGGCGCACTGAAGTAGGTATATACTTGTCCAGTTTTGTTCGGGTTTTCCGGAATTATCCTCGGGATAAGCCCGTGTTTGCGGGCGAATGGGCGCTGGCATCAATGTTGCTGTTTAAGATAGGAACATGAGCTTAAAAGAAGGCCTTTTCCCCACGGAAATCGATGGCCTGTTTTTCGACCCAAACCGGAAGACGGGCATGCGATGAAACAACGCGTATTGGTGATTGAGGGCGAGGAAAGCCAGCGGAACGTTTTTGAGGACGCCTTGCTCGAAGAGTACGAGGTTGATACCGCGTCCAATGGCGGACGGGGCCTGTACTATCTTTCATCGAACACGCCCTACAACCTGGTCCTGCTGAATCCCCAGTTGCCGGATATGTCGGGCCTGGATGTGCTGCGGTACATACGAACCATTTACACGCGCTACGATCTACCCGTGATCCTGCTTTCGGGCCTGAATCAAAGCGAAGCGATCGTGGCGGGCCTGGAAGCCGGGGCCAATGATTACCTGACGAAGCTGGGTGACGCCCGGGTGTTGCTGGCCCGGATCAAGGTGAGCCTGCTTTCACGGGAATCCTTTCGCACCCGCCTGACGCGTGAGCAACGCAAGGTCATGCAGGAAACCATCGGCGCCGCATGTCACCACATCGCCCAACCGATGACGGCTGCCCTAACAGAGATCGAGGTCCTGGTCCGCGAGGAGGAGGAGCAGGGCAGCCGCATCGTTCCCCGCCTGCACAGCCTGCTCAACTGGATACGAAAATGCAGCGAAGAGATTCACCGGCTGAGCCGTGTAACCGAGTACAAGACGATTACCTATACCGGCAACAAGCGCATCCTGGATATTGCATACCAGGAACGGGAAGCGCGTGAGATCATGAACTCTATCCTTCACCCCTAGCTGCGGTAGGCCGCGGGGCCTGTTTACCCGGAATCCCCTAAGGCTGGGGCTTTGGCGGGAGGGGTGTCCCGAGGTAGCGTGCCCGGTCCTTTTCTGAAAAAGCGGGCGAGCGGGCGATATAGTCGCGTGCGCGGCTTGAATCCGTCTTCAGCCACTCCTTGGCGACCATGCGGATCGTGCTGGATTGTTTTTTCTCATCCTGGATCTGCTCGGCCCAGTAGAGGGCTTCTTCGGGGTCCTCGCTCCGGAAATTATAGACGACGCTGCCATAGGCCGAGTCCAGGTCACCCGCGGGCGTTTGCCCATCCAGCCAGTTAAGGGCCATTTCCGGGTCGTAGCGAACCCAGTTTCTCATGGTGGAGCCGAGATACTTGTCCCGGAGCTCGGCATCGTCCAGGCGGGTGATAAACGCTGCCGCCTGGTCGGGGCGGTCCAGGCTCCAGCTTGAGACCAGGGAGTTCAACGCGGATTGCTGGGCCACGGGATCATCGAGGGTGGTGACGTAACGGGCTGCTTCGTAGGGCGCGTACCGTACGTGATGCTGCACCACCAAATTGGCGATACTCTTGCGTTCATCGCTGTTTACGGCGTTTTGATACAAATTGTCCAGGGTCGCTGGCCGTTCATCGCGGTCGATACTTTCCAGGATGTAATTGAAAGCGGACCGCCGCATTCGTTCATCGGGCAGGCTCCGCGCATTTTGAATGGCATCGTTCATGTCGACGCGGGCCAGCTCGCGAAAGACATGGCCGATGCTCAGCTGCTTGGCCCGCGGATCAGTCTCCAGGTTATCCAGGTACCAGTCCAGGGCCTGGTGTGGCTGTTTCTTGGCCCAGGTTCCGAGGGTATTGGAGATCGCGCTGTTGCGTGTACGGATCGACAGGTATTCGTCGGCGTAATCCAGGGCCTGGAGCGGGTCGGTCTTCGCCCAGGCACGGAAAAGCTCCTCGACGGCATAACTCGTCCGGGAACTGGCTTCCAGCTGGTTGACCGCCTCGAGGGCGGCAGGAATTTCCGCCGCGGTCAAGTTATCCATGAAGCGGCGGAGGCCGCTGCTGGAGACCTTGGGATCTTTGAGGGCTGCGTAGAAACTGTTGAGCTGGACCTGGGGGTCGATGATTTCCGGTTCGAGCGAGAGCGTGTCGCCCTTCCGGTTGTCTGCAAGGGCCGTGCTGCCCTTGGATGCCTTCCCCCGCGCATTCACGACCGAACCACCTCCCTTGCCGGAACGGTTCTTGTCGTTCCGCCTGCGATCGGCCTTCTCCAGCTTGGCGTCCCGGTAGGCCTTTACCGCATTTGAGGCGGCGGCCTTGCCGGATGAAAAGTGAACCGGATCCTTGGCAGCAACTTGAGCGGGGCCCGGATCGAGCACGCTTTGGTGTATCATCGGGTCCTCCTCGCCGGGTTCCACCGGGAGGAGCTGGATCAGCTTGTTGGCTGTTTCGCCTGGCGTGGCGGCCTTTTCCTCGGCGTCGAATTGTGTAGCCGGGGGCCTGGTGGCGGAGGCTTGGGCGGCGGGCCGGTAAACGAGATTCGGCTTGAGATCGGCCCCGGCTGAAGCCCGGTAGAGCACCTGCTCAGCCGGCCCGGTATCGGCGGCCCGGACGGCTTGTACCCGCTTGCCCAGCAGATGTTTACCCACGAAACCTACGACCAGTAGCAGGGCCACCAGGCACAGGATCTCCGTCGTGCTCAGGGTGCGGCGGGACGCCTCGGCTTGTGTGCGTTTGTGCAGGGATGGGTTCATGGATACGGGAAGGCCAATAAGGGCTACGCTGCTTACGCATCATAGCCTTCATTTTTTATGCTTGCCGGGTAAAATCTAGCAAAATCCCGCCCAAAACCAGGTCGTTTCCGAGGTGAAGGGCAGCATTTCAGGCTGCACCTGCAGGCGCTTTGTGAGAGGATGCGCCCTATGCAGATACTGGTTGCCACGGGAAATACCCATAAACTTGAGGAAATACGGGCCTTTTTACGCGACTTTGCCGGGGACTGGGTCGGCCTCGACCGCCTGGAACATCCCCCGGAGATCGATGAAGACGGCGACACCTTTGAAGCGAACGCAGAGAAGAAGGCACGGGTGATGGCTGCGTTTTCCGGGATGTGGACCCTCGCCGATGATTCGGGCCTGGAAGTCGATGCCCTGGGCGGTGCTCCCGGGGTGCATTCCGCTCGATATGGCGGTGTGCACGGCGACAATGCAGCCAACAACCGCAAGCTGCTCGCTGACCTGGAGGGGCAGGTCGATCGTTGCGCTCGCTTCCGTTGTGTGATCGCCCTGGCTTCGCCGGAGGGCGAGGTCCGGAGCGTGTCGGGATCCGTGGAAGGACGCATCGCCACCGCGTGCAGGGGAACGCGGGGTTTCGGGTACGATCCGCTGTTCATTCCCGCAGGCTATGAGGAGAGCTTCGGCCTGCTGCCCGCATCGGTAAAGGCGAACATCTCGCATCGCGCCCAGGCCTGTGAACGCGCTTCCGAGGCCTGGCATAAGCTCTTGAGGACCTAATCCAATGCGGGCGTGCTGCCCGTCTAAACCCAGAGAATCGTTCATGACCGAAGAAGGCAATCCCTGGCAGACGCTCCGTTCGAAGGAGGTATACGAGAATCCGTGGATTCGCGTGGTTGAAAACCAGGTCATCCATCCCGCCGGTTCTGAAGGCATCTATGGTGTCGTTCATTTCAAGAACCTGGCCACCGGTGTCGTCCCGCTCGACGAGGACAACAATACCTGGCTGGTCGGGCAGTATCGCTACCCGCTGGAGCAATACTCCTGGGAGATTCCCGAGGGCGGGGGTGAGAAGGGCAGCGATCCCCTGCACGCTGTCCAGCGGGAGCTGCGGGAGGAAACCGGCATCACGGCCAAGGAGTGGACCCTGGTCCAGGTAATGCACCTGTCGAACAGCGTGTCTGACGAGGTGGCCTACCTGTACGTCGCCCGCGACCTGGCATTCGGAACCGCTGCCCCCGAGGAAAGCGAAGAACTGGCCCTGCGAAAAGTCCCCTTCACGGAGGTTCTCCGGATGGTGCTCGAGGGTGAAATTACCGATGCGATGACGGTGACGGCAATCTTGCGCGTGGCCATGCTTTTGGGTAAGGAATGCGTATGAAGCGAATAGTCCTCTTGATGTTGCTGGCCTTTGCCGGTCGGGCAGTGGCTGCGGAAAAGCCGAATGTTATTATCCTGATTGCAGACCAGCTTCGCTACCAGTCGGTGGGGTATTCCGGGGACCCCCTGGCGAGGACCCCGCATATTGACCGCCTGGCCGGCCAGGGCGTGAGTTTTGAAAATTTTGTCGCAAATACGCCGGTTTGCTCAGCGTTTCGCGCTTCCCTGCTTACGGGCAAGTACGCGAGCACGACCGGGGTGGTGGTAAACGAGCTCCGCTTGAATCCGAATCACGACAGCCTGGCGCATGTATTCAAGCGGGCCGGTTACGCGACCGATCACCTGGGGAAGTGGCATCTCTGGGCCAACCAGGCCGGGCGGCATAACCTGGTCGCCAATGCCTACATCCCGCCGGGGCCCTATCGCATGGGCTTTGACTCCTTCTGGGCGGGATACAATTTCGGTCACCAGAATTTCAACGCGACCTATTTCCGGGATACCCCGGAGCCGATCAAGATCAAGGGTTTTTCGGCCACGCATTTCACCGACCTCGCGATCGAGCGCATCTCGCATCACGCGAAAAAGGGCGAGCC
>JAYGFS010000304.1:0-5384 GCA_046581765.1 Verrucomicrobiota bacterium
ATCGGGCGGACGGGCCCCGAGGAAAATCTCCTTGAACGGGACCATCCCCGCGTTGACGAAGAGCAGGGTGTCGTCCGAGGGCAGGTACACCGGCGCGCTGGGCACAATCTCGTGCGCCTTGGAGCGGAAAAATTCCAGGAAGGCTTCACGTACGTCGTTTGCGGTCTTTGGCTTGCTCATGTTTCGTCCCATCCGGGCACTTGGGAACCGAGCGGAGGTTTTAGGGCATGTACACGAATCTTCAAGTATTTGTGGGGCCTGACCGCGAAATACGAGGGCGGGATGCGCAGCCAGGACTGAACGGCCGGGTTATTTACCCACGAAACACGCGAAAACACCCAAAAATATTTTCAAGGCGGGGCCGCAGCCTCCCCGCGCGGGAAGGACCGGGGATCAGGGTTCCCAGGCTACGCGATAGTAGCCGCGCAACAGGACACCGAGGGGCTCAAGGATTTCCCACAGGGTTGACCCGGCGACCAGGGTTTGAACCGGGATCCAGCTGCCGGTGCTGAGATCGTTGCTGTACTCAATACGGTACTGCTGCCCGGGAACGGTACTCCACCGGAGGCGGATCTGGCCGGCTGCGGATGGGGCGGGCAGGCTAAAGAGCAGGTGCTCGTCGGGGGCCGGGTTCACGCTTCCGGCCTGCCAGCTCGCGGGATCGTTGCCGTACACGTAGGCGGCGATACGCTCGAGCGGCAGACCCGTTCCATCCGCGGCGGGGGGCCAGGGAAGCTCCGGCCGATAGTCGACCTTGTCGACGAGGATATAGGGAAAAGTCCCGTCCGGCTCCATGTCCCCCGGGCGTCGCAGGCGCAGCGATTCCCCCGCGTTGTTCAGGTTTCCACTCCAGGGTCCGAGTACCGGGATCGATGGCGCGACCGCAAACGCCGCCCGGAACGCGGGTGCGTTGGTAGCACAGACGATGACGCGACCCCAGGCGGGCAATTCCGTCGCGGATGGGAAGGTAAAGTCCACCGCGGAACGCAGGCGCCAGGTACTGATATCCACCGGCACGTCGCTCGCATTCATCAACTCGACATATTCAATCCCGTTGGTCGGATGATACAGGACGGTACGAAACACAAGTGGGCCGACGGCGGGGTAGGCGTTCTCCGCGCCCGGCGTCTGGACCCGCTGGGCGGTGAAATCGGTCTCGCCATCACTCCGGGTGTGCAGGCCGAAGCTGACGTCCCGCGCGCTCGGACCGAAATCCACCGCATCGACAAAGGTCACCGCGCCGTTGGTCGAAACCCGCGTCAGGATGACATCGTCTCCCAACTCGCTGAACGCAAAGCCGAGCACGTTTTCATCCAGCACCCGGAAGGATCCACCGGGGATCGCATTACTCAGGGCATATTTTTGCAGCTGCGCGTAATCATCACTCAGGAAGAGGCCGGCGGAAGCCGCGGTGGTATCACCCGTGTTGACCAGCTCGACCCAGTCGAGGGCCGGGCCCGCATCGCTGTGGGCGAGGACTTCGTTGATGACCAGGAGCTCCAGGCAATCCCCGGCCCTTCCCGGGGAACCGTGCAGCCGGCAACTCGATCGCCAGTGATCCCCCGACTTCAGGAATTCGCTGCGAGGGGGACTGAGCGCCAGCGGGTCGATGAGCTCCGCGGAACTGCCATCGCCGTCCGCCCGTTCGGGCCAGGACCCGCCATCGCTGTAGGCCACGCGATACAGCTCGGTGCCACCCGGGGCATTCAGCACGATGGATTCGCCCCCGTTGGCCAATTCACCGGACCACGGACCGGCCACGGTAATCCCAGGGTAATAATAGGGCGACGATGGCATGCGATAGCGCAGGTCAAAGGCGGTGGGATCTTCCACCATGACCAGGTATTCGCCCGCGCCGAGCAGCCACTCGGTGGTGAAGGTAAACTGGACGGCATTGGAGAGGCTCAGGCCATTCAGGTCAATGGGGCCGGCACCCCGGTTCATCAACTCGATGAACGCATAGTCCTCGAAATCGACCGGGTTATAATGAATTTCGGAAAGGACCAGGTCATCATAGGCCGCGAGGCCCTGTGAAGGCCCGCTGACGAATTCCACCGCTTCGGACCAACGGCTCCAGCGCCCGCTGTCATCCTGGTGCCGTACCCGCGCGCGATAGGTACGGCCGACCACGAGGCCGGCCGGTGTCGGTTGGATGCTATCCACGAGCGGCACCCCGGTTTCCACCTCCCACAAGGGCGTGACCTCGTAGTGCCAGGGATCGCCTTCCCGGTACCCGGCGCTTGCGTCGTTATAAATCGCGCCCAATCGCCACTGCACGGCCTGGAAGGTGCCCGCTCCGTTCGGGTCGGAAAAGGCGCTGCATTGAAAGTCCAGGTCGTCGACGGGGAAGCCCACCGGGCCGGTATACTGGATGGTCGGACGGTCGGGGACATCGGGATCGCTCGCCTCCAGTTCCAGGTAGTTGAACCCGTAGCCCCGCTGGTCGCCATCCCCCACGGCAAAAGCGCCTGGATCGGTATCCGTCATGAAGTCGAGCATGTACTGCACCTGTCCCTCGTGATCCGCCGTGGCCAGGGTCCGCACCCAGGAGCCCCCACGCCGGCTGTCATTAAACGGGGTGACGTAAAATCGGCCCCGGTGATCGCTGGCTGTCCGCGGGTGATAATTCCACATGAACTGGTCCATATCGGCCATGGTCAAGGCCGGTCCGGCTGGATTCACGATACGCGCGAGCTCACGCAGCACTTGCGCCGCCTGCCCCCCCGTCGGGCTGCGATCAGCGCAGAGCAGGTCCATCAACTCGCGTGCCCGGTTCTTGAAATCAATATTGATCGCTGCGTGGACGAGTGCATTTTTCATGTAGGCCTCTCCCGCCCAGTGGGTTTCCGGGATAAACATCATATCCAGGTCCTGCGGAACCACGCGCCACAGGCCGTTGGGGTGATGATACATCCCGTAGTTCGTCTGGTTCCGCAGGTCGATATTCGAGCAGACGCGATTGATCGCGCGGAAGCCAAAGTAGCTGTGCAGGTGAAGGTTCGTCTCCCACCAGGCCTGTGCCGTTCCCCCGCTCTGGGCGCTGCCCTTGAACGTATTCCAATCTGCCGTATCCTCGCTTTGCCCAGGCGCCTGGTTGCGCTTTTCTCCATTTCCGCCCTGGATCTTGTAGGTATTGCCATCCGGCAGGCCCAGGCGATCCAGCCAGCGACCGTCCAGTTGCTCCTGCATCAGGTACAGGCCCCACAGATCACCCGCATACTGGTCGGTCGGCGCCTCCAGCCCATCATCAATGATCCGGAACTGGAAAAAATGCGTGTTGGGAGCGGAGACGCCGGCCAGCGCGTACATCTTGTAGCTGACCGCCTCGTCGAGACCTGCCATCCCGCGATTGACCGGCGCCCAGGGAGAGGAGCAACCGTTGAAATTCATGCGATTCAAGGGTTCCGGATAGAGCTTTCCGTTGTCGTCCCGCGCCTCAAATCCCCGGCCCTGGTTAAAATAGAAACGCCACTTGTTCTTCCCTGAGCGATAGGTCGAGGCCTCCCCGCGCACTTTAAACTGCACGTGGTCGTAGACCTTTCCTTCGTAGACCATGGTCCCGTAAAAGCGGGTGTTACGAGAGCCGCTGCTGTACTGGCAGGCCAGCACGTCGGCTTCGCTGGCCACGAGGTGGTAAACGGGCAGGCTCCCAGCCATGAGGGCGGCAGAAAAGGCCTGCGGACTGCTCGTGCCCGGGTTGTCCGCGGCGGTCCAGGCGGGGATACCATCGTAGACCAGATAGGCGAAGTTCGGCTGCTCATCGTCTGTATAGGGAACCTGCTGCGACAAGCCGGTACCGTCCTCGACCGTGATGCGATAGCGAACCAGGTGGCGATGCTGACCGCCGGGCAAGCGGGCGGAGAACACCGCGTCCCCGGCGAGCACATCGCCTCCCGTTCCGTCATCGACCATGTTCATCAGCACCCACCCGCTGTCGAAGCTCGCATCGGTCAAGCGTTCGTACGCGCCGGGGGCGATATCTTTATAGGCCAGCACGACCGAGGACACGCCATCCGGGTCGGTGACCTTGGCACTGACCAACACCGCTTCGCCGCCCGCAGGCTCTTCCGGGCGATGCTTTACCTGGCGGATCGCCGGGGGCGCATTGGCGGCATTACCGCGGTTGGTCGCGCCCGGCGTGGGCAGGTTCGATCCCCCGGGCGGAACGGTTTTCAACTCGAGATCGATCGAGAAGTCACTGCTTCCGAGGGTCGCGTTCAAGCCGTGCACCGCGACCTGGTTCACTCCCGGCGTCATGTAGGCGGACGGATTCGTCAACAGGACCTCCTCCCAGGCGGCCTCATGGTTGCTCCCGAAATCATTATAGTTCTTGTCGCCCGCGGAAACGGAGGGCCGCCCGACCTCGAAACCGTTGATCCACACGATCGCGCCATCGTCCGTGTACACGCGCAACAGCAATTGACTCGGGACCGGGTTCGTCATCACCACCGTGTGGCGCAAATACACCGTGCTGTAGTTGTTCCGCATGTCGTCCAGGGTGGTGTTGTCATCGCCATCACCGTATCCGACCGGTGTCTGCCCGGTGAACCAGTTCGCGTCCTCTACAAAACCCAGGGCGCGCCAGGCATCCACGGGACTGGAGGCCTCCTCGCTGCCCTTGAAATAATGCCAGTCGTTTTGCGCCGGCGCGAGAAAGGTTACCGGCGTATCGGTTACCGGGTTCAGTGAGCTTCGCCACGAGGCCCCGATATTGTTGTCGAGGGATGCGTTGATCAACTCCATTGAGGCACCTCCGGGGCAGGTCGGCCAGGGAAAGGCCCGCTGGTAATCCACCTCGTCAATCTTGTTTCCCGCGGCGTCCCGCAGGGTGACCTTTTCTCCGGCATTCTTGAGCGACCCGGACCATGGGCCTTCGGCCATGGCGCCGTACACCGCGGACAAGGTAGCCGGGTCCTGCGCGACGAGGAGGAAGCCGAAAGCCGCAATCTGCGTACCGTTGGTGAAGGTGAAATCGATCCCGTCGGTAAAGCGCCAGCCGGAAAGATCCACGGCGAGGCCACCGGGATTGAACAACTCGACAAACTCCAGTGCCTGGCTATCCGGCTCCGAATCGTACAGCATCTCGTTGATCACCACCTGGGCGGAAACCGAAGCCAGGGTGATCGCGCAGCTGAGCCAGAAGCTGAAAAAGGTCTTGCGCATTTTATCACCCTACCGTGCAAAGGCTACCATGCAAAGGGTATTTCACCGAGCTGCACCATCCGGGGGGAAAAGTTTAACTCGAATAGTCACGATTTTGAAGCGGATGCGCTTATACTTCCGTCATGTTCAGACCTTGCGTGCTCCTCCTTTTCATCTGCTCACTGGGGCACGCAGATTCCGTCATCTGCTGTGGCACGGAGCGGGTTTTCATCGTGGACGAA
>JAYGFS010000315.1:0-4843 GCA_046581765.1 Verrucomicrobiota bacterium
TTCGTCCACGATGAAAACCCGCTCCGTGCCACAGCAGATGACGGAATCTGCGTGCCCCAGTGAGCAGATGAAAAGGAGGAGCACGCAAGGTCTGAACATGACGGAAGTATAAGCGCATCCGCTTCAAAATCGTGACTATTCAAGTTAAACTTTCCCCCCCGGATGGTGCAGCTCGGTAAAATACCCTTTGCATGGTAGCCTTTGCACGGTAGGGTGATAAAATGCGCAAGGCTGCGGCCCCGCCTTGAAAATATTTTGGTGTTTTTGCGTGTTTCGTGGGTAAATAACCCGGCCGTTCAGTCCTGGCTGCGCATCCCGCCCCCGTATTTCGCGGTCAGGCCCCACAAATACTTGAAGATTCGTGTACATGCCCTAAAACCTCCGCTCGGTTCCCAAGTGCCCGGATGGGACAAAACATGAGCAAGCCAAAGACCGCAAACGACGTACGTGAAGCCTTCCTGGAATTTTTCCGCTCCAAGGCGCACGAGATTGTGCCCAGCGCGCCGGTGTACCTGCCCTCGGACGATACCCTGCTCTTCGTCAACGCGGGGATGGTCCCGTTCAAGGAGATTTTCCTTGGGGCCCGTCCGCCCGATCACCCCCGGGTGGCCGACACGCAAAAGTGTATTCGCGTGAGCGGCAAACACAATGACCTGGAAGAGGTCGGCGTGGATACCTATCACCACACCTTCTTCGAGATGCTCGGCAACTGGTCGTTTGGCGATTACTACAAGAAGGAAGCCATCACCTGGGCCTGGGCGTTCTTGACCGAGGTGCTGGAACTTCCCGGGGATCGCTTCTGGGCCACCGTGTATACCGATGATGACGAGGCGATGGACCTGTGGCGGTCCGAGACCGACATCGCGCCGGACCATATCCTCCGCTTTGGCGAGAAGGACAACTTCTGGGAGATGGGCGATACCGGCCCCTGCGGCCCCTGCTCGGAGATTCACTTCGACAGCACGCCCGAAGGCACCGCTACTGCGGACATGGTGAATGCCAATTTGCCGGAACTTCTCGAGATCTGGAATCTCGTGTTCATCCAGTACAACCGCCGGGCGGACGGGAGCCTGGAAGAGCTTCCCTCCAAGCATGTCGACACCGGCATGGGATTCGAACGTCTCGTCGCCACGCTCCAGGGAAAAAGGTCCAATTACGATTCGGATGTCTTCATGCCCTACATCGACAAATTGATGGAGCTGAGCGGCAAACCCTACCAGGACGAGTATGCGGTGGCCATGCGGGTGATTGCGGACCATGTGCGTACGCTCTCGGTGGCGATCAGTGACGGCGTGACGCCCAGCAACGAGGGGCGGGGTTACGTGTTGCGGCGCCTGCTGCGCCGGGCGGCCCTTTACGGGCGTACGCTTGGATTCGATCAGCCCTTCATGACCGAATTGTTCCCCGTGGTGGAAGACTGCCTGGGCAGGGCCTTCCCGAATATCGTGGAGCGTGGCGAGACCATCGTGCATATTATTCAAGGCGAGGAAGAGGGCTTCGTGCGCAACCTCGATCGCGGTACGGGCATCTTTGCCGACCTGGTCCAGGCGCTGGAGCAGGAAGGCCGGGAACAGGTCAGTGGCGAGGAGGCTTTCAAGCTCTACGACACCTATGGTTTTCCGATCGACATGACACAACTCATGGCGCGCGAGCGCGGGTTGAGCGTCGACGAGGATGCGTTCAAGGAGATCCTGGGAGACCGCAGGCAGCGCGACCGCGATCGCGCCAGGCGCAACGATGGCGAAAGCGCTGACCTGGTGGCCGACCTTGTCGCCCAGGGCGTACGGTCTGTATTTGTAGGCTACGATCGCACCGCGCACACGACGGAAGTGATCGCCGTCCTCGGCGACGGGCAGGTCCTGCTCAAGGAAACCCCTTTCTACGCGGAATCCGGCGGCCAGATCGGCGATACCGGGACGATCACCTGCGGGGACAAGGTGTTTGAAGTCCACGATACGCAGAAGCCGGCGCAGGGCATCCTCCTGCACCTCGGTGTATTTAAAACAGGTGCCTTTTCCGAGGGCGATGTGGTCCAGGCAGCGGTCGACGCCGACCGGCGCCAACGCTTGCAGCGCCATCACTCCGCAACCCACGTGATGAATTTTGCCCTGCGCGAGGTTGTCGGTCCGGATGTGCGCCAGGCCGGATCCTATGTCGGACCGGACCGTTTGCGTTTTGATTTCACCGCCCAGGAGGCGGTGACGCCCGGGCAGTTGGATGCCATTGAAGCGATGGTGAACAAGCACCTCATGCACAATGACCCGGTGGTCATTTCCGAAATACCGCTCAAGGAGATCGAGGGCTCGGGGATCATTGCCGTTTTCGATGAAAAATATGGCGAGATGGTCCGCGTGGTGGACATCGGCGGATACAGCAAGGAACTCTGTGGCGGCACCCATGTGGAGCAGGCGGGCGATGTCGGTCCGTTCCGGATCGTGTCGGAATCGTCGGTTTCCGCCGGCGTACGTCGCCTCGAAGCGGTCTGTGGCGAGGAAGCCACCTCGCTGACCTTGAAAGAACATCGCCTGCTTAAAGACCTGTCGACCTCGCTCAGCGTGACCGCGGAGGAGGTTCCCGGCCGCGTGTCGAGCCTGCAGAAGCAGGTCAGGCAACTTGAGAAGGAACTGAAGCAACAGGCCGCCAAGTCGGCCCTGGCTTCGCTCGATGATGTGCTCGCCGGGGCAATCGAATCCAAGGGCTGCCCGTTGATTGCCCACGATGCCGGCTCCATGGACATGGACAGCCTGCGGAAGCTCCTCGACGCCATCCGGCAGCAATTTGTGCAGGGGGTTATCGTGCTCGGTTCCGAGAACGGGGGCAAGGCCTGCTTTGTGGCCTCTGTTTCACCCGAGCTGATCGAGCAGGGCGTCAACGCGGGCGAGCTCATCGGCCAGGTGGCCGGGATGTGCGGCGGCGGCGGAGGGGGTAAGCCGGACAAGGCGCAGGCGGGTGGCAAAGATGCTTCGAGGGTGGGCGAGGCGATTGCCGCCGTGCCGGGGATGCTCGCGTAGGTCCAGGGGATGCGACGGCAACCCGCTCGCGCGGCCCGCGATGCGTGAGGGCTTTTTCAGCTTGGAGCGAGGATGCTGAACGGGGCTCCCGGCAGGTTGCGCAACACCCAGAAGAGCAGCACCAAAGCCAGGATCGCGATACCCACCTTGCGCGATATCCTCACGGTCTTCCCGCGCAGTCCCTGGATGGCGTAGCCGGTCAACACCGGGGCGAGAATAAGCAGCAGGATGTTCATCGAGAGGGCCTCGCCAAGGTGTCCCTGCAGCAGGTGATGGGTCGCTCGTAAGCTCCCGCAACCCGGACAGTGCAGCCCGGTCAGCTTGTGAAACACGCAGGAAGGATAGAAGGTCGCGGCCGCGGGATCAAAGGTGTGAAGCACCCCCGCCACGAGGACCAGGAGGCTGCCCACGAGGAGGACGGGCCAGCGTCGCCAGGCCGCTTTGCCTGTTGTCTGGGGCTCATTCACGGGCCGGATTTCATCAGAATCGGCGGCACCTGACAATGGTGATGCAGCTTGCCGACCGGGGATTCGGCCTGGATGGGACGCAACAATGGGGGGATTTACGGGACTTTTATCGGGGTTTTTCCAGCGTAAGGTCTTTTCATCAAGTACGTTAGATAAATTAGGAAAGATTTGGGCCCCAGGGGGAGAAATACATACATAAAGGTCAATTTTGGTAATAGTTTTGTCCGTAAATGCGTATACTTTAGGTAGATTCGTCGGTTTCGGGGTCGTGTGGGCATACGGAAGCCGTTGGTGAAAAATCCAGGCGTCAATTTCAATGCGAAGGAATCAAAGCATCAGGGTCCGCCCGGGTATAAACGGACAGGCGATGTTGGAATACATCGTGGTTTTCGGTATGTCCATGGGCATCCTAATCCTTTTGGGCATGTTTTTTTATGTCTTCAAGGAGCAGGGCGGTCGGGTGCTTGAGTTGATTGCCTCGGAATACCCTTAATCAGGCGTGCAGCCGGTTTTGTGAAAAGCGAGGTCGGCGATAAACCAGGGGCGAAAGCCCAGGTGGAGACAGTAGAATGAAACAACAGAGCATGAAAAGAAAACAGGGACAGGCGATGGTGGAATACATCATCATCGTGGTTGTGGTGGCGATTGCGGCCCTATTGATCTTCGGTGTTTTCAGCGACACATTGAAACAGAAACTCGGTGGAGCGGTTGAGCAGCTCGGCGGCGATTCAAGTGCCGTTGATGCAGCGACCAGCCAGGAATCCGTGGAGTTCCTCCAGGACCTGTAAACCCAACAAGCGTTTTTTAAGCTGGGGCACCAGCGTCGCGGTGGCCCGGCTTCACAGCGCGTAGTATCGATGAAGTTAAGCCTGCATATGTTCTTTCGTGCGCGCTCGTGCGCACCTCGTTCGAACCGGAGGAAATCCGGCCAGGGGATGATTGAATCCGCGGCCATGATGGTTCTCATCACCTTCATCTTTCTCACCGTCTTCCAGATGTCCCAGCTGTTTGCGGCGAAGGAGATCACGCATCATGCCGCGAGTGCGGGGGCCCGGGCCAAGGCGGTGGGGTTCAATGATTTCATGACCTGGAAGGTCGTCAAGGCGGCCATGATTCCCAATGCGGGTCGCATGGTCACGCCGGCGGTGGACCGCACGCCTTTCCCGGACGCGCTTTATCGTGAAGGGGTGGGGGCTTCCTGGGATTATGCCACGAATGCCGGCACCACGCCCCGCTCCAACAGTATTGGGGTCGAGATGTCCCGCATCCCGGAATTCCTGGGGACGATTGACTGGAACCAATTGTCCGGCATCCTGGATTATGAAGATTGGAATACGGTCTCCTGGCCCGTCACCAGCCAAGTGG
>JAYGFS010000356.1:0-2407 GCA_046581765.1 Verrucomicrobiota bacterium
GTGAGCGATCCGAAACTCCTCGAAGGACAAAGCTACGACCCCGAGTTATACGGCACCGACCCCATAAAACACGTACGTAACTTCCTCGACTGCGTAAAAACGCGCGAGAAGCCCGTCTGCAACTCGACGGTAGCGCGATACGGCCATGTCGCTGGCCATGCCGCCGCGATCAGCTGGAAACTCGGGCGCAAGTTGCAATTTGATCCCAAGGCCGAGGCCTTCGTCGGGGACGATGAAGCCAATCGCATGCGCAGTCGCGCTCGTCGCGCTCCCTGGCACGTTTAATTTTTCGCTATCTTACCTGAAAGGCACCTTCATGAAAACTCATCGACTTGTTTACCTGCTCACCATTACCGCGGCGTGCGCCATCGCTCCCTTGCACACACGCGCCGACGAAGCCTCCGCGCTCAGCCTGCTGAAATCAACCAGCACCAGCCTGCATGAAAAAGCCAAGGCCTGCGACGAACTCGGGCGACTCGGCAGTGCGAAGGCCGTCCCCGTCCTGGCAAAATTACTTGCCGACGAACACTTGCACGACTATGCCCGGGACGGGCTGGAGCGCATCCCGGATGCCTCGGCCGGCAAGGCCTTGATCGACGCACTGCAGACCCTCAAGGGCAATCTTCGCGTGGGTGCCATCATTTCACTCGGCGATCGCCGCGAAAAGTCTGCCGTGCCCGCGCTCGCAAAAATAGCCCGAGGCAAAAACGAACAAGCGCCCGCCACCGGGGCCGCACTGTCCGCATTGGCCCAAATGGCAACCGACGATGCTACCCAGGCGATTCTCTCGGTGCTGAAGAAAGGCGAAGGAGAAGCAAAACTCGCGGCTGCGCGAGCCGCACTGGTTGCCGCCCAAGGCATGGAACAGGCGGGAAGCTCGAATGCGGCCCAAAAAGTGCGAAACGCCGTCGCCAAGGCAGACCTTCCCGCATACATCAAGCAGGCTGCTTCTCGCTAAGGAACGCCCCACCACCGGCACCGCGCACGGTGGCCTTAGGCCCTTCCCGCGCCCACGTAGTACAAGCACCAGGCGGTGGTGACGGGAATCGGTGGTTTCAACCTACACCGAAAGGTGCTATGCTGAGCACATGAAGCGTACGCGAATCACCTTGTTTGCCCTGGTGGCCGTGGCCTTGCCGGCCTTTTCCCCCGCCGTCATCCCGTCGGCGGATCATGCCAGGGAGCGGCTGCTGCGCATCTGCGCGAGCGAGAACTACGCCTTTACGCCAAAGCTGCGCGCGGCCTACCTCGCCCTGGCCAGGAACGAGGCCTTGGCCCAGCTCAAGGCGAAAGGGACCTCGCTCCCTCCGGGATTCGTGGCCTGGGTCGATGGGGATCCGGATATGGCCACCGGGGTCTATGC
Source organism: Verrucomicrobiota bacterium (assembly GCA_046581765.1). Taxonomy (GTDB): domain Bacteria; phylum Verrucomicrobiota; class Kiritimatiellia; order SS1-B-03-39; family UBA6053; genus JAPYUI01. The sequence goes on from JAYGFS010000356.1 coordinate 1,364, forward strand.
CGCGCACCACCAACCGGAGGAGGTCCTGCTGTGGCTTTATTCGTTGCGGCTTGACCTGGGTCAGGCACACTTCGAGACCTACCGGCAGCTGGCCCTCTCGGCGGCGCTGGTGAGCGCCAAGGAAGGGATGGAGGCGGATATCACCCCCCGCCAACCGCTGAAACTGGTCATCGGGAGCGACCCGCGAAAAGCGGTCAAGACCCGGGACCCGGGTCGTGAACTCGACGTGCATGACCACATCATCAACTTCCTAAACGAGCACACCATCGAGGACGAGGTCCCGGTCGGAAAGATAGAACCACCCGAGCTGAAGTACGACGCGCGCGGCATCGCGATACCGGCTCCTGAAAAGGACCCGTCCAGGGACCGTGCACCGGCAACCCAAAAACTGACCCGTACCCTTTATGCCGCCGACGTCCTGGCCAGCCGAGAGCTGCAGTGGAAGTTCAATTCCTACATGAAGTCCAAGGGGCATGACGTCCAGATCGACTGCGGCGACCGGGTGATCCACTGGAACAGCACGGATGCGGTTCACGGGGACCAGCGCAAGAAGATCGATGCGGCCTACCGCCTGTTCCGCGAGGCCTACGAGGCAAAGGGACTCCTCCCGGCCCGGCGCGACCCCTTCCCGTCGCCGGCGGAACGCTGCGCGTACCTGATCCGCAATCACGAGTACACATTCCCGCCGGCGCTGCAGGCCAAGCGGAAGTGGCCTCTTTTCCCGCTGACCGCACCCTGGCCCGTGCTGACCATGCTCACCGCGGATCGCCAGCCCTTGCGCGAACGGGAGGAGCGCTGGATTGCCTTTCGCGAGCGGGGTGAATTCCACCAGATCGGCGAATACATCGGTGCGATCGCCCAACAGTTCACCATGCAGTCCGCCCGGCGCCTGAAACCGTACGCCTTCAGCTATGCCACCATCCAGATGATGCTCAAGGATGGGGGCGTGTGCGGGACGATGGGCTCCATCGCCGCCCGCGGGGGAAGCAACCTGGGCATCCCGTCCTGCCAGGCCACCCAGCCGGGACACTGCGCCTTCGTCTC
>JAYGFS010000432.1:0-1855 GCA_046581765.1 Verrucomicrobiota bacterium
CGTAGCCTTTAACGCCCGCAAGGCGATGGCGGAACATGTACGGCCCAAAGGTGTAGCGCGTGCGCCCCAGGCTGTAGAGATAGAGTGATTTGTCGTTCTCCGCCGCGTACGACATGACGGCGGCATTGTAGCTCTTGCAAACGGTCCCATCCAGCTCACGAAACAGGGCATCGTTCCCGAGACGATCGTTCTTAAGGTTGAAGGAGTAATAACCGATCATTTTCATCCAGGGCGCAATCTGGCGCATAAACCGGATGTTCCCCAGGGTGGCTTTCGTGTTCTCGCGACTCAGCGGTTCATCCACCATGTTATACGTAAAAGGCGGCCAACCGGCCTCATCCGCATGGGCCTTAATCATATCAAAGGTACGTTTACCGGCCTCCATGGGTTCAAGTTCCACCCAGCGTCCTTTCTCTTTGAAGAAGGCAAAGGCATTGTGATAGGTGAGGCCATTGAGTGTGATGGGCCCGTTGTAGTCCATGACCTCCAGATCCATGCCGTACGCTTTCGCCTTCGCCAGGTACGCGTCGACCGCGGTGAAATCCAGCAGCGGCTGCTTCGTCTCCTTGTTCCATCGATGAAAGTGTATACGCGGGCCACCATTCACCGCACTCACGCCGTAATCCTTGAGCAACTCCAGCGAGTCGGCCGGCATCCCGAAGAAACAGATCGGAATATCCGGACGAAGCAGGCCGAAGGGCATCACCGTTACCGCCACGGAAAAGTCCTGCCCGTATCCCTGGTCGGTCTGCACACGCACCGTACCCGTGTATCGCCCCGCCGGCTGCCCGGCTGGCACCGCAACCGTCAACCAGAATTGGCGATTGAGGTCCTTGGGCAGGTCGAGTCCCTGCACATCGCTCAAATACCATGGTTTCACGCTGAAACTCCGATCGCCAAAGGGTCGCTTGGCCATATGACGCACCGCGCGCAGCACCACCGCGGATGCGGGAATCGTGCCGCGGCCGGAGTTCAATTCGCCGACCGTGGCCGAGGCCAGGCCGAGATCGCGGTTCGGCCGGATGCCAAAGCTCATCGCCACCGTTTCCCCCCGCGCCCCATGCCGGGACATCGAGGTTCCCAACTGAGCGACCGACGGCACCTGGGTAAGCCGGAAAGGATAATCCGGGTCGGCGATATAGACGATTGCGGGACCTTCCAGGGCAGCCGGTGGCAGTTTATCCAAGCCAAGCGGCTTCGGAAACGGATGCATCGCTGCTTTGGAGTTCATCTCGCGAAAATTCTTCTCCATCAACTGTTCCTTCCACGCAATGGCCTGGGTATCGCCGGAACGATGGATGATGATTGCAGAAACCCGGCAGGACATCTGGGCTTCAGCAAAAACCCCGATATTCATTTGTCCATCGGACACAGTAGTCGAGAAAGAACGAGGCTGGTAGAGACGATCCCAGTACTCGCGCAGGACGTTGATTCCCGGGCGCGGTTCAAAGTCCTCGAACAGGTAGAGCGCTTCGCCATTCGGACCCTTGTCCTTCCGATCCTCCAGGGATACCTCTTTCCCCTCCGCGTAGATTGCGCGCTGCAGGTAGGTGGAGTGCTCTCCTCCCCAGTACCCGGACTCCTCAAAGAAGACCCATACATCGTAATCGCCGTTTGGCAGGTCGACGAGGAAGTCCCCGTATGGAATCCAGAGGAAATCCTGCAGCAGGCGTGTCGGCCAGGTGGTGTCCTGGGCAAAGCGCGAGCGGTTCTGGCTCCGCTCAAGACCAAAACCCGCCGCCTTGCTGTACACGGTGTTCCAGGTAATCCCGTGAAACCCGGGCCACAACTGTTGATCTTTCGGGCCAAAATCAAAACCCCATATCCTGGGGGCCGGTACCGGTGCGGGTGATGG
>JAYGFS010000439.1:0-6485 GCA_046581765.1 Verrucomicrobiota bacterium
CGCCTGTTAAGCGCTGCCAACGAATAATCGCGTTTGCCCGGGCTTTTTTTCACCCAGGAATGTCTATCCGGAGCCCCGCACCTTTCGCGTTTCCCGTCATCCGCTGGCCTGTAAACAGGACGAAGTATACCTGGATCACTCGCTGGTCGACGAACTTCTCCCCTTTGTCAAAGAGGTTTTGGCCGTGCTGGGCAAGCGCTATGGACGCCGCTTCCAGATCACGAGCAGCCCCGTTCGGAAAGCAAATGCCTTCCTCGTCCTTGACCGAAACGAAGCGAAGGAGCCGGAGGCGTACGAGATTGAAGCCACGGGCCAATGCTTACGGATTCAAGCTGCAGATGCCCGGGGTGGTTTTTATGCTTTGCAGACATTAAAACAGGTCATGGCGCACCCGGTGGATCCCCTACCCTGCTTTTTTATCCGCGATGCCCCCGCCTTCGCTGCCCGCGGAATCATGCTGGATATCAGCCGGTGTAAGGTCCCGCAGATGCGCACGCTTTTCCGCATGGTCGAAAAGATGGCCGCGATGAAATTAAATCAATTACAGTTGTACACCGAACATACTTTCGCCTTTCAAAATCATCCCCAGGTCTGGAAAGATGCCAGCCCGATGACCGCGGAAGAAATCCTGGAGCTGGATGCCCATTGCCGAAAACATTTCATCGAGCTGGTCCCCAACTTCAACTCCTTCGGCCATTGGGAGCGTTGGCTGAAATGGGATCGCTACAAAGTCTACGCCAATTGCCCCGACGGCTTCACCAACTCCTGGGGCACAAACTATCCGCACGGGGCGATGCTAAAGCCCAACCGGGCATCCTTAAAGCTGCTGGAGGAACTTTTTGACGAACTGCTGCCAAACTTCAGCAGCCGACAGTTCAATACCGGCTGCGACGAGACCTTCGAACTGGGCACCGGCTGGAGCAAAAATATCTGCCAGCGAAAAGGAACCTGCAACGCATATGTCGACTTCCTCAAGCAGATCAACCGCATGGTTGAAAAGCGCGGACGCCAGATGCAGTTCTGGGGGGATATCATCCTGAAACAGCCCGAGCTGATCAAGGATCTCCCACCCAGCAGTACCGCCCTGGCCTGGGGCTATGAAGCCGATCATCCTTTTGCCGAAAACTGTAAAGCCTTTCACTCGGCGGGCCTGGCCTACTATGTCTGTCCGGGTACCTCGAGCTGGAATTCCATCACCGGGCGCACCGGCAACGTCCTGGGCAACCTGGAATCAGCCGCCCGGCATGGATCCCAAAACGGAGCGACCGGATATATGATCACCGACTGGGGCGACAATGGCCATCACCAGGTGCTGCCCGTGAGCTATCTCGGCTTTGCTGCCGGTGCCTGCCGGGCCTGGAATCCCCGCACGGGGCAGGACCCGGTCGACGCTGCCAACCGGTGCTGGTTCGCCGATGAAAAAGGGACCTCCGCCGAGGTCTTTGCCGAACTGGGTCGCGTGCTCGACCCGATTCACCTGCCCTTTGCCAACAGCTCTGCATTTCACCACTTACTGTTTCATCGTAAGCCCGCCCACGAGAGGCTTCTGAAAATATCCACGCGCGAGCTCAAGCGTTCGTTGCGCCGGTTCGATACATTAGGAGAACGGGTGCAGGACATCCGCGGGGAAGACGCCAGCCTGCTCCGTCGTGAATTCAAGCATGCCGCGGGCATGACCCGCCTGGCACTCGCGCGTGGGCTGGCGCTTCGGGATGATCCGGCCAGTGAACCACGACGGTTAAAACAGCAGGTCCAGGCAATTGAAAGGCGCCACCGGGACTGCTGGCTGGGCCGCAATCGGCCCGGAGGACTGACGGAGAGTTGCAGCTGGTTCAGGCGGATCGTACGCTAACCCTGTTCAGTTCGGATCGCCTCCGGTATCGAAATCCAATTCCAATTGACCGGTCACGATGATCTTGCGACCGTATTCCTGTTCGGGATCGGAGGTGTCATAGATGACAAACTTGATCCCGGAGAACTCACGGGCCAAGCGGTTGGCGATAAAGGCTTCCACCGCCTTGATGTTATGCGGGTCGTCGTCGGAAAAGCCCACCGAGATCGGCTTATCCAAATACGGTTTCGACTTTACGATACGGATGATGTGTCGGACAAAATCTTCAATCGCGACCTGCTTGGCGAATTCCTGACTGGCCGATCCGGCCCGATGCGCGCCCAGGAGCTTTTGAAATTCAGGTGAGGTAACCGCATGGTAGCGGTTCAAATCCAAGTACTCCGCGAGTACTTCCTCGTCCGAGAGGGACTCATGCTCTTCCTCAAACTCCTCCTTGTATCCACGCAGGTTGCGGATCATGCTGGCGCGCTCCTCTTTCGAGAGGACCTGCTCGATAAAATATTCAACTCCCTTGCGAATCGTCTCGGAATAATGCCCCCGGGCCGTGACGATGGCGAACAAGCGGCCTTCGATCAGTGCGGTCTTAAAGCGCTGGAAACTGGGTGCAGCCACCTCACGGCCACTGGTAACCGGTTCCAGTGCTTTGCGCGCATCGGCAAGGAAGGCACTCTCTTCCCAATGGGCCAAATCCCGGAAATCACAAAATGCATTCTCCCAATCCCCGTCCGGTGGACGATACTTTTCATCGTTGCGCACCACGGAAAACACCGATGTGGACACGGAGTGCGGCTCCCACTCGCCCGCTTCATTCAAGCGTTCAAGGTGAATACGCGTCGGCATATGCAGGATATTGTCATCCCAGTCGAAGATGTAATACTTGAAGTCGCGATCTGCGACATCGCCATTGGCGTTTAGCTCTTCCCCGTCCGTCATTTTTTCGGATCAGGGCCCCTTTCAGGCATTAATACAAAGGTAGCCACATTGGCGGTGGAGAAACTTTCCCGCGCGGTTTGCATGATGCCCTCGGCATTCAGGCCTTTGACATAGGTATCGAATGCCAGCACAATGCGTGGGTCCTCGCCATGCCAATGATAATATTGCAGCGTACTCCGCCAGAATTCGTTGGTCTCCCGGTTGGTTTCACGCTGACGCAACTGGCTTTCCTTTACCTTCTGCACGTAGGAGGACGCCATTGGGGCTTTTTGCATGGCCAGGATCTCCTTGTCGAGTTCGGTGAGCAATTGCTCCACCTGTTCGGGTGCACAACTGAAGGAAATATGTACCGCATACTCACCAATAGGGTAGTGTCGAATAACCGGGCTTACCGACACCCCATAGGTTCCGCCCAGGTCCTCGCGAAGGTTTTCTCGCAACTTAATCCGTAGCGCGGAAACCATCGCCTGCAGGGCAAAGCGATTGTCGTAGTTCCACTCAAAGGATCCGGTGTACATGCGAAGCACGGTACTTTTAGGCTCCAGTCCTTTCCTGACCTCTTTGTCTATTTTTCCCGGGGCACTTCGAACCCCCCGGTCAACCCAGTTTTCCTCCGTGGGCTGCGAAGGCAGCCCGGCAAGATAGGTCACGGCCAGGTGCTCTAGCTCAGAAGGGTCGAAACGACCAACGAAGAGGAACATGAAATCGTCCGCATCGGAGAATCGATCCTTGTAGGTTACAATAGACTGCAGCATGTCCATGCGATCAACCATATCCGGTGTCCAGGGTTCACGGCGAAAATGATGCTGTGACATGGTGCGCTGCACCGTGTCGGAGAAAGTCGCTCGCGGGCTCATCAATCGATTTTTCAACATGGCCTTCATCCGCTCCTGCAAGGATGCAAACGCAGCGCGATCATGACGGAACGAGGTGAAGTTCAGATAGATCAACTGAAACAGCGTTTCAAGGTCCGCCGCGGAACAAGCGCCTCGCATACCCTCCCCATGCTCATTGATATACGGTGCAACCGAAACAATTTTACCGGCCAACTTTTTTCGCAACTGGGTATTGCTGAAAGGCCCCAGGCCACACTCCCCGATGACCGAGGGGGCCGACACCGCGGGAACAAAGTACGAATCTGGAACCAGCGAATGCCCGCCCTTGCTGAAGGCACTGAACAAGACTTGGTCGTCCCTGTACTCCGTAGGTTTCAGCATGAGTTTCACCCCGTTGGAGAGTGTCCAGGTTTCCACGTTCAGTTCATCCACGCGCTCCCGCTTAACGACCTTACCCGGAGTCGGCATGGGGTCGACCAGGGGTGCGTCACCGCTGTCATCCACATATGGCTCCAAGTTCCGCCTGGCACTGGCATCAAGAATCGCCCGCACGGCATCCACGTGCGGGGGGGCTGCGCCAGCCTTTTCCGGGCCATCCATGAGTACGACCCGGTTGTCGTCCCGAATCCAGGTCCGGGCAAGGTCATTCACCTCTGCCAAGGGGATCTCAGAAAGAAATCTTTGGTAGAGTTCCCATTCTTTATCGATGCTGAGCACCACCTGGTTTTTCAAAAAAGCCGCCACGTAACGTCCAGCATAAACAGGTGAGTTCGTTTTCTCTTTTTCCGCATGTCGGCGCTCCATGCCGCGCAAGGCCCTCCGCTTGTGCCGATCGAATTCAGGTTCCGTAAACCCAAACCGCTTTACTCGTTCGATTTCATCCAAACCCGCAGCCATACCGCTCAGGTATTCTCCTTCTTTCACCATGGTTCCGAGGCCAAAACATTCTTTCCCGCGAACGATGTCGCGCTTGTAGACATGGGCATGGAGAAATGGCGCTCCGGGCTTTTTCCGTATCTCATCGAATCGCTGGTTCAACATCTCGAGAAACGCCTGCTGCACGAGCGAACGCCGGTAATGCGCTTCTGTTTTGAAAGGTTCCTCATTCATTTTGTAGTACACACTGCCGGAAGAGAGAGTCGCTTCGGGATCGGTGGCAATCGAAATCAAGGTTTCCTCGTGATCAGGAACAGGGAATGTGCCACGGACGGGAGCGTGTTCCGACTTCTGCATGCTCGAGAAATGTTTCCGGATCAACGCTAGTACCTGTTCAGGTGCTACATCACCCACCGCCACGATGGCCATCAAATCGGGTCGGTACCAATCCTGGTAAAAATCGCGCAGGCGATCAAAAGCGAAGTTGGTCAAGATCTCCTCGGTACCGATGGGTACACGCACTGCGTATTTGGATCCGTGGAAAATCTTGGGGATATGCTGATCGCGTATGCGTTGCTGGGCACCCCGGTGGAGTCGCCGCTCCTCCAGGATCACCCCGCGTTCCTTTTCGATCTCCTCGCTATGAAAGGCCATGGCATCGGCCCACTCACGGAGAATCATGACCCCCTTGTCGACCAGGGCTCCATCGTCCGTGGGAAGTTGAAGCATATAGACGGTTTCGTCAAAGGAGGTGTACGCATTCAAGTCCGGGCCAAAGGTCATACCGATGGATTCGAGATAATCCACCAGCTCCTGCCGGGCAAAACGCCGGGTTCCGTTGAAAGCCATATGCTCGACATAGTGGGCCAGGCCCCGCTGGTCGTCGGCTTCCAGCACCGAGCCGGCATTCACCACCAGCCGCAGCTCCAAGCGGGCTTCCGGCTTGGGGTTCTTGCGGATATAATAGTGCAATCCGTTATCCAGTCGGCCGCGAAGTACCGCGGAATCCCACTTCAACAACGCTGCCGGACAAGCAAGCACGCTGACCAGGGCAATACATATGGTTATCCATTTCATCAGGGTGTACATAGCATTTTTACCATGGACGGAAAACCTTTGATGCCCGGATCCGAAAACAGATGATTTACCCCACGCTTTTTTTGTGCTACAGCAAAAGGCAATCTTGGATAACCGGACAAAACAGAAGTTAAAAGTGCGCGGTCAGCGCCTTGAGCCCAGTGCCCAGGTCGGCAAGGCCGGGGTCACGGACGGGGTCACTCGAAACGTCATCCAGTTGCTGGAACAAAGCGATCTGTTGAAAGTCCGATTGCCGGGAATCTCTCCGGCTGAACGAAGGGACCTGGCGGACCAGCTCGCGCGGGAAACCGAAGCCACCGTCCTGCACCGCGTAGGTCGTACCATCCTGCTCTACAAGGAGCGCGAGGAACAGACCTTCCCATGAAGGGTCCCGGCCTCGTGGCCTGCCTGCTCGCCGCAGGACTCTTCACTGGCTGCTTCCAGCACACGATTCGCGTGGCCGTACATGCGGATGGCAGTGGCAGTATTTCCGTGCGGCAGGTGCTGAGCAATGAAACCCTCGCCGTACTGGAGCAACAGGCAGGCAAGCGTCCCGTTTTCAACGAAGCACAGATCAAAGAATTCGCCGCCCAATACGGTCCGAATGTCCACGCGATTGTCGTAAGGGAAATTAGCCTTCCAAAAGGCCAGGGCTACCTGGCCATCTACGAGTTTTCGGATATCAATCAGGTGCGTATTCCTACGGGCAAGGAACCGTACAGCTTCGTCTACCGAAAGGGATATCTAACGGCCAAAAGCCCCCGGCCTCCATCCACGCGACAGAAGGTGGAAAGCCCTTCACGGGCCTCAACCGATGGCTTTGCCCAATTGATCAAGCCCCTGGGAGCGCCTTATGGATTCTCCGGAAAAGAACTGCCCGAAGTGGTGGCCCGTCGTGTATTGAGCGACCT
>JAYGFS010000450.1:0-12528 GCA_046581765.1 Verrucomicrobiota bacterium
CACCTTCACCGATACCTTCAATATCGACAGCGACAGCGATGGCGTACCCGACTTTTTCGAGTTCGCCTGGTTTAATGACCCGATTGCCGCGGAGGTGGATGCGGACATTGACGGAGACGGATACACGCTTGCCCAGGAGTACATCATGGATACCTCACCGGTTGATGCGAACGACTTTCTCCGCGTCACGGATGTCTTGAGCTCGGTGGGTCAGCCACCAAAAATTGTTTTTTCCGGTTCGAATACGCGCGTGTATACCTTGCAGTCCACCCCCAACCCGGGAGACACCAACAACTGGATGAATGTGGCTGGCCAGGTCCGCATTCCGGGTATCGGCTCATCCAGCCAGGCCATAGAGGGGCTCGACAGCACGAGCAATCGCCTGTACCGGGTGTTGGTCGAGCTGCCGTAGCGCCCGGAAGCTTAACCCGACGCGTATTCCGCGTGATCCCCTCCATCTCCCTCATGGCATGGTCGACGAGTTGTTCCCGGTTCAGTTCAGTTGCTGTTTTCCGTCGACCAGCATCAATTCACTGATGAGTCGGGCGACGTTGGCCGGGTCCTTGGGCGGGGATCCCTCGGCGATGAGGGCCTGTTCGTACAGCAGGTCGGCGAAGTCTTTCAACCGGGCATCCTCCTCGCCCTTTTGGGCCAGTTCCCGCATGACGGGAAGGAGTTGATGCCCGGGATTGATCTCCAGGATACGCTTCGCCTTGGGAACGTCGTTACCCATGGCGGCCATCATGCGCTCCATGTAGGGATCCATTCCCTGCTTGTCCGCGACCAGGCAGCAGGCACTGTCGGTCAGGCGCTCCGAGATGCGCACCTCCTTCACGTCTTCCTCCAGTTGGGCCTGCAGGAGTTCCGTGAGGTCCTTGAAATCATCGGCCGTCTTCTCGCGTCCCTCCTTCTTTTCTTCCTTTTCCTCTTCGCTGTCGAGGTCGACTTCGCCCTTGTGGACGGCTTCCAGAGGTTTTTCCCGGTAGGTCTGGACCGAGGGGATCACGATTTCGTCCACCGGATCGGTGAGGAAGAGGACTTCATATTTCCTGGCCTGGAAGGCCTCAAGCAGGGGCGAACTTTCCACCGTCGCCCGACTTTCACCGGAGATGTAGTAAATGGCCTTCTGGTCCGGGTGCATGTTATTCACGTAATCCGCCAGTGAAGTGTAGGCCCCCGCATCGGTCTTGCTGCTTTCAAACATCAGCAGGTCCTGAAGCTTTTCCTTGTTCTCGAAATCGGAGTGGAGTCCCTCCTTCAGGACGCGGCCGAATTCCCGGAAGAAGGTGGCATAACGGTCCGGCTCCTTTTCCTGCATGTCCTTCAGTGTGCTGAGTACCCGCTTCACCAGGTTGGAACGAATCTTCCGAACGAGGAGGTCTTCCTGGAGGATTTCACGCGAAACGTTAAGGGGAAGGTCGCTTGAATCGACGACGCCTTTCATGAAGCGCAGGTAGGTCGGGAGCAGGTCCTGGCAGTTGTTCATGATGAACACCCGCTTGACATACAATTGCACACCGTGGTCCTCGCGATCATACATCATGTTGTACGGTGCCTTGGTCGGGATATACAGCAACGCGTTGAACTCGAGCGTGCCTTCCGCGCGGTAATGGATGATTTCCGCGGGTTCGGTGTAGTCCTTGAACTGCGCCTTGTAAAACTCGACATAGTCGCCCTTGTCGACCTCGCTCGGCGCACGTGTCCAGATCGCTTTCATCGAGTTCAAGGTTTCCTCGCTGACCTCGCTGACGGTCTCGGTAGAGGCTTCGTCCCCTTCACCCTCTTTTTCCACCGGCACCTCACGCGTGATATCCATCACGACCGGGAAGGCGACGTAGTCCGAAAATTTCGTGACAATTTCACGAATTGTCCATTCCTCGAGGTACTTTTCCTGGTCCTCTTTCAGGTGCAGGGTGATGTCTGTTCCGAAGGTGTCCTTCTCGATGTCCTCGAGGGTGTAGGCGCCGTTACCCGTGGACTCCCACCGGGTCGCCGTGCTCTCGCTCCCCGCGCGTCGCGTACAGACGCTCACTTTATCCGCAACCATGAATGCACTGTAAAAGCCGACCCCGAATTGACCGATCAGCTCGAGGTTGTTTTTGGCGTCGCCCTTGCTGAGTTCATCGAGGAAAGCCCGGGTGCCGGAGCTGGCGATCGTGCCGATGTTGACCTCGAGCTCCTCGCTGGTCATGCCTACGCCGTTATCAGAGAGGGTCAGGGTCTTGCCGTCCTTGTCTACGTGGATTTTAATCTTCCAGCTGCCCTCGGGCTCCTGGATATTCTTGTTGCTCAGGGCTTCGAATCGCGCGCGATCAATCGCATCGGAAGCATTGGAGATGAGTTCCCGCAGAAAGATATCCGGGTTGGAGTACAAGGAGTGAATGACCAGATCCAAGAGCTGTTGGACTTCGGTTTTGAATTTACGCTTCTTTTTTGACATGTCTGGCCTCCGCCTGGGTTAAAATATGCATATTTCAGGCAAGAATTATAAACCTGTTCCGTCGACATTCAACCGCATTCTTTTTATAAGCTACAGCATGAATAACAGCCTGATCACCACCAAGTTCGGCGATGCCGGGCGCACGCGCCTTTTTTCCGGCGAGGAGGTCTCCAAGGCCTCTTCCTGGCCGGAGGCCTATGGGGACCTTGACGAACTGGTGAGCGTGCTGGGCCTGGCCAAGGTAAAGGTAGAGCATCCCGGGATGCCCGGGCGGCTTGAGCAGCTTCAGCGGGAGCTCTTTGTTGTGGGCACGGAGCTGGCGACGAGCACTGAAAAACAGGAAAAGCTGAGCGAGCGAATCGGCGCGGACCACGTGGAAAGTTTGACGGTTGCTGCCCGCGAGGTGGAAGGGAGCATACCCTCGCCGATGGGTTTTGTCCTGCCGGGCGGGACGGAGGCCGCCGCCGTACTGGACATCGCCCGGACGGTATCAAGGCGTCTGGAACGGCGGGTGGTGGATATGACAGACAAGGGCCTGGTCGATAATCCGCATTTGCTGGCATGGCTGAATCGGCTTTCCGACTACCTCTGGCTGTTGGCCCGGCTGGAAGAAGGCGAACAGACGATTCAAAAATGAAACTCAAGTTATCTAAATTGGGTGAGAAGCTTTGTGCAAGCACCGGCATCCTCGAGCTGATGGACGATCTTGGTGTCGCCATGTCGGGAACGGAAAAGCTCTTGATGCTGGGCGGTGGAAATCCGGCGGGGATTCCCGAGGTGCAGGCGGTCTGGCGGGAGGGTATGCAGGAGATCATGTCGGAGGAGGGGAGATTCGACCAGGTATTGGTCAATTATGATACCCCACAGGGACGACCGGAATTCATCCGTGCGCTGGTTGACTTCCTGAACCGGAATTATGGCTGGAACATCGGACCGGAGAATGTCGCGGTCACCAACGGGAGCCAGAGCGCCTTCTTCTACCTGTTCAACATGTTGGCGGGCGAGTTTTCGGATGGGACTATGGGGAGAATTCTACTCCCCCTCGCGCCGGAGTACATCGGGTATGCGGACCAGGGCCTTGTGGACTCGCTGTTCACCGCCCGTAAGCCGAGTCTCGAATTCATCGATAAGCACACCTTTAAATACCACATCGATTTCGATGCCCTGGAGCTCTCGGAGGAGATCACGGCCATCTGTTTTTCCCGCCCGACCAATCCGACCGGGAACGTACTTACGAACCAGGAGGTCGACCGGCTTTCCGCGATCGCGAAAGAGCGGGGCATTCCCCTGATGATTGACAATGCCTACGGTGCCCCTTTTCCGGGGATTCTGTTCAGGGAGATTGAGCCCGTCTGGGAGGAACACCACATCATCAGCCTCAGCTTATCCAAACTGGGTCTTCCCGGAACGCGGACAGGAATTATTATCGCCGCTCCCGAACTTGCGAAGGCCCTGTCCAACGCCAATGCCGTCGCCAGTCTCGCCAATGGGAACCTCGGCCAGGAGCTCGTGGCCCCCTTGCTGCGCGATGACCGGATCCTCGATATCAGCCGGCGCTTGATTCGTCCGTTTTATGAACAAAAGGCCGGGCAAGCACGGGCGTGGCTGATGGCGGAGCTCGATGATGACCTTCCGTATTGCCTGCACGTCACCGAGGGCGCGATGTTTCTCTGGCTCTGGTGCAGGGACTTTCCGATCACGAGCAAGGAGCTCTACCGTCGGCTCAAGGCCCGTGGGGTCATCGTGGTGTCCGGCCATTATTTCTTCTACGGCATGGAAGCGGACGAGCCCCAGCGGAACGAGTGCATTCGTATCAATCACTCCCAGTCGGATGAGATCGTCCGCGAAGGCCTCCGGATCATCGCCGAGGAAGTTGCCCGCGGGTATGGGGAGGCCTAGACCAGAGGACGGATCAACCTGCTTTCCGATCATCGGAAGCATCCGTAAAACGCGTCCCGGTCATCGGAAAATACCCACAAAAAAATGGCGATACGCCATTTTATGCCGGCCCTGGGAACCGGGCAGACCCGGGCTTGTTGAAACAGCGCTCAGCGCTTTTTAAAAACCAGTTCGTTGTTGCCCAGCGCGCCGCCGACGGTAAGCAACCTGGTCAGGTCGAAGCCTTTCTTGTGATAGAACTCGAAGAGTTCATCCGGCCGGGCGACCTCGAAGGGGTAGCCGCCGAACCAGTCGATCCAGTCGTACCAGATGGACATGCCGCGATTCTTCTTGTAATCGCGATAGCGTGTAAGGGGATTCTTGAGGCGGAGCAGGTCTTCCTTAAGGCAGACCAGGAAGAAGTACGTCGACCCCACGCAGGTGACGAGGAAGCGTCCGACGGCTCCACTGCAGTAGAGTTGCTTTAACTTGGACCAGATACGCGACTTGCCCCCCTGGTCGTTGTAGATGGCAATAAAGAGTCGGCTGCCGCTTTGGGTGGGGATGGCCGCATGTTCCAGGGCCTTCCACATCTCCCCTGTATGGTGAAGGACGCCCCAGGAATAAACGATATCGTGGGTGCCGAGGGATTCGATATACGCGCGGTCGAGCACGCTGCCTTCCTCGATTTTCCAGTCGGAATCCTCCGGGAAATAGCGCTGTCGAAGCTCGGTGGTGCAGGCGACTGATTGTGGATCGTAATCGAGCGAATGCACGCGCGCGCCGAGGCGCCGGGCAACGAGGCTGAACAACCCGCTGCCGGATCCGATATCGAGAAAGCTCATGCCTTCCAGGGAATCCAGGCCGAGCATGCGGGTCAGCGACTCCTCGGCCTCGTGAATGCGTTCGTCGTTGAGGGTGGTGAGGAAGCGGGACCAGTTCTCGCCGAATCCAAAGCGCTTTCCCTCCGTCATTTCCTGTGCATGTCCACTCATGGGTGTTTATGATAGCAGAGTTTGGTACAATGAAAGCAATTTTTGCGCACTCGTCCCCCAGCGGTAATTTTCCACAACCTGCTCGCGATTCCATTTCCCCATCCGCTGACGGCGTTCGGGTTCCTTCTGGAGTGCACAGATGGCCTCGGCCATCACGGCATCGTTGTCCTTGGGGACGACGATGCCGCCCTGGTCCCGGCCGATGAGGCCGGGCACCCAGTCCGTATCGGTCACGACCAGTGGCAAGCTGCTGGACATGCCTTCGAGGGCTGCGAAACAGAAAGATTCATAGTTGCTGGAGATGACCTTCAGGTCGGCCGCGGCGTAGATTTCCGGGAGATCTCCATACGCCACCTCGCCGAGGAAATGAACGCGTGATTGCGTGTTCGATTCTCGACAGCACTTGCGTGTGAAATTCTCCAGCGGGCCGGCACCGACCAGCACCAGGCGCGCTTCAGGTATATTTTCGAGAACCCGTTTGAAGGCCCGGATCAGCATGTGGTGGTTTTTTACTTCGTGAAACCGGGCGACGAAAAGAATGACAAAATCGGAATCCGCGATGCCCTCGCCCGCCCGGAAATCACGGGATCCGGCCCGGAATCGTTCGGTATCCACCCCGTTGGGGATGTCCACTGCATCCGGCCGTACGCCCTTGCGCAGGGTGGCGATGGAGGTGCCGCTCGCGATGATGGCCGACGCGCGGGTCACGGCCAGGTGGGGGTCGTGGTAGTCCGGTGCGGTGATGCGCATAACGATGGGACAATTGAGGTCTTGCTCGAGCAGGTCATCGATGAGGGGCGGCATTTCGCAAATCTGGATGATGTCGTAGGCGTCGCGGTGTGCCTTTGCCCAGCGGGCGACCTTGCGCTCAAAGCAACGGAAGTCCCAGACACGTAGGCGCCAGCCCTGCCAGACACGGTCCCAGGGAAACCAACCGGTGTAGGGCGAGCGGATGGTCGACGAACCCGGGTGATCGAGCGGGGTGTCGGGTTGGCTGAACAGGGGGATCCCGGAGAGGAAGCCGGTCCGGCACTCGGGCGATTCCAGGTGTCGGGCCATTTCGAGATCGAAGGTTTCGCCGCCGCCGCGAACCATACTGATCATCCTGTTGATAAAGAGCACACGCATGAGATAGGGGAGGATGCCGGATGGAGGCGGCCGGATGCAAGCATGGGCTCCTGCGTTTTGGCTGCAAAGGAGACGGAGCTTAGTGCGTTGGAATGCCGTCGACTGCCGTGGGGCTGTAGGGGTTGTGGGCTTGGGTGAGACTGAGGGCCGAATGGGCGGCGATATGATTTTTCAGGTGGACGTAGGTCCCCGCGGCCACGGTCAGGGTCAGCATGTGAGGAAAGTGAAAAAGGGAGGGCGAGAACATGCCCCCGACGATGACCACGCAGGACTGGGTTGCCACCGTGAGGCCCAGTGCAGCGATTTCCGGCCAGTAATCCTTCGCCATTCGATGTATACGCAAGCCGAGCACGATGGGCATGAGGATGGCCACCAGGTAAATAATCATGCCGGGAAATCCCATGTGTCGCCCGGCCATGAGGATTTCGTTGTGCACCATGCCCCCTGCATTTTCCCGACCCTCGAACAGGCGTGGACGGGGATTAGTGCCCACCCCCATGAAGGGGTAATCAACGATTACACTCCAGACTGCCCGGGCCTTGATCACGCGGGATTCCGCGGATTCCGCATCTACCTGGGAGACGTCCTCGGAATATCCTTCCTGCTGCTTGAAGATCACGAGGACGGATTCCTTGATACTTTTAAAACGATCGATGTTGCTCACGCTGATCAGGCCGAACAACAGCACGCCGACCACCACGGAGCCGATAAGGGTGGTCTTGTAGTGTATCCACATGACGGGGATAATCAGGATCAGGGCGGTGGCGAGGGCGAGGAATCCGGTCCGGCTCCCGGTTTCCAGTGCGATATACGAAGCGCCCCCCATACAGCCGAGGAAGACGAGCCGGAGGTATATGTTTTTGCTGATTCGGAAGAAATAAAAGTAGGCCGGTATCATGAAGACCATGAGATAGGCGAAGTCGTTGGGGTTTTTGATGATGGACACATTTGCCCCCATAAGGCGGTCGCCACTGCCCCAGGTCATGCCGGCTGAAGCGAGGCGGACGCCTCCCTTAATCCACCACAGGGTACCCACCACGGTCGTGCCCAGGATGGCGACAGATCGATAAATGGTGTCGCTCTGGGCTTCCAGCAGGATGACGACCACGCAGACCTTTACCAGGCCGTCGATGTCCACATTCCACGTCGTATCGATCTGGTTGGGGTTGAAATAGTGCGACATCAACGCGACCAGCATCAGTAACGTGGCCAGTTTGGTCGCCGGTCCGAAGAAAAAAAAGGGCCGGCTGTTTTCCATGCAATGGATGATGTGAAAGCCTACACCGCCAGCGATCGCGATATCGCCGAGGTGAAAGGGGATGAGGAAAGGGAAGCGAAAGTGCGGCTGGGTGAGGAGCACCAGGATATACCAGAGGACGAACCGAAATGACCACTTTCCGGCCACCGCTTAAACCGCCGTTGAGAGGTTGGGGCCTTGGGGGTCCATTTCAGGCGCTGTGGACATCGTCTGTTTTTGATGTCGTCTCATCCGATGCTCCCAGCACCGTCAGGTTGCTGCCGGAGACTCGGTCTGGTCGCGGTTCTTCGCTGTGCCGCAGGCCGACAATAATGGTTTTAAAGGTGCGGATAAGGATGGATACATCCATCAAGAGGCTGGTGTGCTTGATATAGTAGAGGTCGTATTGCAGTTTGGCCCGGGCTGCAGCGACCGAGGCTGCATAGGGGTAGCGTATCTGGGCCCATCCGGTGATGCCGGGCGGGATGAGCAGCCGCTCTTCGTAAAAAGGAATCGATCCACTAAGCGTTTCTACAAATTCCGGGCGTTCCGGCCGGGGGCCGACGAGACTCATTTGTCCTCGCAGCACGTTGACGAGCTGGGGGATTTCATCAATCCGTGACGCGCGCAGGAAGCGGCCAACCCGCGTGATCCGGGCGTCATAGCGCTCCGCCCAGACCGCGCCATCGCGTTCCGCGTCCATGTACATGGTCCGGAACTTGATCACCTTGAAGTACTCACCGTTGAGCCCCATCCGCACCTGGCGGTAGAACACGGGTCCTTTGCTGGTCACCTTGATGGCCACGGCGGCCAGGACGCAAATGGGCAGCATGAGCAAAAGGCTGAAAGCGGCCACGCAAAAATCCATGATTCGTTTGAGTTTGCGTATATGGATGTGTCGGCTGTTCATGGCCGCGTGGAGAAGCCATTCATCATCAATGTGATCGAGCGGGATCGATTGTGCCAGTTGTTCGTGCAGGGCGACGAAGTCGAGAATGACCACCCCGTCATACCGCAGTGGTCTCAGTTCGCGGAGCAGGTCGTTTTCCTTCGTCAGCGATGTGGCAACAATGATGTTCTCGATGTCATATGCCCCGACGTATTCGCGGAGTCGGTTGAAATTGCCTATTACCGGCACCCCGTTCAGAAATTCCTCATGGTGTTCTTTGTTCGCAGTGGTGACGACACCAAAGACCTTGTAGCTGTTGGCCCCGTGTTCAGCGAGCAGGCTGGAAATCGTTCGGATGTCATCGCCTTCCCCTACCAGCAGGGTCGGTTTAGCAAAAAATCCGGCTCCGACCGCTAGGTGGTAGGCAAAGCGTATCGCATAGGTGGATGCGATGATGGACGGCACGTAAACGAGCATGATGCCCCGGCCGAAATGGAGTTTGAACTTCCAGTAGAAGGCGAGGGTGATGAAGGCGAGTCCAATGAACACACAGCAGTTGGTGACGATGAGGGTTTTCTTTCGATTGGCAAGAACCTGGGGGTCATACATTCCGCCCGCGAAGAATACCAGGAGGAAGATCAGGGTCGCCGCTATCGACGTGGGTAGGCGGTCGACAAATGTGAACCAACCGTTGCCGCCCGCCAGGTTGATGACAAGGATATTGGCGAGGGCGGCACTCAGCATGATGGCCAGCGTGTCCATCCATACCAGGAAGAGACTACGCAAGGAGAGGCGATGGCGATAAAACATGCCTATCGCCCCCCATCGATCATTTTCACCAGGTCCGGCTTAGGAAGGCCGGCTCTCGTAGCGGTAGTCGTAATCATAATAGCCATAATAGGTTGAGTAATAATAATAACCGACGCGGCCAAACTCGAGGTTATTCAGGACGCAACCCACGATGTTGGCCCCCCGCTCGCGGAGGATGCGCACGGACATTTCGGAAAGTTTACGGGATGTCTGGCCCGCCCAGACCACAAATAAGGTCGCATCGACAAGGGAAGCCATCACCGCGGATTCCGATACCGCCATCACCGGCGGGCAATCGAAAAGAACATACTCGTAAGAGCGTTTTGCGTATTCGAGAAAAGACTTGAACTCGGGTTGCAACAGCAGTTCGGAGGGGTTGGGTGGGAAGGGTCCGGTCGCGATGAGATCGAGGTTCGGGATGCCCGTCCGTTGGATGAGTGACTCGGGCTTCGAGTTACCGGCCAGCAGGTCCGAAAGTCCACGACCCCCTTCAAGGCCAAAGAATTTATGCAATTCACCCCGTCGCATATCCGAGTCGACCAGGAGGATGCGTGAACCGGCCTGTGCCAGACTCACCGACATATTCAGGCAGGTGGTGGTTTTACCTTCCCGTGGAACGGCGGAAGCAAAGGCCATGGTGTAACCGGGCTTGATCGCGCCGCTGAAGATCAGGGCGGAGCGAACATTCCGGTACGCTTCGGCTAGACCTGACTTCTGGTCGATGTTGGCCAGCATGTGAGAGTTGAGATCTTCCGGGTCCCAGTTGGCGGAGGGGATCACGCCAAAGAAGGGGAGTTGCAGTACCGAGGCAACCTCTTCAGGATAGCGAAGGGAGTCGTCGATGTATTCCAGGCCAAAGACCAGGGCAATTCCGATGCCAATGCCGACGACGGCGGCCAGGAAGATGTTTTGCACCTGGCGGTTGGAGACCGGGCTGGTGGCCGGGGTTGCACGTTCCATGATGCGGATGTTTTCGCTTTGGCTCCCGAAGGATATCTGGACTTCTTTCAAGCGGTTGAAAACGACCTCGTAGAGGGATTGCAAACGAGTAACGTTTCGTTCCAGCAGGGTCAGGCTATGTTCCTTGGTGGCAATCCGCTGGGCTTCCTTTTCCCATTCAGCGGCCACTTGTTGCACGGCCTGTTCTTTCAGGCGAAGGGTGTCAAGTTGGGCGTTATAGTCTTCCAGGGCGAACTGCAACTCCACCTGTAATTCAAGGTCAAGTTCCTTGAGCTTGGTCATGACCTCCTGGACCCGTGGGTGGGTGTCTTTGAATTTCGAGCGGTAGTTTTCCAGGTGGCTCTGTAAGCGAACTTTTTCACGTTTGATGCGATGCCAGTCGTTTCCCCCCTTAACAATTTCGTTTTGAAGGAGGGAGTCGACCCCGCCTCGGGCAGAACGGACGCCGTTTGTATTGCTTCCGGAAAAGCCCACAGAGCTTTCCATGCCTGCTCCTTCGCCGAGGAGTGCGCGGAGAATGATTTCATCGGAGGCGTCATCCAGTAAAGGTTGCTGGGCTTGGAGTAGCAGGCGATCGGTGCGATAGGTAGCCGCTCTGGACGTGAGTTGAGAGAGGTGGCGGGCTGCGATATTGATGCGGCCACTGACCGCGATTATGCTGTTCGCACTACGGAAGGCCTGGAGTTTTTCCTCAGCTTTACGCAGTTCGTCCCGAATTTTATTTGCTTGCTGGGTCAGGTCGATGACGGTGTTCTGCGAGTCGTCAATACGCTCCTCTGTTTTATACTCTATGTACTCCTCGGACATCATGTTGGCGAAGTTAGAACCGATCACGGGTTGGAAGCTTTCGACCCCCACCTTAATCGTACCCGTGCGTGGATAGGGTTTGATATCCAGCCGTTTGATGGCCTGTTTGAACTCCGCCACGGGGATGCCGAGGCGTTCCTGTGCGCGATTCAGCAGGGACTGACTTCGCAGGATGTTTTCCTGGATAGCGTAGTAGTCGGCACCCGCCATTGTACTGCCACCCGTCAGGGCGGTAATACTGGTAGAGGACTTGGTGACTTGAAGGGTGGCCACGCTCTTGTAGAACGGTTCCTGTTTCATCAGCGCTACCACCGCGACGGAGACCGCGATGATGAAGCATAGCGTGACCAGCCAAATACGTTTGACGATGACGTGGAAAAATTGCTTTAGGTCGGTGATGTCGAACGACTTCCCGGCATTGCCACCGCCCCCATTGAGTGCTCCCCCGGGATTGGTGGGTTGGTTGGGGTTCGGCATCTGCCCCACCAGATTGGTGCCGGCCGGATTTCCTAACATGTTTTTCATGGCGTCGTTGTCGTCAGAGGGTTTTGAATAAATGGATTTAGAATGGAAGGTCGAGATCGGTCGTGAAGATACCTTCATCCACGATAATCATATCGCCGTCCTGGAGCGGTAGATCACGTTCGAATTCACCGGTCTTCAGGATTTCCTTGACGTTGAATTTAATCTCCTGCTTCTCGTCATCGATGTAGCGGCGGACCATCACGGAAGTCTGCTTGGCGAAGGGGCTGAAACCGACCTGCATCATGGCGCGGGCCAGGCCCATTTCTCCACTCAGCGGCAGGGGGAAGGGACCCGGCCGGCCTACTTCACCGAGGAAGAAGACAGAACCGGCGTTGGCGAAGTTGGGCGGAGGTACGTAGAAGATGTCGCCAGGGAAGAGTTCATAGTTCTGGTCGAATGCGCGCCCGGCAAAGAGCATTGGAATGTCGATGGGGATTTTTTTGTACTCACCGGTTTGCTTGTTGGGTCGGAGGATGCGAGCGGAGGCTGACGCGGGATTATTGCCCACGCCGCCGATAGCCGCCACGAGGCGGAGGACGTTCATGCCATCGTAGTGCGGGTGGTAACCAACGCCGCTAATCGCGCCGAGTACGAGGATTTCGTGTGCATCTTCACCGCGTAGTTTCGGCACGTAGACGATGTCGCGCGGCCGGAGGTATTCGTCCCCGGTGAAGTCCAGTTTCTCGAACATATCGCGGACATTGATGGTGCGGATTTCGCGTTGGATAGAACCGGGTTTCCAGCGGAGGATCATGATCTCCTCGGCATTTGCGCGCGGGTGGAGTCCCCCTGCCTGTACGATGGCTTCGAACACGGTGACAATCTGATCGCCGGAGAACGCGATGGTGTGTTTGCCGCC
>JAYGFS010000460.1:0-15364 GCA_046581765.1 Verrucomicrobiota bacterium
TCGCAGTTTTATGCTGCTGCGAAAGGCCCTGCAGGGTCGATTGGACCGGATGGAACGGGCCTATGCGGAAAAGGGCACCCTGGATGCCGTCCTGGCCGGCCGGATTGACGGTGCGGCAATCCTGGCATTCCTGGATAACCAACCGCCGCGGGATGAAGTCCCCGCGGAAAATCCAACCGAGTAGGATGTACGCAACCGGCAAGCCGCAGCACCACCAGGCGAAGATCCCTTGGCCTCGGTTGAGCAGGGGTGACCCGGGTGAACGCACACCCGTCACCGGAGGGATCCCCGGAAAACACTTCCCTGGACAAACAGTTGAACCCGCGTGAGCTACAGCGTATATTTCAGTATGCGGGACGCGAAGCATTTCCTGGGGACATGGGTCATTGCCAGCCTCCTTCCCCCGCTCTTCGCATTGGATGTCTACGTGCATCCAAACGGGAATGACCAGGCGGCCGGGACGCCGGGGCAACCCGTGCAAAGCCTGGAGGAGGCCCGGGACCGCCTCCGGGTCGCAAGCGACCAGGCGGATATCAACACGGTCTGGCTGGGCGACGGACTCTACCGCATGCAACAAACGCTGTCCCTGGATGAGCGGGACTCGGGTCCTGTCACCGGGCGCAATCGCTGGTGTGCCGCGCCCGGGGCAACACCGGTCCTGAGCGGATCGATCGTCGTCGACAACTGGCAGCTGCACGACGCGATCAACAACATCTGGAAAGCCCCGGTGCCTGTCGGCCTGGACACACGTGAAATCTATGTCGACGGCGTGCGCGCCATTCGCGCGCGTACCGAAAGTGGCCTGAGCGGAACGGTCAGCATAGACGAATTCGGATTTCTCACAAGCGATCCCTCACCCCTCAACTGGTCCAACGTGCCCGGGCTGGAAATCAACATGCTTTCGGTATGGCGGGACCCGCGCGTGCTGGTGGAATCCGTGAGTACAACAGGAGCATTTACGCGTATCACCCTGCAGGCCCGACCGCTTCAATATTTGCTGGACCGCCTGTTTAGCTCGCCCAAGGATCCGCAAAAAGTCATCCAGTGGATCGAGAATGACTATCTTTTCATCGACCGGGAGCAGGAATGGTTTCTCGATAAACCCGCATCGCACCTCTATTACAAAGCGGCGGATGGAACCGACCCCAATGACCTCCTGGTCACGACGCCACACCTGGAATGCCTGGTCCAGCTTGAGGGCCATTCCGTTGCCCATCCCGTGAGCAGGTTGACCTTCCACGGACTGACCCTTGAGGAAAGCACCTTCCTCCGGCCCAGTACAGACAGCTACCGGGTGCTGCGCTCCCACGCCTTTGACGAATCCCACGAGGGTAGCGGCAATAACAATTACCTGCTCGGAAGTGCCGCCATCGAAGGCAAATTCGTCACGGAAGTGGACATTCATCGCTGTGTTTTTCGCCGGCATGGCAGCAACGGAATCGTGTTGCGCCAAGGGAGTCAATCCCTGAGGATCCAAGGCTGCACCTTCACCGATATGGGTGGGGGTGCAATCCAATTCGGCGAACCGGGTGAAGAGGATCGCAATAACGTAAACCCTTTTGACCCCCGCTACCTGGTACGGAATATCCACGTGCTGGATAATTACATCCACGGGGTGGGCGAGCTATACCGATCCGCCAACGGAATTTTCGCGGGCTTTGTCGTAGATTGCCTGATCGCACGGAACGAGGTGCACGAGACACCCTACAGTTCCATCTCGCTCGGCTGGGGATGGGCGTGGGAAGTCTATCATGCGGGCCGGGGAAACATCATCGAGCAGAATGCCGTGTTTCGTTCATTCGGCGATGGCTTGTCGGACGGGGGGTCGATTTACACGCACAACCGGAATCCCGACACGGTCATCCGTCGAAACTACCTGCATAAACACCGGGCCTATCACGCCCTGCTCTATCCCGATATCGGCTCGGCCCAGATCCTGTTCGAACAGAATGTCATGACCCAGGGTGCGCGCTGGCTGTTCATGCACATGCCCTTGATTGAAGAAAACACCTTCCGGGAAAATTACATCGATTCCAATCGCTCTTATTTGTACGGGGTGAACAACGTGTTTGAAAACAATCGCCTGTACGGGCACGGGATCTGGCCGGAACCGGCCTTGGAGATTATCGCCGAATCCGGTCCGGAAGCCGCATACCGCGACCTTGTTCCGCTCGGCATCACCCTGGTTAATCCCCTGCCCAAGGCTCAAATGCCGGTGGGTGAAACCGTGTCCCTGGTAGCCCGGCCAACCGGAAATCCGAGCCTCCTCTCCCACGTATCCTTCTTCAGCGACGGCGTGACGATTGGATCAGACCTTGACGGGTCGGACGGCTGGCGCATGGACTGGATACCCCATGTTCCCGGCGACCACGCGCTGGCGGCACGTATCCACACCGCGGAAGCCAGCGCGCATTCCGAAACCGTCACCGTCCAGGTGCTGAACAGCCATCAGTCCCGCATCTATACCCAGGACACCAACGGGGTGATCTGCGTGGAGGCCGAACACTATTTCCGGAAGACCAGCCCGCGCAACTGGACGCGGGAGTGGAAAACCTGGACCATCTGGGGCGGGGAGCAAGGCACGGGCGCCATGGCCGTCTTTCCCAACGAGGGCTATGCCAGCCCGGCAGATAGCGAATATCCGGTCGGCATGGACTATGCCCTCCAGTTCAATCGGGCGGGGCCGCATCTACTCTACGGCCGGGCCAGGGGAAACGGGGAACTGAATGATTCATTTCATGCCTACTTCGATGGCTGCCTGGTCGGCAAAAACGTCGGCAGCCTGCAGGTCGGCGTCGGTGCCTGGCAGTGGGTGAATCAAGACCTGGATGCCGAGGCGGTGGTCCTGGACGTGACGCGCCCGGGCCTGCACGCGCTAAGCATCAACCTGGCAGAAGACGCTCTTTTCCTCGACCGACTCGTCGTGATTCCACTGTCCGCAACCCCGCCCCGTGACGAGGGACCACCGGAAAGCGACAGCCTTCCCCTCGGGGATGTACCGGCCTTGAGCCTCACCGCGACATCCGCCATTGCTTATGAGGTTCCAGCCATTCCCGGGGAAGTGACCATCTGGCGCGAACGCGGAGAGGGACCAGCACTTTCGATCAGCATAGGGATTAGCGGCACCGCAACATCCGTCCTTGATGTGGTCACCCTGCCATCAACGGTCGCCTTGAGCGCGACGGAAGGAAGCGTATCGATCCCGGTACTGCCCATTGATGATGGCGTGCGGGACCCGGGCGAAACGGTTAGCGTCCACCTCAATTCCAGTGATGATTACCTGTTACTGTATCCGGCAGAACAACGCATAAGCATAGCGGATCCGGAGGAATCCCCGGCGAGTGACTGGCGCAAGCAGTACTGGGGCAACTGGTACGAGGCCTCGGCCCAGGACTTCGAGGATCCCGACAATGACGGCTGGGTGAATCTTCTCGAGGAAGCCCTGGGGTCCAATCCCCTGGCGGGCATTCTCGAAGAAGAGTCCCTGAAGCCGCTCAAGGTCTGGATCGAATATGAGGCGGGCATCCCTTTTCTACACTTGACGCACTCGCGGAATATCCCCGCCATGGAAACGATCGATATCCGGATTGAAGGCAGTACAAGCCTGGCGGCTCCGGACTGGCAAGTCCTGGCCCCCCTGAACAAGCGCATGGAAGGCTATGACTTCGCGAATGGCCGGCTGCTTCATTATGTTTTCGAAATCGGGGAGGTCCCGGCCAAGCATTTCCGCTTGGCCATCCAACGACGCTAGGATTTCTTTTTCGCACCCCGGACGCCATGCCGGAACGCCACCGCACAACCGTGGTTCCGCGCCTCAGCCCCAAAGACCCTTGAGCAACTCCGCCTCCGGTACCTTGAGCGGGAAGCGTTTGCTGAAGGGGTGATCGGCGATGCCGGCGTGTTCGCGCAAGGCGGTGTGGATGTGCTCGGGGCGGACGCGAATGCCCTTCTCCGGATCCTTCGCCAGGCTTTCGGGATGGATGGGGACGAGAAATTGCTTTTCGTCCGTGGCCCCGAGTACCCGCTTTCCCCGGATCCCCTGCCCCATGAACATGATGGAACCGATCGACCAGTGATCCTTTCCCTCGCCCTTGTTGTAGGTCGGGGTTCGGCCCATCTCGCTCTGGATAACGACCACGAGTTTATCGCGAATCCCAAGCGCCTCGGAACGCTTCATCACGTAGTCGATCCCGGCCAGGAACTCGGGAATCAGCTTCATCTGGTCGCGGTCGTTGTTGGCGTGGCTGTCGAACTGCCCGATGGATAGATTGGCGGATACAGCCACACCCGCCTTGAAGGAGGACAGCGCAATCTCCGCCTGCGTGGCGAGTCGCTGCTTGGGAATCTTGTCGGCGATGTGTGGGGCGACACGCTTCAGGGTCTTGGAATTGATTTGCGCGGCGTAGAGCATGCTCTGTGCGCGTTCCACCCGCGGCAAGCGGGCATGTGACAGCCGGCTTTCCATCTGTTCCTGCAGGGCCCGGTCAATCCGCTCGTTCACGAAATCATCGTGATACGGCGCCTTCGGGTTTCCCTGTACACCATCGGCATTCGCCAGCAATTTCAGCGACTGCGGGTACGGAACCCGGGCCATGGGGACAAGATTCCCCGTGTTCGAGTAATTGCCAAAGGTCATGAAAGCAAGCGGACAGGAGGGCCCCTTGCAGGCCGCCACCAGTGCAGCAAAGGTGGGAAAGGCCAGGCTGTCCAGCTTGCCGGTGGCCATGTAGCGCGAGCAGGGCGAGTGATTGTTCACCGAGTAATCGAGTCCATTGAGGACCAGCAGTTCATCCCCGTAGGCCTTGTAGAAATCCTCGTTACTCATCCCTGCCTCGATCTGCTTGGCCGTAGGGGCAAAGGTATGCGGTCCCCGGGTTTGAATGTCCCCTTCCTTGTACAGGCGATTGATCCCGTCGATGCCCTTGGGATCCATGAGGTAGGTGGTGTCCCAGCCACCGGAGGCATTGAGCACGATGTAGTACGGCCCCTCGTAGAAGTCAGGTTCTTTCCCCGGGCCAGCCTGGGCGGAGCGACCCACCGGGACCGCAAGCCCCAGGCCGGCCAGGCTGCAAAGCTTCAAGAATTCACGTCTCATGATTTGTCCTATTCGTATAAAAATTCGTGCTGGCGGAGCAGGTAGGTCACCACCGCCCGCCAGGCCCGCATGGTGTAGTGCGGGTCCTTCTCCCGCGGCCCTTCCCGGTCGCTGGACTTGCAGTGGTAACTCTCGATAGGCGCGATCTCTTTCCGCCCACGCGCCTGGGCTTCACGCACGATCCCGTCAAACAGGTGAAAGGTCCGCTCCACTTCAGGATCGCCCACCGCATCCAGGCGACCGAGGATCCGTTTGTGTAAATGGACAATCGCCCGGCGAATGTTTTCGTCCGCCGCCTCGCTCGCACCCGGGACCACATCCACCTCGATCCCGGGGAACAGGATTCGCTCGGAGGCTGGGAGCGCAAAATCCCGGGCCACATGCTTACAGGCGACATCGTTGGAGAGGATTCGCTGAACCGCCCCCATGGCCCCGCTCGGATCCTGCAGACGCTCCGTAACCGCCCGGGAGTCTATGCCGCCGTACAGGATCTTCAACTGGTCGTTGAGACGCCCCCAGGGTTCGCCGAAGATGGCGCTGATCTTTCGGCCGAGCTGCTCAGGCGTGAGCAGGTGCACCACCCCGAGGTCGTCCAACTCCGCCTGCCGACGCGGATGGGTCACCACGGTTGCCAGTCCGTCGGCACGGTAAAAAGGTGAGCGCACCAGGTCCTTGAACACCACCTTGAGGTTGAAATTGCTCCCGGCGAAGTCGCGCGCAATCGCCTCAATCCAGCGACGCTGTTCCTGGTAGGCACGGCGGCGCGACCCGAATAAGGGATCCTCGATATCCTCGGGGGCCTGCAGGACTTTTCGCCCGGTAAGGATGTAATAGACGTGCTCGACCATGGCGATGGCGAAGCGGGGATCCTTCGCCGTGATCCGGCCCAGCCATTGCAAGGAGCGCCAGCGATCGGCCTCGGGCAGATCCTTTCCCTCAAAACCCGGGCCGAACATATCGGTAAACCAGCCCTCTTCGCGCGGGCCGTATGGCCCATTGTCGTTGCTGGTATTCTGATAATCCTGGAACAGCCCGGCCACCGGGTCGACCAGGCGATGACAGACCACGCAATCCGGGGCCTCCATGGTCGGTATGGCATACTTGGCGTCCACGGCTGCCGCATCGGTCACCCGGGGCGCCAAGGCCATGAGATCAATGCCGAGGAAATGCTCGTAAAACTTCCGGGTGCGAAGGCGATTACGATTGGTATCCGTGGTTGGATAGCGCTGCAGGTAATGAAAGGTCGTGAGCAACCCCGCATGTGGATACATGCCGGTCGGGGTAACCTGGTCCGGCTTCCCTGTTCGCAGGGTCAGGGCCTTGAGACGGGCGGGAATAAATTCAAGGAAGTCTTCCGGGTCCTTGAATCGCTCCTTCAACTCCTCGAAAATCCCGTAGCCACGTGCCGTGTAGGGTGAGACCATGATGTAGTCGGCCGTGACCAACTCGGTGAAAGGACGCTCGTTTCGAACGATGTAATCAATGAGTTCAAAAGGTTCCCGGAGGATGGAGGCGCGATAGTCGTCGGCCAGGGACCAACCCGCCCGTTTGCGCGCCTTTTCATCCTCGATATGCTCGAATTTCCGCTTCTGGTACCACAGGCGGGTATGGCCGAAGTTCCGGTATCCGGCAATGCGTTCCGCTACCCCATCCTGGCCCATGAGTAGGAAAATATCGTTGAAACCTTCGCTCAGCCGGTCGTAAAACGCATCGTCCCGCATCATCCCGTCGAGCACCTGCATCAAGCCATCCATGCCGCGATCCGCCACCAGGCGGCTCTCCCCCGGTATCGGCAATCGGCCCACCAGGGACAGGCTCACCCGGCGGAGCAGACGGGTAGCGGAGAGCATTTCGATATCCGAAAAATAAGGCGGGGGGCTGTAGTCCGACGTGTAGCTGGGTGGGGGGCTGAGCAAAAACCGCTCAAGGATACGGTAGCCCGTCGATCCCGGCTTCACCACCTGCTCGCCCTCGTGTTCGAGTTCACCTACGGCCTTTTGCAAGAGCAGCGACTTCCCCTTTTTCTTCATCCCGGCCATGCGCGCGAAGATCTTGTGGTTTGCCCGGTGCGCAGCCGGGCGCTCCGCGGCGGGCAGGCGCACCGGATCCTTCAGGATGA
The DNA here is from genome assembly GCA_046581765.1 of Verrucomicrobiota bacterium. Lineage (GTDB taxonomy): Bacteria > Verrucomicrobiota > Kiritimatiellia > SS1-B-03-39 > UBA6053 > JAPYUI01. The sequence continues at coordinate 7,215 of JAYGFS010000460.1, forward strand.
AACGACTGTCTTCCGCATCTCCCGCAGGATGGTGACATTTCAGGCAACTGCGCTCCCCGACCTTGGCCCAGACCTCCTCGAGGAAGTAGGCCCGAAGGGACGGGTTCGTGAAGGCAGCGTCATCATCCGGGGCGCTATAGCCCAGGCAGGGGAGACCGAGCAGCCACAGGCGCAGGGCTATACGACAGTTGAATCCAAAGGGCATTGTTCAATATACCTTGTAATTATCCGCTAGGGCGAGCGAAGAAAGGCCTGCGGGCCCTCACCGACCGGGCATGACCGCAAGGCCAGGCGACCGCCTTCAGGCCTTGATGCCTTGGATCACTGAGCCGTGCACATTGGTCAGCCGACGCTTGATGCCATTGTGATAGAAGGTGAGTTCCTCGTGATTAAGGCCGATCAGATCGAGTACGGTCGCATGAAAATCATGCCAGTGAACGGGATTCTCGACAGCCTTCCAGCCGATGTCGTCAGTGGTCCCGTAGGCCATGCCTCCTTTCAGGCCCGCCCCGGCCATGCAGTTCGTGAAGCCGTACATGTTGTGATCGCGCCCCTTGCCTACCTGGTCCTTAGCGGCCTGGGTAAAGGGCGTGCGGCCGAATTCAGAGGTGAAGAGGATCAGGGTGTCGTCGAGCATGCCGCGTTGCCTCAGGTCCATGATCAAGGCCGCCACGGGCTGGTCGATGCGAAGGGCTTCCCGGGTATGGTTTTTTACCATGTCCTCGTGGCCATCCCAGTTGATGCGCGGTGAGCCGAAGGAGCCCCCGGAGATCAGCTGGACGAAACGCACGCCCTTTTCCAGCAGGCGGCGGGCGAGCAGACAGTTGCGTCCGAAGTCGGCGGTATGCTTGCCTTCCAGGCCGTACAGCTCACGCATCGCAGCGGGTTCCCGGGCGAGATCCGTGACCTCGGGCACGGTGAGCTGCATCCGGGCGGCAAGCTCGTGGCTGCGCATCCGCGCGGTGAGGGCATCGTCGGCTCCGTGCTGATCCTGGTAGCGCCGGTTCAATCGACCGAGCAGGTTCCGGCTGGCCGATTCCGTCGCCACGGGAATTTCCCGGGCGGGAAAGAGATCCGGAATCGGCATGCCCTGGCTTTCAAAGGCCACGCCCTGGTGAATCGAGGGAAGAAAACCATTCGACCAGTTGATGGTGCCACCGGCCGGGTAGCCACGCACATCCGGCAGCACGACATAGGCCGGTAAGTCATCGGTCTCCGAGCCCAGGCCATAGGAAACCCAGGATCCCATGACCGGGAAACCATTGAGCTGAAAGCCGGTGTTCTGCTGGAAGGTCGCGGGGGTGTGGTTGGCCGATTCGGCAACCATGGAACGAATCACCGTGAGCTCGTCCGCGACACCCGCCAGGTGGGGAAACAAGTCCGACACCCAGAGCCCGCTCTGCCCCCGCTGCTTGAAGGCAAAGTCGTTCCTCCGGATGAGCCCGATCTTGTTGAAAAAGGTCTCCGGGTGTTCGTCCGAGGGCAGCGACTTGCCGTGATACGCCTCCAGCCCGGGCTTGTAATCAAAGGAGTCGATGTGACTCAGGCCCCCCATCAGGCAGATGTGGACGACCTGTCTGGCCCGGGGTGAAAAATGCGGCCGGGTCAGAAAGCCGGGTTGTTCTGCCCTCACCAGGCTGGTCAGGGCCGCGCCGGTCAAGCCATAGGCGGAGAACGAGAGTAATTCCCGGCGACTCAATTGATGGGGATTAGCGGACATAGAGAAACTCATTGCTGTTGAAAACAACCCGGCAGTAAGCCTCAAGGTTGTGGGACGTGATAAATTCACGGGTCAGGTCGATCTCTTCCCGTCCCGGCACGCGCCCATACGCCAGGAGATGGACCTGGCGAACCTGCGCATCCGTTTCCGTACCCACCTCGCGCCGGATACGATCCGCAAAGGCATCCGCCAGGAACAATACCAGTGGATTATTCATCAGGGCCAGGGATTGCAGCGGCGTGGTCGTCACCGCCCGGTTCGGTGTAATCGCGGAGGGATCGGGGCAATCGAACACGTCGAGTATCGTGCGCTTTGCGCCGCGTGGACTGAAGCGATAAAGCGTGCGCCGGAACTGTTCCGGTTTATCCTGCGGAATCAGATCGTAGAAATGGCTGCCCTTGAACTTGTATTCGCGGACATCTCGATAGCCCTTGCCCCCGATATCCGGAACCAGTTTACCGGATACCATCAGCAAGGCATCGCGAAGGGCTTCCGCCTCCAGGCGCCGGGGGGTCATGTGCCAGAGATACCGGTTGTCCGCATCCACCTTCCGGGCCTGCTCGTTCATCGCCGCCGACTGGCGGTAGGTTGCCGACTGGACAATCAATCGATGTATCGCCTTCAGGCTCCACCGCTTTTCCCGCATCTCCACCGCCAGCCAGTCGAGCAAGTCCGGATGCGTGGGGCGGCCCCCGTTGAATCCGAAATCGTTGGGGGTGCTCACGATACCGGCACCGAAATGGTGATGCCACAGGCGATTCACGATCACGCGGGCGAAGAGCGGGTTATCCGGATGGGTGATCCACTCCGCCAGCTTGCGGCGCCGGTCGGCATCCGGTGCGTTGAGCTTGAGCCCGAAATCCGCGCTGAGCGCGCGCAAGCCGGTGATCCCCGCCGCGGCGACTTCTTCGCCGGGTGTGAGTACGCTGCCCCGGGTGAGTACGTGGGTGCGCCCCGGATTCCCCGGGCGAACGGCCCAGACGGGCATGGGGGTGTTGCGCGATTCGATTTCAGCGATACGCTTCTCGATCGCATCCCTACGCGTACGCAACGCGTCTAGCTGGGTACGCTGTTCCTCACCGAGGCGCTTCAGGATGGCGGTTTCCGATACAAAGGTACTGGATCGACCGGCAGAGGCCTCGATCGCCGCCGGGTCGAGCGCCCGGTCGTAGAGGCGCGCCTTGAGGATCGAGCCCTTGAGCATACGGCCGCCAGCGGGACCTGTTCCATGGCGCAGACCGAAGATAACCTGTGCATCCGCAGCAGCATAGCTTTGCAGGCCCCGGCTTTTATAGCCTTGTCCATAGGCCTGGCCATCCCGGTAGCCGATGATGGTCCCGTCCTGCCTGTACACCATCGCGAAATGAACCGGACGGCCCTTTGCGTCCTTTTCCTCGGGCCCCTTGAAGCTGCTGTATCGGACAAACCCGTTGCTTCCCGCCATCCAGCGTTGCTTTTCACGTTCCCCATAGACGATGGCATCAAAGATATTTCCGTTCAAGGTCTGTACACTGATCGCACCACCGCCCCTTTGATTGATGTCATCCAGCTGGACCCAGACCTCAAGGGTTTTCTCCTTGAGATCGATACCGATGGATCGACTGGCCGCATAGGCCTGCTTGCCATCCAGCCGAATCCCCCGCTCATCCAGTTTTGCCCCGTGTTTCAACTCGATATGTAGCGAAGCAACCTCGTCCTCCAGGCCCTGGGTGAAATCCCAGGCCGCGGTCGCGGGTGGGGCCTCCGCTTGCGCCTCGGGATGGTCTACGCGCTCGGCAAGAATCGCCTTGCGAACGGGGTCCACGATGCCCCGGTCCTGGTTCTGGAGCTTTCGCCGCTCGAGCTTCAACTGATCAGCTTCCTCCTTGAAGGGCACACTTACCGCGGGGGTTACCTTCTGCTCGTTCGGTGTCACGCCGGCGAGGGCCGCCGCCATCTGGTAATAATCCTTCTGGCTGACGGGATCAAATTTATGGTCATGACAGCGGGCGCAGTTGACGGTCAGGCCGAGGAACGTTTGCCCAACCACAGCGATCATGCCTTCCACTTCATCCTGCAGCATCGTCTTCCGCATGGGATCGCTGGAAGGCCGGGTGGTGTTGTGCGGCCCGGCCACGAGGAACCCGGTTGCGATGACGCCATCAGCCGCGTTTTTCGTGATGACGTCGCCGGCGATTTGGAAGCGGACAAATTCATCATAGGGCATATCCCGGTTCAGGGCATCGATGACCCAATTCCGATACGGCCAGGCGTTCTGCCGGGGCTGGTTGTACTCGAAACCGTGGCTCTCTCCGAAACGCACGACGTCCAGCCAGTGGCGCGTCCAGCGTTCGCCGTAGTGTGGAGAATCCAGCAGGCGGTCCACCAGGTGCTCGTAGGCCTGGGGTGATTCGTCCCGGATAAAGCGATCCAGATCCGCCGGTGAAGGGGGCAGGCCCAGCAGGTCAAAACTGAGGCGACGCATCAGGGTTCGACGATCGGCTTCTGGAGCAGGCGAGAGCTTTTTAGCGGAAAGGGCGACGCGAATATACGCGTCAATCGGGTTGCGATCCCAGGCGGCGGACGGCGGGGGTTCGGGACGCACCAGCGCTTGCAGGGACCACCAGTCCTCACCCGCACGCTTGTCACCGGATGACTCGGCCAGGGCTCCCATGGGGATGCAGGCCAAGAGCACGCGGATGAAACGATTTATGGGAACGAACGGTATGTTACACACTCCAAATCTCCAGCAAAAGCAGGTTAAGCCAAGGTGGCCCGGAGGGCAATCCTTCAACACATATTTCACCGAAAGAAGCATTTACCGCGGAAGCATGGATACAGACTTGCCCGTTGATCGAAGATGGGCAAAATAGGAGCGGGGTACATCCCCGTTCATGACACGTTACTCGACAAGCAAGTTCGGCTGCTGCAAGCGGGCGGCCCTGGCGGCCTTCGCGGCAGGGTCCCTCGCCCCGCTCACCCGGGGAGATCCGGTAAAACCGGTCGATTTCTCCCGGGATATTCTTCCCGTGCTTTCCGACACCTGTTACCAGTGCCATGGACCCGATGCGAAAGCGGGGAAAGGCAAACTCCGCCTGGATGACGAGGCGGATGTAAAACGTCCGCGGGATGGATACCGCGTGGTGGTCGCGGGCGACCCGAAAGCCAGTGCATTGATGGACCGGGTCACAACGAGTGATCCGGATGACCGGATGCCGCCGGCGAAGCTGGGCCGTACGCTGAGCCCCATGCAAATTACCGCGCTCCGTCGCTGGATTGAACAGGGCGCGGTATGGGGGAAGCACTGGGCCTTCGAACGGGTCGAGCGACCAGCGATCGCGGATGCGAAGACGCACCCGATTGACTACCTGGTCGAGCAGCGGCTCAACGATGAAAAACTGAGCCCGAATGCGCGGGCCTCGCGTGAAACACGCATCCGGCGTTTATCCCTCGACCTCACGGGCCTGCCAGCCACGCCGAAACAGGTCGATGCTTTCCTGGCGGATACAAAACCCGGGGCCTGGGAGCGCCTGGTCGATCGGACCCTGGCTTCACCGGCCTATGGGGAACGCATGGCCTGGGATTGGCTGGAGGCGGCACGTTACGCGGACACCAACGGCTACCAGGGCGACAACGAGCGCACGATGTGGCCCTGGCGGGACTGGGTTGTGCGCGCATTCAACGCGAACCTGCCTTACGACCAGTTCACGATATGGCAATTGGCCGGGGATCTTCTCCCCAACGCCACGCGGGAACAAATCCTCGCCACCGGCTTTAACCGGAACCACATGATCAATGGCGAAGGTGGCCGCATCGCGGAAGAAAATCGCGTCGATTACGTATTCGACATGACCGAAACCATGGGGACGATCTGGCTCGGGCTCACGCTCAACTGTTGCCGTTGCCACGACCATAAATTCGATCCCCTCCTCCAGCGAGACTACTATCGGTTCACGGCCTTCTTCAACCAGACACCGGTGAACGGTGGGGGCGGCAACGCCCAAACACCCCCGGTCATCGAATTCGGGTCGGCAACCCAAGCTGCCGAATTGGCAGCGGCCCGGGCCGCGACCAGGCAAGCGGCGGCGGCGGTCCAACAACGCGTCGAGACGCTGGAGAAAGAGCAGGCGGCATGGGAAAGCAAAACCGCCCAGGACACGCCCGCCAGCCCCTGGCAAGCCCTCGAGCCCCTCCGGGCAAAAGCGAACAAGCAGACCCTGGACATCCTGGACAGGGACCGGGTCTACGCCTCGGGAGCGAATCCGCCCAAGGACGCGTATGAAATCGCCTACGGACTGGCGCCCGGCGAGGTCAGTGGGTTCAAGCTCGACGCGATTCGTCATCCGAAAATGACCCACGGTGGCCTGGCGCGCTCGGACAGTGGAAACTTCATGCTGACCGACATTCGCTTTCGACTCAACCAGCCGGACGGTCCCGGGGCCGAGCTGGAAATCTCCGGTGCCCAGGCCAGCTTCGAGCAGGGAAACCTCAAGATCGAGAACACCTATGACAAGAAAGCCGACTCCGGCTGGGCCGTCTGGGCGGGCAAGCCGATCGATCGCGACCATGCCGCGGTATTCCGGCTCAAGCAGCCCGTCCACGTGCAGGCGAACGCGGAGCTCCTGGTCAGCTTGTCCTTCAATTCCAAGCATCCCCAGCACAACCTGGGTCACTTCCGCCTCTCGGCCACCGACGCGGCGAAACCGGCACTGGACAAGGCGGAAGACGCCCTCCAGCGCGCCCTCTCCACCCCGCACGGGCAACGGAATACCGAGCAGAAAAAACGTATTCGCGAGGCCCTGCTCGCAAGCGATCCCGAATGGAAGAAGCTGAAGAAGCAGGGCTCCGATGCGGAGGCGAAAATCAAATCGATCAGCAAGGGGCTGCCCAAGGTCATGGTGATGAAGGAACGGGACAAGCCCCGCCCGACCTACGTGCTCACGCGTGGCCTCTACAATCAAAAGGGTGAGGAAGTGCAGGCCGCTGTCCCGGCGGCCCTGCCCGCGCTGGCGAACACGGAATCAACCAACCGGCTTGCCCTCGCCCGCTGGCTGGTCTCGCGTGAGCACCCCTTGACCGCGCGCGTTACCGTCAACCGTTTCTGGCAGATGCTTTTCGGTATCGGCCTGGTCAAGACGCCGCAGGATTTCGGCGTGCAGGGTGAGTTCCCGGTGCAACGCGAGTTGCTCGACTGGCTGGCGGTGGACTTCATCGAGTCCGGCTGGGACGTGAAACAGCTCCTGCGCACGATCGTCAGCAGTGAAGCCTACCAGCGGAGTTCCATCATCGCAACGCCCGCGGTCTACGAGCGTGATCCGCAGAACCGCCTGCTGGCCCGGGGGCCGCGCTTTCGCATGCCCTCGTGGATGCTCCGCGACCAGGCCCTGGCCGCTGCCGGCCTGCTGCATCCCGAGATCGGCGGCGCGCCGGTCAAGAGCTACCAACCGGCAGGGATCTGGGCCGAGGCGACCTTCGGGAAGAAAAAATACCAGGTCGCCAAGGGACAGGCACTTTATCGACGAAGCCTCTACACTTTCTGGCGACGTATCGTGGGACCAACCATGTTTTTCGATACCGCCAAGCGCCAGATATGCGAGGTGAAACCTTTTCGCACCAACACGCCCATGCATGCCTTAAGCACCTTGAACGATATCACCTACGTAGAGGCGGCCCGGGCGATGGCCGAGTCGCTCCTGCAGGATGCCAACGATGATTCCACCCGATTTCGAATCGCCGGAAAACGCCTGCTGGGCCGGGAACCTTCCGCGGGTGAAGTTAACATATGGAAACGGAGCCTGGAGCGCTCCGCGACGGCCTTCGCTGCCGAACCCGAGGCGGCCAGGCATTTCCTTTCCCATGGCGCATCGGGCCGGGACGAGAGCCTGCACATGGAAACCCATGCGGCCTGGGCCGCGCTATGCCTGAACCTGTTGAACCTGGACGAAACCCTGAACAAGGAATGAACGCCGCCTGGAACATTCTCGACCCCGCAGCACCGGCGCCGGTGCAGGATCGACAGCTCGCGATCAACCGCCGCCAGTTTTTCGGGCGCAGTGCAACCGGCATCGGCGCTTTCGCCCTCGCGGGCCTGCTCGACCGGGATGGATTGCTTGCAGCCCCACCGGCGGGGAATAACGGCTTGCCGGGCCTGCCGCATTTTCCCGCGAAGGCCAAGCGCATTATTTACCTCTTCCAGAACGGCGCACCCACGCATATCGACCTCTTTGACTACAAGCCTGTCCTGCACAAGCTGCACGGGACGCCCGTACCGGAAGAGTACCTTGTCGGCAAACGCTTCAGCACCATGACCGGCAATCCCTCGGGCAAACTCATGCTTCAGCCCATCGAGCCCTTCAAGCAACACGGAAAGAGCGGGGCCTGGGTGAGCGCACTCATGCCCCACACGGCCCAGATCGTGGATGACCTCTGCTTTATCAAGAGCATGCACACG
>JAYGFS010000474.1:0-4074 GCA_046581765.1 Verrucomicrobiota bacterium
ATTCGGGGGAAGGGCGTGGTGAATCAGCCGTCGGACCGAAGCCTGCTGATGCGCAGGTCCCTGGAGCGGGTGATGCCGAACGCGATTATTGTTCCCGACTAAGATCCTGCACCGGGTGGGCCACCCTGCATGTCACGGGGGAAACTTACTTGAATATCCCGGGATGCCGCTTACCCGGCACGGCGTCCTTTGCAATCGAAACCGGGATCTTCAACACCAGTTTCGCCGGAAGCAGGCAGACCCCCTTGTCATCGCAGGATTGGTAATGCACTGTGAGGGCGATTTCGCGCGCGCCTTCCCTTGCCGCGGCAGCCGCTTTCAAGGTGGTCCTTAACAGGACGCTACCCTCGTAGACCTGGATCACATCCGGGGCGGAGCCGAAGTCCACGCCGGCCGGGTAGGCGACCTTCGTGCCCGCCAGGTTTTCTCCTGCATCGATGGCCAGGATCGTGGGTATCAGGTCCGGGCTGCTCGCCGGGTTGGCATTCACGTGCCAGTGGGCATCAAGGCTCAGTCGAAGCGCCACCTGGAGCTCGCCCCCGGGGGCCACCCGCAGGGATGAAAGAAAAGCCTCGGCTTTCAGGGGCGTTTCGGCCTTCGTCGCATCCGGCTCCGAGCCCGTCGCGACCGCCGGCGCTTTTTCCTCGGCAAATCCATAATCGTAATACAGGGCCATGGCCTGGAGGAAGCTCATCGTCCCTCGTGGCGACTGGGCGATCATGCCGGCGAAGGTATCGATGGTGTGTCGACCCGTCACGGCGTAGGCGGGCTTGTCCAGGTGCTTGGCGAGCCGGATCAGGACCTTGGTCGCGATGCCGTTCCCGGAGGGGATCGCGGCGTCGAAGGGATCCTTGTTCCGGGTGAGCAGGTTCTCATGTCCCTTGGCCGTGAAGTAAAAACCACCGTAGGTTTCGTCATAAAAATCCTGCATCAGGACCTGCAGGAGCTTGTCCGCCTCGTTCAACCAGCGCTTTTCCCCGGTGGCTTCGTACAGGTCGATCAGGCCATCCGCGAGGAAGGCGTAGTCGTCGAGGTAGGCATCCAGTTTTGCCTGGCCGTCGCGATAGGTCGTGTACAGCCGTCCGTCCGGCTTGCGCATCGCCCTCAGCATGAAGTCCGCTGCCTTCTCGGCTGCCGCGATGTAGCGCGGTTCTTTCAACTGTTTGCCCCCGTAGGCGAGGCCGCCGATCATCAGGCCGTTCCAGGCGGTGAGTACCTTGTCGTCGAGCCCGGGCCAGACGCGTTTATTGCGCACCGCGCGCAATTGCTTCAGGTTCGTATCCAGGGCTTCCCGGTTCGTGAGGGCGCTCCAGGGCTGCTTGAGGTGCAGGATGCTGACCGGCTTGCTCTCGCCGGTCGCTTCCTCGTGGTAGTTTCCCCCGACCGGGGCATTGTACGCTTCCGCCAAGGCCTTCGCAGCCGTCTCCCCCAGGATCTCCGTGAGCTCTTTTCTTCCCCAGAGGTAATACTTGCCCTCTTCGCCCTCGCTGTCGGCATCGTAGGCACTCCAGAAACCACCCGCAGGATCCTGCATGTCCCGGAGCACCCAGTCGTTGATTCCCCGGGCAACCTGCTCAAACCATTCGTTGCCGGTGACCTTGTAGGCCTCGGCATAAACGCGTGAGAGCTGGGCATTGTCATAGAGCATCTTTTCAAAGTGGGGGAGGAACCAGTCCGCATCGGTTGAATAGCGGTGGAAGCCACCGCCGACATGGTCGTGAATGCCACCCTTGGCCATTTCCATGAGTGTAACGTTCACCATCTGCAAAACCGCCGCGTCCTTGGTCTGTGTATAGGCATAGAGGAGCAGGGCGAGTGACTGGTGCGGGGGGAATTTTGGCGCGCCGCCGAAACCGCCACGCCGGCTGTCGAAGGTGGATTGCAGGGACTGAATGGACGCCGTGATGGCGTCCCGAGTGGGTGGTGTCGAGGCCGCCGGGAGCTGCTGGTAGGCCATCTTTTGCAGGGCCTCGGCGATCTGGTCGGCCGTGGTGTCGATCCGTGCGCGGTCTTTCTTCCAGACTGCGTCAATATTGTTGAGAATCCCGATAAAATCGGGCTTGCGAAAGTAGGTGCCGCAGAAGAAGGGGCGTTGATCGGCGTCCATGAACACGCTGTTCGGCCATCCGCCCCGCCCGGTGAGCAACTGGGTGGCATTCATGTAGATCTGGTCGACATCGGGACGTTCCTCGCGGTCCACCTTGATGCAAATAAACTTTTCGTTGAGCACATCGGCAACCTCGTCGACCTCGAAGGACTCGTGTTCCATGACATGGCACCAGTGGCAGGATGAATAGCCGACGGAAAGGAAGATCGGCTTGTTTTCTTTCTTGGCCCGTGCAAAGGCTTCGGGGCCCCAGGGATACCAGTCAACCGGGTTGCGCGCGTGTTGACGCAGGTACGGGCTGGTCTCGTGGATCAGGCGATTGAATTCATCGCCGCCGTCGGCGGGAAGCTTGGCGATAATTTCGCGTGAGGGTAGGTCTTTGCGCACGTTATGTTCCTCGGGTTTTTCCGCAGCACGGCAGGACAACTGGGCGCAGCAAAAGACGGTTAGCAAGGGGATAAAACGGAATTTCATTGTATTATCTGCTTTCGGTAGTGGGGCATCGTAAAATATGAATGGAATGCTTTATTTCCGCAAGGATAGAGGGTACGAAATCGAAAGAATATTCAATAAACCACGGGCTTCAAGGTGAACGAGAACGAGATTACAGATTCGCAGCAGACAGAGATCCCCGAAGAGGCGATTCAACGCGTGGACCCCGGTGCCAACGCGCTGGCACCGGCCAGCTGGTGGCAACGCATCATGCCGGGGGGCAGGCGCGACCGGCAGATCGCACAGATCCAGCAGGGTCACGCCCAGGTCATTGATCTTGTCCAATCCATCCGCAAGAGTCTCGAGGCTCAGGTCGAATCGCAGCAGCACCTGGTGCAGACCATGAATACCCTTCCGGAGGCGGTTGAGGGCCTGAAGTCGGTCGGCGAGGCGACCGCCCAGCAGAAAGAAGTCCTGGGTGCCATCAGCAATCAACTGGAAACCCAGGTGAATCACAACCACGGGATGAGCCAGAGCCTCGAACGGTTTAACGATACCCTCCACTCGATGGAGGGGACCACCCGCAGTTTGTCCGAACGCGCCCAGCATTCGGAGGAAACCCTGCGTGAACTGCTGGAGCGCTCCGAGAAGCGGGCGATGATGATGAACGGCGCGCTCGCGGCCTTGTTGGTGCTGATCGCCTGCCTGGTTGGCTTTGGCACCAAGACCAACGGTAGCAAGCCGGGTAAGGCGCCTGACCTTGCCCAGACCCCGCCCGCGGCAGCACCGGCCCAGGTCGCCGGGGTCGAGCCCGGGCTCCCGGAGCCGAAGAAGCCCGAAACGCCCCGCCCTGACGCCGGGGAACCGGGAACCGCACCGGCGACCCCCAAGGAGCCGGAAGCCGTGAAGCCGAAGCCCGCGGTGGCCCAGGCCGCTCCCGGAGATCAACCACGTTCCAAGCCCGAGCCCCCGGTCGAGGCGGAGGGGCCGACAAAGCCTGAAGTCGCCGATGCCCCGGAGCCGGACAAGCCGGGGAAACCCGAGCGGTCAGAAAAGCCCGGGCCGCAAAAGCCCAAGCCGGTTGCCCCCAAGCCGGAAAAGCCTGCGAAACCGGATTCCGTCAAGCCCGATCAACCCCGGCCGGACCCGCCCGAACCCGTCAAGCCGGAAGCCAAGCCCGACGCAACCAAGCCGGAAAAGCCTGCGCCGGTGAAGCCCGATACCCCCAAGCCGGAAAAGCCTGTGCCGGTGAAACCCGATGCGCCCAAGCCGGACAAGCCCGAATCGGTGAAGCCGGAGACACCCGCGCCCGAGAAGCCGGATGAGCCCAAGGTTGAAAAGCCGGACGATCCTGCGACGGACGCACCCTAGCCGAAGGTCGACAAACCGGAAGCCAGTCGCGATCCCAAGCCTGCGCTCGATGAAAGCACCCGGGACAAGTTGAAGCGCATCCGGGAAGAAATCCTGAAGGCGAAGAAGGCCCTCGAAGAAGCGGCGAAAGAAGACAAGTAGGGCTTCGCTTAGCCCGGGCCTCA
>JAYGFS010000512.1:0-17526 GCA_046581765.1 Verrucomicrobiota bacterium
AACTTGAGGAACTTCCAGATCACCGTCTTAAACTTCACCAGGGCCTTCCCGGCGAATCCACCCCGCCGGTCCCTGATCGACCAGTCCGAGATATCGACGGTCACGATGTCGCGCAGGGTGGCCAGGTAAACGCGCAGCAGCTCATCGTTGTCCCTCATATGGATGAGGTTGTGCCGTTCTGCCGGGCCGATGCGTGCGCCATCGTAGACGCCTTCCTCCTGCTTGCGAGCGACCTCCGCCCGGATCTCCGCGACGATTTTTTCCACGTCCATGCCCGGTGCTCCAATTTGGAATTCGTTGCTGCTTTCCATGGCCTCATTAAGCACCGCCCGGGCCGTGGTGGCAAGTCATAGTAGGTGCCGGTCCCGGCCGGCCGGGTGGGCTGGAAAGCCATTCTACCCCCGGAATACGCAGGCCTGGCGGGGTCCTGGATTCTTTTTGAACGTTTTTTCGCGGCCTACCCTCCAACCAGGTGGTATTTATTCACCCGGAGACCCATTATGAAAAAGTTCGTCATGCTCAGCCTTGTTTCGACCCTGTCCACGGCCCTGGCCACGACCCCCGGTTCGCCGGGCCTTTCGCCCCAACGGTTTCCCGCGCAGAATCCTTTCGAGGGTTTGGACTTCAGTCAACTTATGCAGAACGGCGACCTGCAGGAGTTGATGCGACAAATCCAGCAGCAAATCGGGCCATTGGGCCAACAACAGAACTGGCAGGCACCCTTTCGCCCGCAGGGCCCGATGACCTACCTCGGGGTCAAGCTCGGGCCGGTCAGCGATGAGCTGGCCCATCACATGGATCTACCGCAGGGCTTTTACCAGACGGTACAGGGCCTGGAGGAAGGCAGTCCGGCGGAGAAAGCCGGCTTGCAGGAATTCGATATTATTACCCACCTGGATGACCAGGAAATTATCAATGCCCCGCAGCTGGTCACCCTCGTGCGTGGCAAAGAAGCCGGGGACGAGGTCGCGATCAAGATCCTGCGCAAGGGCAAGAAACAGGAGCTTACGGCCACCTTGGTTGAACGCGAGGGAGGCGATGCCCTGCCGCTCGGGGCCGATCCTCACATGGACTTGAGCCAGTTGTTCAAGAATCTTCAACAGGGTTTCGGCCAGGTCCCGCAGGCCCCGGCACCCCGTGCGCAGGGCCGCCCGGCCAAGCCCCGCATCGAGTTGATTCCCCGCGACGCTCCGCAGGTGAAAAGGAATATTCAATCCTCGAGCAGTATATCCATCCGCAATGACCAGGGACACTTTCAGTTCAACCAGAAGAACGGGGACAAGCACCTGGTTATTAAGGATGCAGGGGGCAATGTGATGTTCGACGGCCCGGTGAACACGGATGATGAACGGAAGTCCGTTCCCGAGGAATATCGTGATACGCTCAAGCAGCTTGAAGGCGACGGCAAGGGCAACTTCCATTTCAAGCACCAGTTCCTGGTTCAGCCGCAACAGCCACAACAGCCGCGTAAGCCCAGGCTGCAAAAAACGCCGCAGGCCCTCTGAACCCGACCGGATAGGCGGTGCCGGGCCTAGCGCAGGCTTCGGCCCATCAGGCCGATTACCAGGGGTTTCGGGTTATCGCCCTCGCCCTCGCTCACGCGTAGCCGGACCATGTCCTCCGGTTTGAAATCGCTGAGTTTGGCCGGGCGACCGTTCCGAATCATCCGCGCTTGCTCAGAGACCGTGTAGCTTTTTAAGCCGTCCTGGCGCGTCCGCACGGTGACCACGCGTTTTTCCGCGTCGACCGTTGAAAGCCGTCCGCCGCCCATTTGGCCTCCCCCGGGAGGCCCCCCAGGGAAGCGATTGAAGCCGCGATTGCCCGCCTGGGCCGGTCGCCCGCCTCCCGGGCGGCCCATTCCGCTACGCCGGGCACGCCCTCCGTCGGGGTCGACCTGCAGGTGAACGACGTAGGACTGTTGAATCCGGACGCACCAACCCTCTTCGTCGTTACAGCCAAAGTAGGTGACCTTCACGGTGAAGCGGGCATCACGCCCCTTGCTTTCCACGTCCAGGAGGAATTCCCGGGGATCGATATCAGCGGGTTCGCTGGGTTGAGGAGCCTTGCCGGATGCGGGATCCACCTTGACCTGGTGCATGTCGGTGATCTCGAAGCTCAGGGGCGCGACGAGATTGTTCCAGTGCACATGGTAAATCGGGTCGAGATGAAAGCCGAGATACACCCGGCCCTTGCCTCCGGTCGCACCCGTGTCGCCTTCGGCCCGGAGCTTGGCGTAAAAGGGCTTGGCACGCGGGCTGGCTTCGACCACCGGCTCTACTTTCAGCGCGCGCAGATTTCCGGGCAACTTCAGCCGGGGAACGATGCCCTGCGGGGCCACCTTCGGCGGCGGCTGGGTTTTCATCTCCAGGTCCGACACGCGGGTAATGGTATCGACGGGCCCCACCAGCTTTTCCAGGTCGCGTCGCAGGTCTTCGGGCTTGCTCCACTGGCGCAGCACCAGGACCTTCCCGTCAGGCCCGATGATAAATTCCGAGTTCGGGGCATCGCCCAGGGCGTGTTTGATATCGTTGGCCATGCCGTCCGCCAGCCAGGGGATCGTCGTGCCCAGGGTGCGCTTCGCTTCGCGGATGTGCATCAGGCGTTCGTCCAGCGAATACGGGCTGACATAGCCGCTGGCCTCCGGGTGGGCGAGGGACTTGTAGATGAAGAACATCTTCACGCCCTTGGGGGCGTAATCGCGATAGATCGTTTCCAGACCGGGAACGTTACGGAGAAAGGGCGGTCAGGTGAGGCAGCCGAAGACCAGCACCGTATGATGCCCCTTCAACCTGTTCAGGTTCAAGGCTTTGCCATCGATCGTGTAGGCGTTCAGATCCGGCAAGGCCTGCCCGACGGCGGGGGCCTTGCGTTGAAAGCCCGCCTGGTCCCCCCGGGGTTGCTGGGCGAAGCCCTCGGGAAAGGAATAGAACAGACAGACCAGCAGGGGTAGGAAGCTTCGTTTCACGCCTATAAGTACGTTCGGCCCAGCGGGAATATTGCCCGAAAATCACCCGGGGTGCTCAATTGCACGGGGATGAACCCGCCAAACCCCCCAAATAGCCCTGAAATCCACACCGAAATTGGCTTGCTGAGGGGATGAAAAGACGTAGGTTCCGCACGCCATGAGCTCATCCATACGGAATATCGGCATTATTGCCCACGTGGACCACGGGAAAACCACCCTGGTGGACAAACTGCTTCAGCAGTGCGGGGTATACCGTGAAAACCAGGCCATGGAAGACCGCGCAATGGATTCCATGGACCTGGAAAAGGAAAAAGGAATTACCATTCGGTCCAAGAACGCGATGGTCGAATGGAATGGCACAACGTTCAATATCGTCGATACCCCCGGGCACGCCGATTTCGGTGGCGAAGTCGAACGCATCCTGCAGATGGTCGATGGCGTACTGGTTCTTGTCGACGCCCAGGAAGGCCCGCAGGCCCAGACCCGTTTCGTCCTGCGCAAAGCCATTGCGCAAGATCTCCCCCTGGTTATTGTCGTCAATAAGATCGACCGCGAGTTTGCCGATCCCCTGGGCATGCACGACAGGATGCTTGAATTGCTTGTGGAGTTAAATGCGAGCGAAGAACAATTTAACGCACCCTTCCTGTACGGAAGCGCCCGCGATGGCTACATGCTGAACAACCTGGACGACGAGCATGTCGATATGGCTCCGTTATTCGAAACCGTGGTCAAATATATTCCGGCACCGGCCGTGAATCCGGATGGGCCCTTCGAAATGCTGGTGAGCAACCTTGACTGGAGCGATTACGTCGGACGCATTGGTATTGGCAAGGTCTCCGGGGGTTCGGTCTCCATCGGCGATGCGATCACCCGCATGGGAGCCGGAGGCAAGTGCACCCCCGCCAAGGTTAGCAAAATCTACAAGTTCACCGGCATGGGCGTGGTCGAAGCCGGGCGTGCGGATGCGGGTGAGATTGCTGGCCTGGCGGGTTTCGATGAACTCCGCATCGGGGAAACCCTGGCGGGCAGTCCGGACCAGGAACCCTTGCCCTTCGTCGACATCGATCCGCCGACAATCCAGATGCGCTTCTGCGTAAATGATGGGCCTTTTGCTGGGAAAGACGGAAAACTTTTGACCGCGCGCAACATTGGCGAGCGCCTGCTCCGCGAGACGCGGACGAACGTGTCCCTCGAGGTCTCGGAAAGCGAGCAGCTGAACTCGTTTAATGTCAGTGCCCGTGGCGAGCTGCAAATTGCCGTCCTGGTGGAAACCATGCGCCGTGAAGGATTTGAAGTCATGGTTTCCCGGCCGGAAGTCATCTACCGCATGGAAAATGGCGTGAAAGTCGAGCCTTACGAAGATCTCTGGGCGGAAGTCCCCAACAAAACGCTCGGCGATGTCCTCCAGAACCTGGCCAACCGGAGGGCCGAGATCACCCGGATGGAACACCAGGCCGAAACCATCCTGTTGGAAGCGACGATCCCCACCCGCGGACTCATCGGTTTTGAAAGCTGGTTGATCAACACCACCAGCGGTGCCGGTGTCGTCGGGCACCTCTTTAAGGAATACGCTCCCGTATGTGGTGAGATCCCCACTCGGGGTAATGGAACGCTTGTAGCTGCGGCGGATGGGATTGCAACGGGATATGCTCTGGATACGATCCAGAAGCGCGGCAAGCTTTTTATCGCCCCACAGGATGCGGTATATGTAGGCATGATCGTTGGCGAGAACACGCGTCCCGAGGACATGCCCGTGAATCCGACCCGGACCAAGCAGTTGACCAACGTTCGAGCCTCCGGCACCGACAAGGCCATCTCGCTGGAACCCCCGGTGCAACTGTCCCTGGAAAAAGCCCTCGAGTTTATCGCCCCGGATGAATATGTCGAGGCCACCCCGGTCGCGCTTCGCCTGCGCAAAAAGATCCTCGATCCGAGTCTGCGCAAGCGCATGGCCAAGGCCGAGAGTTGACGGATGGGATCTGCTTGCCCCGCCCGATTAATCAATGACCCGTGAAGGCTCGTGAATATTGGGCGATGATTCGCTTAGCATGTGCCCGCGTGCAGGAGTCGGGTTCTGGGCAACTCCCGCAGATCATTCGGCACCATAAAATCCATAAAAACATCCAAAGTCCCGCCACACATACCGTGTTTTCCAGAATTTTCTTCAAAAAGAAGGGCCCCTTGTCGTACTCTTTCTGAAATGAGTATGTGGAAATATATCCTCCTTCCAACCCTTCCCCTTTGGCTTGTCAGCGGCCGGGCTGCCGTGGATTTCGCGCGCGAGGTGAAGCCGGTCATTGAGCGCCATTGCCTGGCTTGCCACGACCATGAGCATCAAAAGGCGGGCTTGATCCTCACGACGAGGAAGTGGGCCCTGACGCCGAGCGACCACGGGCGGGTGGTGGTCCGGCCCGGCCAGGGTGCCGGGAGCGAGTTGATACGCCGGCTGCTCAACCACGACGACGAAAAACGAATGCCGAAGGACAAGCCCGCGCTGTCAACGGAGGAAATAGACCTTCTTCGCCAATGGATCGACGAAGGCATGAGCTGGACGGAGGATCTGGGCGGCGGGGTGCAGCATTGGGCGTACAAGAAGCCGGTGAAACCGCCCATTCCGGAGGATTCGGCCGGAACGGGGTTCAGCATCCGGAATCCGATCGATGCCTTTGTGCTGCGGAAGCTCAAGCAGCACAAGCTGCAGCCCTCGCCGCGCGCGCCCAAAGCGACCTTGCTGCGCAGGCTCTCCCTCGATCTCACGGGCTTGCCGCCGCGCGTGCAGGATGTACTCGCTTTCGAAGCAGACGCCTCACCGCGGGCGTATGAACACGCGGTCGATCGGTTGCTTGCCTCCCCCCGTTTCGGGGAGCACTGGGCGCGGCAATGGCTGGACCTGGCGCGCTACGCGGATTCGAATGGCTTCCAGGCCGACCAGCTGCGGGATTCGTGGGCCTTTCGCGACTGGGTGATCAAGGCGTTGAATGCCGACATGCCCTTCGACCAATTCTCGGTTGAACAACTCGCCGGCGACCTGCTACCCGATGCAAGCGTTGACCAGAAAATTGCCACCGGGTTTCATCGCACGGTCACCTGCAACGTTGAAGCCGGGGTGCACGTCGAGGAAAACCGCACGAACCAGGTCTTCGACCGGGTGAACACGACGGGCATCGTCTGGCTGGGAACCTCGCTCGAATGCGCCCAGTGCCACAACCATAAGTATGACCCTATCAGCCAGAAAGAGTACTACCGGATCTTCGCGTTCTTCAACCAGACCCCGGTAGAGGTCAAAGGCAAGGGAGGGGTCAGCTACGATTTTTATGGCCCTAAAATGGACTTGGAGCTACCGGGTAAGCAGCGGGAGGAACGTGATGCGTTGCTGGCCAGGAAGGCAGCCCTGGCAGAAGAGGCCGAGGTGCGCGCAAAGTACGCTGGCACCAGGAGGGCCGAATGGGAAGCCGAACTGGTAAAATCGGCAACCGCGATGCCGGCATGGCTTACCCTGAAAAGCACCCGCTTGCAGTCAACGGGCAGCGAGGAGTTTGAGCACTTGGACGATGGATCTATCCTCGTCGTCGGCACGGTACCCAGCACCACCATTTATACCGTGAAGGCGGAAGCACCCTTTTCCGGGATCACCGCGATTCGCCTGGATGCGCTCACCCATGATTCTCTTCCGGGCACGGGCCCCGGCCGCGGTGATCCGGTAAAGGCCAATTTTATCCTCAGCGAAATAGAGCTATACGCTTCGAAGACCCCCGGGGAACAAGGGGAACGCGTATCCCTGGTGGATGCGAAAGCCGACTTCAGCCAGAAAAACTGGGGGGTGAAAAAGGCCATCGACGGTAACCGGACAAGCGGTTGGGCGATCGCGCCGGAATTTTTCAAGCCGCATCACGCGGTATTCATCACGCAAAAACCAATCGATCCGGCGCAAAAATACCTGACGATCGTGCTGGACCAGAATTATGGCCGGGGGCGGGTACTGGGTCGCTTCCGCCTCTCGGTTATCAGGGGTGACCCGGACCTGCAGGCCATCCCCGAGGCGGTCTTGGCCGTGGTGAAGAAGACCGGTAAACGCAATCGCAAGGACCAGAAGGTCATCGATGCCTATTTTGCCCAGCACAATCCCCAGGCCATTCAGTTGACCCGGAAAATGGAAGGCCTGGACCGGCAGTTGGGGCTGATCCAGGCCCCGACTACCCTGGTCATGGTCGAGTCGGAAAAACGCAAAACGCACATGATGGTTCGCGGGAACTACCTGGATCCGGGGGTGGAAGTTGAAGCCGGCGTGCCGGACATGCTGCACGCCTGGGAACCCGGCTTGCCGACGAACCGGCTCGGCTTCGCACAGTGGTTGATGTCCCCGGAGAATCCGCTGGTCGCACGGGTAACGGTCAACCGGTGGTGGGGGCAGCTGATGGGACGCGGCATCGTGAAAACCGAGGAGGACTTCGGCCGCATGGCCGACCGCCCGACGCATCCCGAGTTGCTGGATTGGCTCGCCCTGTCCTTCATGGAAAACGGGTGGTCGATGAAACAGCTGCTCAGGACGATTGTCCTGTCGGCGACCTACCAGCAGGATTCGCGCTTGGGGCCGGAGCTCCTGGAGGCCGACCCGGAGAATCGCTGGTATGCACGCGGCCCTCGCCACCGTCTCTCTGCCGAGATGATTCGAGACAACGCCCTGCACATCAGCGGCCAGTTGGACGAAACGATGCACGGTCCCCCGATCTACCCCCCTCAACCGGGTGGACTCTGGCGCCAGACCGGTCGCAACGAACCCAAGTACATCGTCCATACCGATGAAAATCGTTACCGGAGAGGTATTTATGTGATCTGGAGGCGGGCGGCACCCTATGCGAGCTTTGTCAATTTCGACGGGCCGGATCGCTCGGCCTGTCACCCGCGGCGGAGCCGGACGAACACGCCCTTGCAGGCCCTCACCCTGATGAACGACGAGACCTACGTGGAGCTCGCGCTCGCGTTTGCCCAGCGGGTGCTGAAGGAGACCTCGGGCCAGGCACTGGAAGAACAGCTCCGGTATGCCTTTCGTTGCGCCCTATCGCGTGCACCGCGGGCAGAGGAGCTGGAGGTCCTGGCCACCATCTACCGGGAAGAGCTGGACCAGGCCGGGGGCGATCAATTGATCGCGGGCATCAAGGGGTTCAAACCCGATCCGGCCCTCGACCACCGCAAGCTGGCGGCCTGGTTTCACCTGGCCAGCGTGCTACTCAACCTCGATGAGACGATTAACAAGAGCTGAACCCGTGGATCCACAAAAGGTACAATGTATTTCACGCCGCGAATTGTTTCAACGCGCCGGCATGGGCATGGGGGGGCTGGCCCTGTCTCACCTGTTAAACCGGGATGGTTTTGCCGCGGCTCCCGCCCATTTTCAGCCCAGGGCAAAACACGTCATCTACATTCATCTCGTCGGCGGGCCTTCGCATCTCGACCTGTTTGATTTCAAGCCCGAGCTGCAGAAACGCAACGGTGAGCAATGTCCGGACGAAATGTTCAAGGGCAAGCAACTGGCCTTCATTCGCTCACACCCCAAGCTCCTGGGTCCCTCCAGGGATGCCAAGCTGCAATTCAAGTCGTGCGGGGAATCGGGCATCGGGCTGTCGAACCTGCTACCGAACCTGCAGACGGTGGTCGACGACATGTGTTTTGTCCGCACCGTGCACACGGAGCAGTTCAACCACGCGCCCGCACAAATGTTCATGCAGACCGGCTTTGCCCGCTTTGGCCGCCCGAGCATGGGATCCTGGGTGAACTACGGGCTCGGCAGTGAAAACGAAAACCTGCCGGGCTTCGTGGTGATGGTGACCGGGCAGTACCCGGGTGCCGGAAACAGCATCTTTGGCAGCGGCTTTTTGCCCTCGGTGTACCAGGGGGTGGAATTTCGCAGCTCGGGGGATCCGGTTCTGTTCCTGTCCAATCCCAAGGGCATGGACGACGGGAGCCGAAAACGCATGGTTGATCGTGTCAACCGGCTCAACCAGCTCCAGCTGAAGGATGTGGGCGATCCGGAAATCGCCACGCGGATCAGCCAGTATGAAATGGCCTACCGCATGCAGTCTTCCGTGCCGGAGCTCATGGACACGAAATCCGAATCCAAGGCCATGCACGCGCTGTATGGCAGCCGGCCGGGCAAGGCGAGCTTTGCCAACAACTGCCTGCTCGCCCGGCGCCTGGTCGAACGCGGTGTACGCTTTGTGCAGCTCTTTGACCAGGGGTGGGACCATCATGGTGGCGTATTTAAATCCCTGCCCGGCAAGTGCAAACAGGTGGACCGGCCCCTTGCCGCCCTGATTAAAGACCTGAAATCGCGCGGCCTGCTGGATGAAACCTTGATCGTCTGGGGCAGTGAATTCGGGCGCACGCCGATGGCGCAGGGTTCGGGGCGCGATCATCATGCGCATGCGTTTACCCTGTGGATGGCCGGCGGCGGGGTGAAGGGTGGAACCACCTACGGGGAAACCGACGAGCTGGGTTATCGCCCGGTTGAGAACCCCGTGCATGTCCACGATTTTAACGCGACGATCATGCACCTGCTGGGCATGGACCATGAACAATTGACCTTTCGTTACCAGGGCCGGCCGTTCAGGCTCACGGATATTGCGGGCCAGGTCGTGCGGGACATCTGTGTGTAGCCGTAGCGGTCTCCCGGATCCGGACTTCGGCGCCGCGTCGGCGGCCCACCTCTCCCAGGGGATAACTATTGAGCGCCTGTGTCCAGATTATCGATAAATCGTTTCCTCCTTCGCGATTCTCGGGTAGGGTGGGTTGAATGAATTATCTCGCGCATATCCTACTCGCCGCACCGAACCTGGAATCGCGGCTGGGAAATTTTGTCGCTGATTTCATGCGCGGGGTAGATCGTGAAGACTTCAGCCCGGACATCATGGCGGGCATACGCATGCACTGGAAGGTCGATCAGTACACCGATGCCCACCCGATATTCAAACAAAGCCGGGCGCGGCTGCCCGTCGAGCACCGCCGTTTTGCGGGTATCCTGATCGACATCTTTTATGACCATTTTCTCGCCCGGCACTGGGAGCGCTTCGGTCCGGGAACGCTGGCGGAGTATGCGGACCAGGTGTTGGGAGATTTTATGGGCTACGATGGCTACTTGCCGGAGCGTGCCCGCCGGGTCATCCAGCGCCTGGAAACGGACCGGCGGTTCACCGGCTACGCCTCGATCGATGTCATCGACGAAGTCCTGTGTGGCATATCCCTGCGGATAAGCAGGGCCAACCCGCTTTGTACAGCCGTCTCCGGCCTGGAAGCCGCCTACGAAGAACTCGAACAGGATTTCCTCACCTATTTCCCCGACCTGGTGCGCTATGCGGAGACCCTTCAATGTCCAGGCGGTATCCATCCCGCGCAACCGGCCCCCTGATATGCCGCGATCCCTCCAGCTGTGCTTCCTCGGCTTTATCCTGGCGCCCTTTGCGCAGGCCGCGGAGAATTGGTGGCGTCCGCAGCATCCCTCCCGGGCCCGCACGACGGGGACCGGGGCCTGGATTCGGCCTGCGCGTGGCGAAGGGCTGGACCTGGACGCGACCCGCATGCAAACGGCCCTGCGGGACGTGGTTGAACAAGGGGCGGATCTGCGGATCCAACTGCCCGTGGGCGATGGCGAATTCGCCCCCTTTGCTCTCGAGGCTGTTGGGGTTATGGCACCCGCGCTTGCAGGGAAATATCCGGAAATCCTGACGGTTCACGGGGTGGCGATCGACCGGCCGGGTACCTGGGCGCGTCTCGACTGGACGCCACAGGGTTTCCACGGCTTGATCCATACCCCGGATGGCTTCCTCTATATCGATCCCTGGAGCCGGGGGGACGACACGGCCTATGCGTGTTACTCCCGGAAGGATTTCGTGCGCGGGGAGGAGGCCCGTGATATCCGGTGCACGCGGCTCCCCGGGCCGGTGCTTCGGCACCTTCGTGATGCACCGGCTTACCTGAAAGCCCATGCACAAGCCCGGCACCGAGGCGCGTCTACTGCCGAACGCCGCACCTTTCGTATCGCGATCACCACCGATCACCAGTATACCGATTTCCACGGGGGCGAGACGGCAGCCCTGGCCGCCATCGTGACAGGGCTGAATCGGATCAATGCGATTTACGAGCGGGACCTCGGCGTACGCATGGAGCTGGTTGCGAATAACGACCTGTTGGTCTTTAATGCGACCAATGATCCACACACCGGAAATTTTGCCGCCACGGGCATTATCAGTACGCGTATCGGGGCCCTGAATTATGACATCGGCCATTACCTGAGCGGACGACACGTGGGCAGCCTTTCGGCCTTGCGTGTTGTCTGTAATATCGCGGAGAAGGGAGACGGAATGTCGGCCAGCTCAAGCCCGAATAACGACCCCTATTGGATTAATATCGTCGCCCATGAAATTGGCCACCAGTTTGGTGCCGATCACACCTTCAACTCGGTGACCGATGCGTGTGGGGGCGGGAATCGATCGGCAACGAGTGCCTATGAGCCGGGAAGCGGCTCCACGATCATGGCGTATGCGGGGATTTGCGGTGCAGATGACATCCAGGGCTTTTCCGATGATTATTTTCATGCCTACAGCATGGGGGAAATCCAGGCCTACATCGCGAGCAGCGCCCCTTGTGCAAGCACAACGAACACGCCGAATCACCTGCCCTCAGTCAATGCGGGCAACGACTATGTCATACCGGCACGGACACCCTTCCTGCTCAGCGGCAGCGGCTCGGATTCCGACGGCGACACGCTCACCTACACCTGGGAGCAATTCGACCTCGGCCCTGCGCAATCCCTGGCCGCCCCCGATAATGGGCAGAGCCCGCTCTTTCGCAGCCTGCCCCCCTCGGTGGAGCCGACCCGTAGCCTCCCCAACCTGAGTTACCTGCTTACGGGTACAAGCAATCCCGCCGAGAGGCTCCCCAACAGCAACCGGACCCTTCATTTTCGATTGACCGCTCGGGACAACCATGGCCTCGGCGGAGGCCTCGTCGCCGACGACATGACCGTCCAGGTTATCGACACGGGTGCACCCTTTGGCATCCTCAGTCCCAATACCGCCGTTACCTTGAGTGGGTCCCATACCGTAACCTGGAATACCGGGGGCAGCCAGGCAGCCCCCATCGGAGAGGCCAATGTTCGCATCCTCCTGTCCAACGACGGAGGGTACACCTATCCTCTCGTGCTCGCCGCGAGTACGGCGAACGACGGCAGCGAAACCATCTCCCTGCCCCCGTTGACCAGCAGCCTCGCCCGTATCCGTATCGAGGCCATCGACAATATCTTTTTCGACGTGTCGGAAGAGAATTTTTCCATCAGCCCCGGGGGCACCTCCGTCGCTCTTTTCGAGAGTGCCGAAGCGCCATCCATCCTCGACACTTTCGGGAACGGGAATGGCAACGGCCTGATCGACCCGGGCGAAAATTATATTCTCTTTCATCCGGTGATTCGCAATGCGGGTACCTATGGCGGCACCAATATCCAGGCCACCCTGAGTGCGCTGAGCCCCGGCGTGACGGTGGTGCACGAGGACAGCCCCTTCGCCAACCTGCCGCCAGGCAGTGCGGTTCCGAGCACGAACCCGTTTATCCTCCATCTCGATGGCGCGCACCCCTGTGGCGACCCGATCCTGCTGCGCTTGACGGTGCTCTCCGACCAGGGCGGAAACGAGGTGATGCTGGCACTGCCAAGCGGCACCGGGAGCAGCAGCCAGACCCTGGCCTACAGTGCCTACGCCGGCATCGTCCCCCCGATTGCGATACCGGACGACGATGCCGCGGGCACCAATATCCTCCTCAATGCATCCGGGCTGAGCCCGAATATTTCCCGGGTCACTTTCCGGATTGGCGGGAACGCCTGTTCGAGCAGTTCGGGCGATACCGGGAACGGAATAACCCACGACTTCTCCGGCGACCTGGTGATCAGGCTGGCCTCGCCCGGCGGCACCGTGGTTGTGCTGATGCAGAACCCGGGTGCTGGGCTGGGCGCGGGTCCGAATTTCTGCAGCGTGGAACTGGCGGATGACGCCGCGGGGAGTATCCAGGATATCCCGGATGCTGCGGGTCCCCATGTCGGGACCTATCGCCCCGTGGGATTGCTGTCGGACTTTAACGGGGAAGATCCGAATGGCATCTGGACCGCGACCATCGCAGATACCGTGCTTGGCGATACCGGGTCCCTGCAGGAAATCATGCTCACGATCGAGGCGCTCAGTTCCTGTGAGCCAGCGTCCCCGACGAGCAACCTGGATGGGGATGCCGATGGGATGCCGGATGAATGGGAACGGTTTTACTTCGGCAATCCCACCTCGGCAGTTGCGAACGCGGACAGTGACCTGGATGGTTTCGACCATGCGGGTGAGTATATCGCCGATACCGACCCGACAAATGCCCAGTCCTTCTTCAAGCTCGAGGCCTTTGACCCGGGCAGCAGCCTCAACGTTATTTCCTCCCCCAGCCGGGTGTACCAGTTGCAATCGGCCAGCATCCCCGGGGCGATCAACTGGAACGATGAAGCCCTGGTCAACGGTACCGGGGGTACGATTGCATTTCCGATTGCGCCGGGGCCGGCCATCCGGTTTTATCGGATCCGGGTTGATCTGCCCTAGGGGGCGTGGTCCCGCAAGCGACGGGCGAGCCGAAACTCGAAGGGATCCTCCCAGTGCTTCTCCATGCTGGAGATCCCGTGCACCAGCCAATTGATGCCTTCGCAGAGGACGTCCGAATACCCCGCGCGCGGCGCCCTGAAGCCTGACTCGATTTTGAAAACATCCAGGGCCTCGCACGGGGCATACACCCGCGCAGCCAGGCCCTGTACGCGGCACACGTGTTGGGCCCGACGCACGGAAGGGCAGGCGGAACCGGCGAGGGCAATGATTGGCCGACCGGGAAACGTTTCGTGTACGACGGCGAATTCCTGCCAAGTACAGCAGGATGCATGCAGGTGGATGACCTCGGCCAACTTCGGCAAACCCATGTCATCCAGCATGGCCTGGGCGGTGTCTGTCCCGTCGACCAGGATGCCGTCCCCCCGGTCATTGTTCTTCCAGCCCTCGGCCAGGACCAGGGGGGCGGAAAGGGTATCGGCGACCAGGGCCGCCACCTCGAGTCGCGCCATGTTGTCCCGGTAGGCCGCATTTTGCTTGCGTACCGGGGCGCGAAACAGGGGCAGGACCACCGGGTCCGGATCAGCCACGCTTCTTCCTTACGCTCCGGGCGAACAGGGCATCGACGAAGCATGTCGGTGCGAAGCGCCGCACGAAATTCACGTAGGGTGCCACGGGCGTCACCCCGTAGCGCCGACGCGGACCGGATGACTCAAGCGCGTGAATCACCTTGTTGCCGACGGCCTCCGGGGGCTTGTTGACGAAGCCGACCTTCTTCTGGCGATCGCGCCGACGCTGGATTTCCCGGGTATAGAGGTCCCCGAAGGTCGATGACCCCGCGTCGATCGCCTCGTCGGTTTTCTCAACCGCGTTGGCCCGGAAGGCGGTGATGATCGGCCCCGGCTCGATCAGGCTCACCGCGACCCCGCTGTCGACCAGCTCGACGCGCAGGACATCCGAAATGGCTTCCATCGCGAATTTTGATGCGGAATAGGCCCCGAAAAAGGGCAGGGCCACCCGGCCGACCACGGAGCTCACATTCACGATGCGTCCCCGGCCCCGTTCGCGGAAAAAGGGGATAAATTGGTTGGTCAACTCCTGCATGCCGAAGACGTTTACCTCGAATTGGTACCGGAGTGCCTCGCGGCTGAGATCTTCCATGGCCCCCGGCTGGCCGAAGCCGGCGTTGTTGACCAAGGCGCCCAGCTGGCCGTCGCTCAGGTCCAGGACCTTCGCCGCCGCGGCGTGCACGGATGCGCTGTCGGCGAGATCCAGCTCGATCGCCGTGAAACCTGCCGCTTCCAGCGCCTGGAGATCCCCGGCCCTGCGCGCGGTGGGATAGACCGTCCATCCGCGATCGCGGAGCATGCGTGCACAGGCTTCGCCGATGCCCGTCGAACATCCGGTTACCAAGACACTTCGAGGCACGCTGGGGAAGGCCATGACCGATCCTTAACGCCCGCTCTCACGCGAGAGGCCGAGGGATGGGTACAGGGTCCCGCGGATCAACCAGATCAGGAAAAACATCATGAGCACCGGATACACGATTCCGTCGAGGATGTACACCACCATCACGTACACTGCGGCCTTTCCGACCTTCTTGAGACCACCATCCTCGACGTAGTTGATCAACTCGTCCGCCTTGTTTTTGAAGACTTCCGCCTTCTGCTTTATCCCCTTTGCGGATTCGATATCGCTCGTGCCAAACGTTGCGGAAAGCTCATTGAAGGTCTGTTCGTATTCGACCGTCATCTTCGCGGTGGAGTGATGGCTCAACCAGGCGGCCCCCTGGACCGACAGGGGCAATACGAAGTAGATCAACAGTGCGACCAGGAGCATCATTCCCGCCATGCGCTTGAAGGTATGGGCGATCGGGTTGTGCGGGTTGCGAAAGGAGTGGAACAGGGCGAGCACGAGATACATCGCAAGGGAGGCGCTGAGGAAAACCGAGCCGATGCCGATCGTGCCCTCGAGAAAGTATTTGAAGCTGAGCAGGACGATCGACGCGACAAGGACCACCTGCCAGGCCACATTGAGGTAATCGAGCAAGGGTTGCACAATATCGCCGAATTCGACCACCATCTCGCTCCCTTCGATCACGTCTATGGATCCCTTGGCTACCATGATGGGCACGAGCAGGCTGGCGGCCTTCTGGGTGGTGTCCTCGAGATACGTGGCGTTCTGGCTGCGCGCCGCGTTGCCGTAGGCGCGGTTGTAGACGGCGTCGAAGATCCCGGAAACGGTACCGACCAGGAGGACCATAAGGATGACCACCGCGCGGTAGCGCCGGAAGCCGGTGGCGGGTTCTGGGGCTTCGTTGTTCATAACCGATTATGTCGTATTATGCGGTTTTTGCATCTTCCTGCCAAGGTTACGCTAATACTGGCCCCTTTGCGGGGGCTCATTCGGCTCGCAAAAAGGACTCTTTCCCTATATCGTTCACGGATGAAAATTAGAATTGTCTTCGTCGCCCTCTGGGTGCTCTCCCTGGTGCTCGTGTTCCTGATGACCCATGATTCCAACGCCCGCGTCGAAACCGGGCGTGCAACGGTGCCCGCGGAAGTCGCAAGGTCCGCTACACAGGTCGACCGTCAGGTCCTCCTCAGCGCCCCGCGCACGGTAGAAAAAATCGTGGTGGTTGAGCGCGAGGGCGACGAACCCGAGGTCCCCGCATTCGGCGCATTCGACCGGGACATCGCCCCGGATGATATCCTGCGGCAGCTCCCCGGGGCCCTTCGGGCCGGGGGAAATGTCATGGCCAACAATCTCCTGGTGGCGGAATTGCTGGCCAACCTGACGCCGGAGAATGTGCATACAACCCTGGCGGTATTTGAAAATGCCGAGCGGAACGCGCTCAACGACCATAACTTTCGCATGTTCATGTACGCATGGGGCGAAATCGATGGCCAGGCGGCCACCGAATATGCGTTTTTCAACGCTGAAGGCAAGAAGGTTTCTTACGGGGGCACTTCGGCCATGATCGGCTGGAGCAGCCAGGATCCCCAGGCGGCGAAGGCCTTTGTCGAGGGGGTTGAAGACGGCAACCGCTCCAAGGGTTACATGGTCGACGCCCTGGTGCGGGGCTGGGTCAAGAATGACCTGGCCGGGGCCAGCGATTACGTAGGCACCATAGAGAATGCCGATAGCCGGCGCAAGTTGGTTGAGCACCTGGCCCATGAGCACATCAGGCAGCAGGGGCCGAGGAGCGCGCTGAACTGGGCGGATTCCATCGCCGCGGGTCACGAGGATCCCAAGTACGCCTACCAGGTCGTCAACGAAGTTGCTTTTTACGTGGCCCGGAAAGATCCCATGTCCGCCCGGGACTGGGTCGAGCGCAACCTGGATTCCGAGTACCTGAGCTCGCGGATTTTCGAGGAAGTCGCCGACGAGCTGGTCGAGGTCGATCCCGGTGCCGCCGCGGACTTCCTGGACAGGCACTTTGAAGACAAGCGCGTGAACGGCAAGGTGATCGCGGAGATGACCGAAGAATGGGCCCGCACGGACCCGGCGGCCACGGCGGCATGGCTGGATCAATACATGGGCCACGAAAAAATTAACCACGAAGTGGTGCATGAGCTTGCGGGCGAGTGGGCGGACAGCGATCCCGATGCAGCGATCGCCTGGGTGGCGGGGCTGGAGAACAGGGACCTGCAGCGCAAGGGCCTGGCCTCCGCCGTCGACCACTGGTCCCGACAGGACCCGACGGCGGTGGGTGAATGGTTGAACCAGCAAACCCAGCGCGGCGACCTGTATGACCCGGCGATCGAGGTTTACGCGAATCGTATTGCCCGCGAGACCCCGGTGGCGGCCTTGAGCTGGGCCCAGCAAATCCAGAACGACGACCGGCGCGAGCGCACAACGGTACGTGCGGGCCAGGCGATGTTCCGCGAGGATCCGGAGGCGGTCAATGCCTGGTTGCCCGGCAGCGGCTTGTCGGAACGCGCCCAG
>JAYGFS010000595.1:0-9322 GCA_046581765.1 Verrucomicrobiota bacterium
TGATGGGCTGGTCGTTGACGGCTGCGTTCGGGTTGCCCGCCTCGTCCTGTACCGCTCCCGCGGACAGGGTGAGCAGGTAAGGGACCTGGGATAGCGCGGGAAGCGAGGAGGTCACGACGAAGTTTGTCCCGTCGAGCAGGCTGAACCCGGCGATGCCCAGGTTGTCCAGCACGGCGTCGCCGCCCACGGGGAAGATGTGTACGCCGGGGGTGGAAAGGAAGGCGGGGTCCATGTCTTCGTCGAAGGTGAAGACGAAGGTCCCGTCGCTCAAGAGGCGCGGCTGGTTGACCGGGTCGGTCATCAGCAGCGGCGGCCTGAGGTCCTCCTCGAGGGTGATGCTGGCCGTGCGCGAATCCGCGCTGCCCGCCGGGTTCGTGGCGCGGGCGAAATAATCGCCGGCCGTGCCGGCGGTCATGTTGGAAATGGTGTAGGTGCTCCCCACCGCACCGGTGATGGCCGCGCCGTCCTTGAACCACTGGATGACCGGCACGGGCAGGGCGTCAAACGAGGCCGCCAGGTGGTGCTCCCGCTGCTCCAGGACCACGGCATCCGCGGGCAGGGTCCCGGCGCTGAGGTCGACCGGGATCGTGCCCGTTCCGTAGACCACGGTAAGTAGGGGCCGACGATTAATCGTGGGGTTTTCCGATGCGTCGAAGTCCCATCCGTCGTTCACCTGGGTCAGCAGGGCCCAGCCCGTGTTGCTGAGGCCGGTGGACCAGGCCATGACATCCGCGGTCAGGTCGACCATGACAAAGTCGTCGTTCGGGCCGCTAAGCGTCCCGGTAGGGGCGGCCGCCGCCTCGATACCATCTGCCTGCACCCCCCCCAGCAGGTTGCTCCAGGTGCTGCCGGCCTCGCTCCAGTCGACGAGCATGCGATGGAAAGCAACCACCCCGCCCGGGTCAAAGCTGTAGAAGCTAAGCGTGGCGGAGAGGATGTTCTCGCCCAGTGCCACCTGGTTGGTTCCCGGCCCGAAGAGCTGGTCAAAACGCAGGAGCCCTTGGACCGGGCCCCCGCCGTCGGATCCATCCACGCTGATGGAGGGGTTGTTCCCGAGCGGGGTGAGTGGCGCGCTGAGGCGGATCTCGGTATCCTGCGTGCTGAAGTAGCCGTTTACCCCTTCCTGCAGGGTGAGGGTATGGGTCTGCCCCATCGATGTGGAGAGCAGCCCCAGGAACAGGCCGGAACACAGGCTGGATAAGGACGGTTTCATGGTGGTGCGGCCAAAACGCAGTCGCAAGGGGGATTATGCGGCCCCTGGAACACGGGGCCAAGCATGGATTCGGGATTTGGCCCGTTTTCGCGACCGATCCGGGTCTTGCCGCGGCCGGGTTCAACTATTCACGGAAGAAATAGATCATGCCGTACTGCTGGGCGCGGGGCTCAGGTGAAGAGGTCCCGGATCACGTGTGCCTCCTCGACGCCGGTGAGGCGGAAGTCGAGTCCCTGGAACTTGTAGGTGAAGCGGCTGTGGTCGATGCCGAGCAGGTGCAGCATGGTCGCGTGGAAATCGCGCACGTGCACCTTCCTGTCCACCGCGTTGTACCCGAAATCATCGGTGGCGCCGTAGGTCGTTCCGCCCCTCACCCCGCCCCCGGCCATCCACATGGAATAGCCCTTGATATGGTGGTCGCGCCCGGAACCCTGGGCCATGGGGGTCCGGCCGAATTCCCCGCCCCAGATGATGAGGGTGTCGTCCAGCATGCCGCGTTGCTTGAGGTCCTTGAGCAGGGCCGAGGTGCCCTGGTCGACGAGGGAGGCGGTCTTGACGACCCCGCCCTTGACCCCGCCGTGGTGGTCCCAGCCCCGGTGGTAGAGCTGGATAAAGCGAACCCCGCGCTCGGCCAGCCGCCGGGCGAGCAGGCAGTTGCTGGCAAAGGAGCCATCGCCGGGCCTGCAGCCGTAGAGGTCGACGATGTGCTTGGGCTCCCCGGACATGTCGGTCAGCTCGGGCACGGAGGCCTGCATGCGGAAAGCCATCTCGTAGCCCGCGATCCGGGTCGCGATCTCGGGGTCGTCCAGCGCCTTGTTGCGGATGGCGTTGATCCGGGAAACCGCATCCACGACCTCTTTCTGCTGTGCCCGGCCGACCCCCGCGGGATTGCCGACATAATGCACCGGGTTGCCGGTCGCATGCATCTGGACACCCTGGAAGCGGCTGGGGAGAAAGCCCGAGTGCCACTGGCGGGAACTGATGGGCTGGCTCTGTCCGCCCCCCACGCTGGTGAGCACGATAAAACCGGGCAGGTCCCGGCTCTCCGCCCCGAGGCCGTAGAGGACCCAGGAGCCCATCGAGGGGCGGCCGCTGATCGCGGTGCCGGTATTGAAGAAGGTGTGGGCGGGATCGTGGTTGATTTGCTCGGTGTGCATGGAGTTGATGATGCACATTTCATCGGCGTGGTTGGAGATGTGCTTGAACACGTTGGACATGGACAGGCCGCTCTTGCCGTACCGCTCAAAGGTGTGCTGGGGGCCGAGGACCTTCAGCGCCTTGCCCTGCAGCTGGGCGATCGGCTGGCCCTTGGTAAAGGACTCGGGCATCGGCTTTCCGTTGTGCTTGGCCAGCTCCGGCTTGTAGTCGAAGGTCTCAAGGTGGCTGGGACCCCCGGCCATGCAGAGGTGGATAACCCGCTTGATGCGCGGGGGGTGGTGTGCCTCGATCCCCCGTGCGGAGCCGGCCATCGAGGCGAGGGCGATCGAGCCGAGCCCGGTCCGGCGGAGGAAGGTGCGCCGCGCGACGGTTTCGTCCGGCAGGGGATGGGGATGGCTGAATGGATGCATAGCGGGCTCCCTAGTAGCGGGTGATGGTTTCATGCAGGTTGAGGATGACGCGGGAAACCCCGGTCCAGGCGGCGAGCTCGGCCGGGTCGAGGTCCGCGGCGACCGGCGCCTCGCCTTCCGCGATCAGCTTCTTGGCCGCATCGACCTGGGTCCGGTAATGGGCCAGGTGCCGGTCATAGACGCGTTTCAATTCCGTGGCGACGGCTGCCTCGGCCGTCCGGGATAGCACGTTCCGGTGGGCCCACTGGATGCGATCCTCCGGGCGCGCACCGCCCTCGCGCATGATCCGCGCGGCGAAGACCCGGGCGGCTTCGACAAAGCTCGGGTCGTTCAGCAGGGCCAGGGCCTGGAGCGGGGTGTTGGAGCGCGCGCGGGTGGCGGTGCATTCCTCGCGGCTGGGGGCATCGAAGGCCTTGAGCATGGGGTGGAGGAAGGTGCGCTGCCAATGGGTGTACACGCCGCGCCGGTACTGGTTGTCGTTCTTGTCTGCGGCATACTTCCGCCCGGGAAAGTTCAGCTGGGCGTAATAGCCCACCGGCTGGTAGGGCTTGGCGCTCGGCCCCCCCAGCTTGTGGATCAGCAGCCCGCTGGCGGCCAGGGCATTGTCCCTGACCATTTCCGCGGCGAGGCCGAAGCGGCCCTGCCGGGCAAAGAGTGCGTTGTAGGGATCCTCCGCGCGCAGGGCCGGCGATGGCCTGGAGGACTGGCGGTAGCTTGCGCTGGTGACGATCTTGCGCATCGTGTGCTTGATGTCCCACCCGGACGCGACGAAATCAACCGCGAGCCAGTCGAGCAGCTCGGGGTGGGAAGGGAAGGTGCCCTGCCCGCCAAAGTCATCGACCGAGCTGCAGATGCCGCGGCCGAACAGGAGGTACCAGAGCCGGTTGGCCAGGGTGCGGGAGCTGAGCACGTTGCCCGGCCGGCCCAACCACTCGGCCAGGTCGAGGCGGGTGGCCCGCCGCTCGCCGGTGTCCAGCTTGCCGAGGAAGGCGGGGATCGCGGGCTGGACCTCCTCACCGGAGTCGTCCATCCAGTTGCCGCGGGGCAGGATACGGATCATGCGCGGCTTGACCGCCTTGCTCACCACGGTCGAGATGCCCTTGCTGTTCACCTTGCCCCGCTCGGCCTCGATGCCCGCAATCGTCTTGTTCAATGCAAGGACCGCCGGGGCCGTGGCCAGGTAGTGCTCCCGGAGGGCCTTGGCCTGCTTGTCGTCGCGCTTGTCCGGGGCGATCACCAGGGCACGCGCCACCTCGTGGGGGAGGCCCTTGACGCCGATCCAGCCGGCCTTGTCCCAGTGCACCAGGCCGTCGAACTGGGTGTAGGCCATGCCCTTGACTTTCCGGCCGGCCGGGAGGCCGAGCTCGGCCGCGTTCACCTCCAGCCGGACCCATTCACCCGCCTTCGGCAAGGCGCCCTTGCGCCGGTAGGCCGCGTAGCTCTCGGGCTGCCGCCCGAAGGAGATGTCATCGCTCCCCCAGACCGCCCGGTGGTCCCAGGTCCCGTCGTTGAACTGGAGCATGAGGGCTTTCGGGGGATTCGCGGCATCGAGGTGAACCCAGGCGAAGAAGCGGGTATCCGCCGTGGTGTTCAGCGGTTTCTTGGCGTTGTCGTAGAAATGCTGGACCAGGCCCTTTGCTTGCTGTCGCCGGGAGCTTTTCCCGCTGTGTACCGGTCCCTTGTCGGCCGCGACAAAATTCCAGGCACCGTCGCTTTTACCGCCCGTGTCCTGCCGGTCGTCGATCAGGACAGTCTCGACTTCCTTGGTCTGGTCCATGCTAGCCCGCGCGGACTTCTCCCATGCAGGCAGGCCGGCGAGCAGCTTCGTGCCCTCGGCCGCGACCTGGGCCTTCACGGCCGCAATTTTCCGGTCGAAGGCCTCGATCTTCGCTTGTGCTTCCGCGTCGGGCACCTGGATTACCGGCGGGCGCTTGCGGGCGCCGTACACGCCGCGCTCCTCGATGTCCGCGAAGAAGGCCCCGAAGGAATAAAAGTCCCGGGTGGTGTAGGGGTCGTACTTGTGGTCGTGGCACTGTGCGCAGCCCATGGTCGCGCCCATGTAGACCTGCGAGACGTTGCGGACCCGGTCGGCAAAATAGATCGCCAGGTATTCCTTGGCCTGCGAGCCACCTTCTTCCGTGGTCTGGTTGAGCCGGTTGTAGCCGGGGGCGACGCGCTGGTCGAGGGTGGCGTCCGGGAGGAGGTCACCCGCCAGCTGCTCGCGCATGAAGCGGTCGTAGGGCATGTTGGTGTTGAAGGCCTTGATCACGTAGTCCCGGTAGGGGGATTGCGAGACGTTCTGGTCCCCGTGGTAGCCCACCGTGTCGGCGTAGCGGACGAGGTCGAGCCAGTAGATGGTCATGCGTTCCCCGTAACGGGGTGAAGCGAGCAGCCGGTCGACCAGCTTCTCGTAGGCCTCCTTCGATCGATCCTTGACGAAGGCATCGACCTCGGCCGGGGTGGGGGGCAGGCCGGTCAGGTCGAAGGACAGGCGCCGGATGAGGGTTACCCGGTCGGCTTCCGGGGAAGGTTTGAGGCCTTTGGCAGCCAGGCCGGCGGCAATGTACCGGTCCACCTCGTTGATCGCCCATCGGCCGGCCCTGGGCGGGGTGGGTCGCTTCAGTTCGGTGTAGGCCCAATGCGGCTCGTAGGCGGCGCCCTGGGCAATCCACGTTCGCAGCAGCTCGCGCTCGTGCGGTTCCAGGGACTTGTGCGTTTCCGGCGGGGGCATGAGATCGTCTTTGTCGTCCGTGAAGATGCGGTAGACCAGCGCACTCTTCTTCGGGTCGCCCGGCACGATGGCCGCATCGCCATCCTTCCTGCGCGCAATGGCACTGCTCCGCAGGTAGAGCCGCAGGTCGCCCTCAACCTTCTTCGCATCGGGTCCATGGCAGGCAAAGCACTTGTCGGTGAGAATGCCCCGGATATCCCGGTTGAACTTGATCTCGCCGGGCGGGACCGCGTGGACGGCGAGCGGGGACAGGAAGGGGAGAAGCAATAGCGCGGATAGCGATTTCATGTGTCCATTACTCTCGCGATGAATTGTCAAATTACCAAGTGTTTTTGCGGCAAAAGTACGGGCTGCCAAAGCGACGAGCCCCGGGCCGATGCGGGCGACTGGGTTTCCCCCACTGCCGGGAACCGTTCAACTGCGCTATTTCAGGTGCAATCCGCGTTTCTTGAGGAAGTCCCGGTTGGACGGGGTCTTCTTCAGGTCCTTAAAGCGTTCTCTCAGGCGATTTTCCGAGGCGGCGTGGGCGACGATGTTGCCTTCCTTGTCCTGGACCGCGACGATGTAGCCATAGTACCACACGCCGTGGTTGATGTGATTGGGATCGCCGATGCCGGACTTGAGGATCTCGGACTCCACGTGAATTTCGCTCGCGCTGGGCAGGCTGATCTTCGATTGGTAGTTGAGCAGCATCCGGTCGAGTACCTTGTGCTGCCGCCTGTCCTTGAGCAGAATGTTGGGGCTCCCATCGTAAGTGCCGACGATCAGGAGGGTGAGTTTCAGGTCCATCAGGTCGATGACCCCGTGGGTGTTGGCGATGCTGATTAAAAACTGGAGGTTCTTGTGACCGCTTTTCGTGTCGTCCAGGGATTTGCGCTCCATCGTGATCGCGATGGGGTACTTCATGAAGGGCTTTTCTGCGCTGACGAAGGGCGCCAGGATGGCTAAACTAAACAGTAGCAATAATTTGTACGCAGTGGACATCAAAGCTTCTACTTGTACTCAAGATACCACCTTTTCGAGTAAAAACGCTTTTAATGTACCCGCCTCCCCTTTATATATCCATTTATTCGGAAAAGCGGATATATGGATTCTGACACCTTACAGACCTTTAAAGCCCTCGCGGATGAGAACCGTCTGCGCATTTTGCGCTGTATCTCGGTGGCGGAGCTGTCGGTGGCCGAGCTGGTGACGGTACTGGGCCTTCCCCAGTCGACGGTGAGCCGGCATTTGAAACCCCTGCGGGATGCCGACC
Source organism: Verrucomicrobiota bacterium (assembly GCA_046581765.1). Lineage (GTDB taxonomy): Bacteria > Verrucomicrobiota > Kiritimatiellia > SS1-B-03-39 > UBA6053 > JAPYUI01. The sequence continues at coordinate 6,768 of JAYGFS010000595.1, forward strand.
TGGTTGAAGCCAGGCGCAACGGCACCTCGGTGTATTACCGCCGGGGCCGTGCCTTTTCCGACGCGGACTTCAGCGGCTTAATGGATACCCGGCTGAGCGACTTGCCGGCGGCTGACCGGGACCGTGCATCCGTGCGCCGGGTGCTGGACAACCGGAAGAAAATAAGCCGGGACTTTTTCGACGGGATCGCCGGTAGCTACGGGTCGCTCACCGAGCCGGGTGGGGGATGGCGGGCTGTTGCCGCGGCCCTCGCGGTTGGCCTGAGCGGTAAGGAGGTTGCCGACCTCGGTGCCGGGGAAGGGCAACTGGCCCTGTTGCTCGCGCGCTTTGCCGCCCGGGTGATTGCGGTGGACCAGTCGCCCCGTATGTTAGGCCTGGTTGAAGAGGCCGCGGAGAAGGCGGGCCTGGGACACGTGATCCAGGTTGCCGAAGGCGATCTCGAGGCCCTTCCCCTTCCGGAGGCCTCGGTGGACGTTTGTTTCATGAGCCAGGCGCTGCATCACGCGGCGCATCCGGAGAGCGCGATCGCCGATGCCGTACGGGTGCTGCGCAAGGGTGGCACCCTGGTCGTGCTCGACCTCGTGGCACACGAACAGGAATGGGTCCGCGAGCAATTTGCCGATCAATGGCTGGGCTTCGAAGTCGCAGCGGTTGAAGAGTGGATGACCCGGGCGGGCTTGACCATTCGATATACCGAACGCATCAGCGGGGCGACCCCGGATTTGCCGGTCCTGCTGCTGGTCGGGGAAAAGTGACTGCTTCCGTACGAACGTGGATCATGCCAAACGAATGTAGCGCGCAAGCGCCGAATGATAATCAAAACACAAAGGACAACACTATGTTGACGAAAGAAAAACAGGACTACGTGGTTGCGGATATCGACCTGGCCGCCTTCGGCCGCAAGGAACTCGACCTGGCCTTCGAGGAGATGCCGGGCCTTGTTTCACTGATTAAACAGTATGGCGATTCCAAGCCGCTTAGCGGGGCCTGTATTGCCGGTTCGCTGCACATGACGATCCAGACCGCGGCCCTGATCGAGACCCTGATGGCCCTCGGTGCCAGGGTGCGTTGGGCCAGTTGCAATATCTACTCGACCCAGGACCATGCCGCCGCGGTGATCGCGGCCCAGGGCATCCCGGTCTTCGCCTACAAGGGTGAAACCCTGGAGGAATACTGGGAGTACACCGACCGGATCTTCGACTGGGGTGATGAGGCCTGTAACATGATCCTCGACGATGGAGGGGATGCCACGCTGTTCGTGCACCTGGGTTACCAGGAGGAACAGCAGCCCGGAACCCTTGCCGGCAAGACCCCGGGCAGCGAGGAGGAAACGGTCCTCCTGGCCCAGGTTGCCAAGGCCGTCGCCGCCCAGCCCGGGCGCTTTACGAGGATGGTCGAGTCGATTCGTGGCGTGAGCGAGGAAACCACCACCGGCGTACACCGCCTGTACCAGATGATGGAACGCGGCGAGCTGCTCTTCCCCGCCTTCAACGTGAATGATTCCGTGACCAAATCCAAGTTCGACAATGTCTACGGCTGCCGCCACAGCCTGCCAGACGGCCTCTGTCGTGCGACCGACGTGCTGATCGGGGGCAAAGTAGCCGTTGTCGCCGGTTTCGGCGACGTGGGCAAGGGCTGCGCCGAGGCCCTGCGCGGCCAGGGTGCGCGGGTCATCATCACGGAAATCGATCCGATCTGCGCCTTGCAGGCGGCCATGCAGGGCTACGAGGTGGCCCACATGGACGACGCGGCATCCGAGGGGAATATCTTCGTGACGACCACGGGTTGCTGTGACGTGCTCACGGAGGCGCACATGCTCAAGATGAAGCAGGGTTCGATCGTGGCCAATATCGGTCACTTCGACAGTGAGATCCAGGTCTCGGCCATGCGTAAATACGAATGGAAAAACATCAAGCCGCAGGTCGATGAGATTACCTTGCCCAGTGGGAAAAGTATTCTCCTGCTCGCCGAGGGTCGCCTGATGAATCTCGGTTGCGCCACCGGTCACCCGAGCTTCGTGATGTCCAACAGCTTCACCAACCAGGTCCTGGCCCAGATCGAGTTGTACACCAAGCAGGGTGAATACCCGGTAGGGGTGTACGTGCTGCCGAAGCACCTGGATGAGGAAGTGGCGCGCTTGCACCTCGGCAAGCTGGGCATCAAGCTCGACAAGCTGAGCCAGGCACAGGCCGACTACCTCGGCTTGCCGGTTGAAGGTCCGTACAAGCCGAAGCATTACCGCTATTAGTCGCCCCGGGATCTACCCGGACCAGGCCCGTGCCGTGTGCGCCTGCCTGGCTCCGGCCCTGCGGGGATGCCGGTCGACCGTCTTCCGTCGCTCATTTATCTTGCCGGAACCAGAATATTTTGGAGAATGAGCCGTTATAGTCCTTAATCTGGAGGTTTGTTATGAGAAATGTATGTAAAGCTGTTCCTTTTTGCCTGTTGGCCATCGCTATGGCCGGGTGCGGAAGCCCGGAAGCAGTGGTGGATATCGACGCCGCGGTGAGCAAGGCGGTCAAGGCCCAGACCGCCCCCCTGTTGACCCGCAACCA
>JAYGFS010000036.1:0-19914 GCA_046581765.1 Verrucomicrobiota bacterium
TTGCCTATGCCCTCGAGAGAAGCGACAACTCGAAGGCCGCTATCGACGAGTACCGCAAGCTCTTTACCGATCCGAAACGGGTTGACCTGTGGACGGTGCGAGGTCGTTTCCAGATTGGCGAATGTTATTTCAACCAGCGGCAGTACGAGGCGGCGATTGCTGAATTTGTCAACATCGAGATCAATTTCAAGAAGTACCCCAGCTGGCAGGCCAAGTCCGTCCTGGAGGTGGGTCGCGTGCTCCTCGCCCAGGAAAAACGCGAGGAGGCCTCACAGCGTTTCAAGGATGTGATCAACCGCTACAGCAAGGAAAAGGCCGCCCTCGTCGCGCGCCAGTATCTCGACCAGCTCCGGTCCGGTTGAATAACCCATTTAACGGAAAAAACATTATGAATATGAACGACTATAATACTGTACCATCATTGCGTTGGCGCTACGCGCTGTTCACCGGCATGTCGCTGTTCCTTGTATTTACCTCCATGGCCTGGGCCGCCGAGGTGGGTGAGGGTGCGGACGGGGACCAGGAAATGATGTGGGACCTGATAAAGAAGGGTGGCCCGGTGATGTTCCCGCTGGCGATTGCCTCCATCCTCGCCCTCGCGCTCGCGGTCGAGCGTTTTATATCCCTCTCCCGGAAACGCGTGTTGCCCCAGGGCTTTCTCGAGGGATTCGGTGAGGCCTGGGACGGGGATGCAAGCGGGAAAGCGGCCGAGGCATTCTGCGAGAGTTCAGCGGGAGCGGCCGGTCACGTGTTCAAGGCCGGCATCCAGTGGCGAAACGAGGGGTACCAGGCGGTCGGCAAGGCCATTGAGGATGCCGGCATGCGCGAGGCTGAAAAAATGAAGCGCAGCCTGCGGCCGCTTTCGGTTATTGCCAGCGTATGTCCACTGCTGGGCCTGCTCGGGACGGTCTATGGCATGATTGATGCCTTCCAGAAAACGGCAGGTAGTGGCGGTGCGGCCAAGACGGCTGACCTGGCCAACGGCATTTACGAGGCCCTGGTCAGCACGGCCGCTGGATTGACCATCGCCATTCCGGTCCTGTTGCTCTACCAGTGGTTGTCATCCCGCGCTGACCGCGCGATCGATCATATTGACGAGGTCGGTACCGAGTTCGTGGTCAATCACGCACGCGGCAAGGAAACCGCATCATGAACTGCCGCCGGAATAGTTCATCCAGCGACGGGGAGATCATCAATATGTCCAGCATGCTGGACGTGATGTTCATCCTGATCATCTTTTTCCTGGTCACCACCACCTTCAAGGAAGAGGAGATTGACCACCTGGTAAACCTGCCGGTGGATGCCAGGAACCAGTCACTCACCCAGTCGACCGGGAACCTTGCCAAGATCAACATTCGCAAGAACGGGGCCTATGTCCTGATGGGCCGGCAGGTCACCGAGGAGGAGATGTCCGCCTGGATGCGTGCCGAAATCGACAAGAAACCCGACCTCAAGGTGCTTATCCGCAGTGACCAGGATGCCAAGCATCTCTACCTGGCCAACGTCATGTCCATTTGTCGCCATGTCGGGGTGCCGCGTGCCAATATCGCCGTCAAGACCGAACGCTGAGCGCAGATGCCCGAGATTGAAACAAGCGAAACCGATCCGGAGGCTCCCTCGGGCCTGACCCGGGCCGTGCGTATCAAGATTTACGCCTGGGGGGGGCTTGCCCTGCTGCTCGGGAGTGCGATCTGGGCCTGGATGTACTTGCGCCCCGAGCGCTGGTACACCTACACCGACCAGGTTGTCGTTGAAAAAGTGGCGAGGGATGTCAAGCCGGGTTACGTGCTGTGGGATCCTGCCGAGGTGGTCAGCGAGGGCCTCGATGGAGCGCTGGTCACTGGCCAGTCGGTTATCTCCTCGGACGGGGTGCGCATGATTTACACCAGCGGCGGAAGCGAGGGGGACGCCAACCTCTTCCTCCGCCTCTGGGATGGCAATACGTGGGGACCGCCACGCCCGATGCGCGCCCTTAACAGCAAATTCCACGAGACGTCCCCCGCGCTCAGCGGTGATGGAGAGTTCCTTTTCTTCACCAGCAACCGCCCCGGGGGCCGGGGTGGCGACGATATCTGGGTCTCGAAGTGGGACGGGGCTGAATACGCCTGGCCCCTGCCGTTGACCGCGCGGGTCAACACGCCTTTCGACGAGATCGACCCGGCCCTGGCCCCGGACGGCCTGACCCTTTACTTTGCCTCAAACCGTCCGCACCAGGCGGCGGATATCAGTGAGAAGGAAGCGGTTGAGGCGGCTATTGCCGAGCAGCTTGCCGACGTAAATGAACGCAAGGTCGATTTCGACCTTTACTCCGCCGACCTTGCCGGTGACACGCTCCCTGACCTGATCGTCGAACGCCAGTTGAGCATGCTCTACTCGTTGCGCGAGGGGGCCCTCGCGGATACCGGGGTGATGGCCAAACTCGGTGGCTCGGTCAGCACCGAGGCCGCGGTTGACAAGGCACTGGCTTACCTCGTCTCCCAGCAGGAGGAAGATGGAAGGTGGGATATTTCCCGGACCGGTGGCCAGCGTGGCCACGATGTTGCCGCCACGGCCTTCAGCCTGCTGGCCTTGTATGGTCGTGGTGAACGCCACGACCGCGCGTGCACCTACCAGGAAGAGGTCAAGCGCGGCCTGGACTGGATACTCGAGCAGCAGCACGGTGCCAGCGGCGACCTGCGCGGGCCCCGGCCGCAGCAAAACGCGATGTATGACCACGGTATCGCGGCCCTCGCACTGGTCGAGGCCTACGGCGTTACCAAGGATCCGGCCTTGCGACCGCGGGCGCAGGCCGCCATCGATTTCATCGTCGATGCCCAACACGAGGAGGGTGGGTGGCGGTACCGCCCCGGGGACCGCGGCGACCTCTCGGTGAGCGGTTGGATGGTCATGGCCCTGGCCAGCGGGGAATTCTCCGGTATCCCGATCCCCGCCAGGACCAAGGCCGGGGTCCTCGATTTCCTCGAGCTGGTCAGCGGGGGCAAGGAGGGTGGTTCCTACGGCTACACGGATGGTCCGGGCAAGGGAAACTCCAGGAAAGACGCCATGAATGCGGTCGGCTTTTTCTGCGCCCAGCTCAATGGGGCCTCATCGAACGCAGCCAGGGCCTTTGAATCCGGGCTTATCCTCGACCAGGCCGGCTTCAAGATCGCGGATATTTATTATACATACTACGGGACCCTCGCCGCCTACCAAAACCAGGGGCCGGTCTGGCGAAAATGGATGAAAACGATGCAGGCCGCGTTCATCGAGGCCCAGACCCCGGACGGATCGTGGGAACACAGCGGTCCCCACGCCGGATCCATGGGAAAGGTCATCGGCACCGCGCTGGTTGCGCTCTGCCTCGAGGCGCATTACCGCTATACGCCGCTTTACGGGCTCGGTTTTGAACCGGATCCGGCCGGTCCGAATCCGCATGTCCTCGCCGGTGATGCCTTGCCCACGACCCCCATCTTCCGCCATGCCAAGCACCTGGCCACCCTCAGTTCCCCGGGGGATGACCGTGCCCCGGTCGTCACCGACCACGGGGACTTCCTGTACTTTGCCTCGAACCGGTCAGGGGGCTTCGGGGGCTTTGATATTTACCGTTCCCGGGTTACGGGAAAGGAGCCCAGCGTCCCGGTCAATCCGGGTGGTGAAATCAACAGCCGCTTCAACGAAACCCACCCGGCGGTGCGCATGGCCGGCTTCCACCTCCTCTTCAATTCCGATCGTGAAGCAAATGCTTCCGGGCTCTACGGCTCCAAGAGCAAGCGGGTGCTTCGCCGTTACGACTACTCGAAGCGCCCCTCGGGTGCATGGCTCAAGAGCAATATCGGCTGGCTGATTGCAACCCTGCTGGCGTTTATTTTGTTTGCCATTCTCACGCTCCGTGCACTCAGGAGGCGCCTCCTTATACCGGAGGAACCCGAGCTCGCTCCACCCGCCCCTTCCCCTTGACCCGCAGGATTATGAAATCCAAGGACCTACAACCTATCAGCAGAAAACACCGCACCGGGCTTCTCCTCGTGGCCCTGCTTGCGCTGGCGGCATCGGTCCTGCTCTGCTGGGTTATCTGGGGGAAGTTGAGCCGGGAAGTGTGGGCCTACTTCACCGACGAGGGGGGCACGCGGGTGGAGGTACAGGAGGACAAGGCGCGTGCGGTGCTCTGGGAGGACCCGCTCCAGAATGTTTTCGTCGAGCAAATTGACCCGGCAGCCCCGGAGGAGAGGGACCCGGTCAATCAGCCCGGTGATCGCCTCGAGGCCGCCTTTTCGCCTGACGGCACCACGATGGTTCTCGTGCGCCGGGTCCCCGATAGCGGGACCGACCTGTTTTTCTCGCAATGGGACGGGCGCACCTGGTCCCGTCCCGAGGCCATAGCGGCCCTGAATGACGCCGGCAACGACCGTGGACCCGCGTTCGCGCGTGATGGAAAGCACCTCTACTTCGCCTCTGACCGTGAAGGGGGCCAGGGCGGCTACGATTTATATGTTTCGCGCAAGGAAGGGGCGCACTGGGGCGTTCCCGAGGCGCTCGGTGAAACCATCAATACCGCGGCGAACGAGCGTGGCCCGGCCCCCTCGGCGCACGGCCAGCGCCTATTTTTCTCATCCGACCGCGAAGGCGGGCGCGAGGATATTTTTGCTGCCCGGGTGCTCCCCGGGACCCCGGCTAATGACCTTCAGCCTCCGGCGGAAGACCTTGAAGCCCCGGCGGAAGGCCTCGAAGCCCCGGCGGAAGACCTCGGCCCCCCGGGTCTCCCGCGCTTCTCTGCCGCTGAACCCGTGGGGGATCTCAACTCCCAGGCCGACGATGTCCAGGCCGCGTTGACCCGGCGCGGTGACCATGTTTTTCTCGCCTCCGACCGCGCCCGGGACCGTGCATCCGGATTCGATGTGTATATCAGCCGGGTTGTCGGCGGCAAGGAGTTGCCCCCGGAAAAGGTGGACCTCTATCTCGAGGCGGGGGAAGCGACCGACCCGGCCGTGCGCATGGAGGGTTTTGACCTGCTGTTCAGCCGGGCCCCCACGGTCGTGGATCATTCGGGAGAGGATGCGCCGGGTGCCCACCTCCTCTATCGTTCCACGACCCGCGAGGTCTTCCCCTATACCGATCTCACGCGCTGGGAACAGTTCAAGGAGTTGATGAGCAATATCATCTGGTGGATCCTGTTGGCCCTGGCCGCCCTGGCCGCCCTGATTTATCTCCTCGAGCATTGGCGTGACATCACCAACCTGTACCACAAGTGCCTTGCCGGGTCGGTTGCGGTTCACCTGGTCGCGCTACTCCTCATGATGATCTGGCTCATCAGTAAAGAATTCGAGGCGGGCGGTGAACCCCAGGCACCGGAGATCGCGATCAGTATCGATGCGCTGGCCCAGGAAGAATTGGCCCTGGAGAGCACCCCGGATGAGGCACAGATAAGTGAAAGCCCCGTGGCCCTGGTAACCGACAAGCTGGAAAGTGACTTCAAGATTCCGCGCTTCGAGCCCAAGGAGCATGTCGAAACCCGACCCATCGTGAGGAACACCAGTAAAACCTCGCTGGTTACCGATATCCGTCCCTCCAGGGCGAGTACGGCAACGACCGACGAACCGGTCACCCGGCCCGAGCAAATCTCCCCCCTGCTCACGGCCCTGCCCGACACCGTCCTGCCCGAGCCTGAAAGCCCCCACCTCGACGAGCATGCCCCGGGGGAAAGCCAACAGGCCGAGGAACCCGCCAACCCGCTGGCCGATCTTTTCCGACCCACCGATGCGATTCCCCAGGTCGAGACCGAGAAGTCCGCGGAAAAAGCAGAGCCGATGAACAAGCCGGTTGAGGCCACGACCGAGACGAATCAAATCGAACCCGGCGATGCCACGGCGGAAACGACCGACACCCGGGGTGAGGTGGTGGTGGCCCACCGTGGACTCGAGGCCGATGGTCAACCTCCGGCCCTTGATGGCGCGGGAACGGCTGCCGCCATGAGCCTCAATCTCCCCGGGACCGACCCGCAATCCGACCCGCTCCTGCCGGGAAAACTGGAGACCCCCCTGCACGAGCTGGATCCCAACGCGTTCACCAAGATGATTCGGAAGCAGCGTGGCAAGCCGTCGCTGGAAACCATCGAGCATCTCGGCGGATCGGATGCCACCGAGCGCGCCATCGGGGCCGCCCTTGAGTGGCTCTCCCGCAACCAGGAAGCCGATGGCCACTGGGATACCCGGAAACACGGGGGGAAGGGTGACTACGATACCGCCAGTTGCGGGTTGGCCCTGTTGTGCTACTACGGATGGGGCCTCAGCCACCATTCCAATGGCAAATACCAGCATACGATTCGCCGGGCGCTTGACTGGTTGATCGCCCAGCAGAAGGAGAACGGTGACCTGCGTGGCGGCGGACGCATGTATTGCCACGGTATCGCGGCCATCGCGCTCTGCGAGGCCTACGGGGTGACGAAAGACCCGGCACTGAAGGAACCGGCGGAGAAGGCCATCGCCTTGATCGTTGCCTCACAAAGCCCGGCCAAGGGGGGATGGCGCTACGAGCCCCGGCCCGGCGATGCCGATACCTCGGTTACCGGTTGGCAGTACATGGCCCTGCACAGTGCCCGCATGGCCGGCATAGAGGTTGCGGAAAGTGTGTTTGAAAATGCCCGCCGCTGGTTCGACCATGCCGGTGGCGGCCTGCACGGTGGCCTCTACGGGTACACCGGTCCCGAGAAGAACAAGCCCGCGATGGTGGCCACCGGGATGTTCTGTCGACAGCTCGACCTGGTACCCCCGACCGACCCGCGCATGCCGGAGAGTGCCGCCATACTGAAGAAGCGTCCCATCAATGTTCGCAACCCGGACTATTACTACCTCTATTACGGGACCCTTGCCCTGTACCAGCACCAGGGTCCGACCTGGACGGATTGGAACGAGCGGATCAAGGAAACCCTGCCCCTGTTGCAGAAGAAAATCGGCACCGAGGCCGGCAGCTGGGACCAGAGCGCGGCCCACGCCGCCTCCGGCGGCCGGGTGGTTTCCACCACCCTGGCGACCCTGAGCCTTGAGGTGTACTACCGCCTCTTGCCGATGTATGGCTTCCGCAACGTCGAGGCCCTGCCGCCCCGGAAAGAAAAGGGGAATTGAATGCCCGGCCCGCGACAGCTCGATGCCGTATACAACCCGCGTTGAGATCCCCGTTCCTTTGCCCGGTTAAATCGCGGCCTTGCATTACGGCGGTTTTCCCTTGTGGGGGCATGGGACCGAGACTATCTTGTTTACGGTGTTCCATGCGGCTGCTCTTGACAATCCAGTACCAATGCACCTGCTTGTCCGGGGCCATCTGGATCGGGCTTGGCGTCGTCGCATCCGGGGATGGAACAATCACCCCCGAAGCACGGCATTTCTTTGAAACCAGGATTCGACCGGTCCTGGTGGAGCGCTGTTTTGAATGTCATTCCGCCGGGGCCAAGAAGCCGGGTGGAAAACTTCGCCTGGACAACCCGGAGGCCCTGCTCAAGGGGGGAGCCTCCGGCCCCCTGGTGGTCCCAGGGAAACCAAAGGAGAGCCTGCTGCTGCAAGCCCTGCAGCACGACGGCGTGGAAATGCCCCCCGAGACCCCGCTCCCTGAAACCATCGTGCACGATTTTCGCGAGTGGGTTCGCATGGGTGTGCCGTATCCGGATGCCGGGGACCTGAGACCCGCATTGCAAGCTGATGAGCCCACGATTGCCAGTACCTTCTGGTCTTTCCAGGCCGTGGGCAATCCCGATCCCCCTGAGCCGGCTGATCGGGCCTGGTCCCGGGATCCCCTGGACCGGTTTGTACTCGCACGCATGGAAGCGGCAGGCTTGAAGCCGACCGCGGATGCAAGGGCTGCACACCTCGTCCGAAGGTTGTACATCGACCTGCTGGGCCTGCCGCCGACCATGGAGCAAACCCGGAATTTTGTGAAGGAAGCCCGGCAGCAGCCCAGAGCAGCGGTGGAGCAACTCGTGGACGACCTGCTGGCCTCCCCTCACTTCGGTGAGCGCTGGGGGAGGCATTGGCTGGATGTCGCGCGCTACGGGGAATCCAATGGGAACGATGGCCTCGGCCGAAATGCAACGTTTCCCCATGCCTGGCGTTACCGGGATTACGTTATCCAGGCCTTCAATGATGATATGCCATACGATCGTTTCCTACGGGAACAAGTCGCGGGTGACCTGTTGCCCGCCGCCACGCCTGCTGACCGCGATCGGCAACGTGTCGCGACCGGCTTCCTGGCCATCGGCTCCAAGCCGGCCAAGGCGATGAACGACAATTTCGATATGGACGTTGTCGCCGACCAGGTTGACGTGGTGAGTCGAGGTGTCATGGGGATCAGCATGGCGTGTGCCCGGTGCCACGACCACAAGCACGATCCGCTTTCCACCCGCGATTATTATGCCTTGGCGGGCATTTTCCAGAACACGGAAACACTCTGGGGTAGGGCGGCAAACGAAAAGCTGACCGCGCCACCAACACCCCTGCACGAGTTGAGCGCGGATCCCGATGGGCGGTTCCCTGAAATGCCGCACCCCGTCAAGGTCGTGCTGGATCTTGCGACCGGCTATGCCCCTGCAGTCAACGCGTTGGAACCCATCCTTTATGCACCCCTGGATGCCCCGCCTGGAAATCTCGTCCCCGAGAAAGGGGTTACCTTTTCCCCCGAGGATTTCGCCGTGTTTTCGTCAAAGCGCATTCGGGGCGAAGGGAGCCTCTCCAATGACACCTTCTCCGTTTCCTTCTGGTTTCGGAATGGCAAGGCCAACCAGGAACGTCCCGTCACCGCCTACCTCTTTTCACTTGCCCCGGATGCAAAGAAACCCTCATCCGGCGATCACCTTGGTATCAGCGGGAATTACCAGGGAAAACCCCCGGGCAAGCTTTTCATCTTCAATGGCAATACGGGCAAGGCATCCCTGCGCGGGACCACCACGATCCCTCCGCGTACCTGGAACCACGTGGTCTACGTGCGGGAAGGCCATCACGTCAAGGCCTGGCTCAATGGGGGGAATACCCCGGAACTCGATGGCGAGGTTCCCTCGACGGTGGGGAGCGCGCGGACCTTCTTTATCGGGGCCCGGAACGATCGTTTTGCCCCGCTACAGGGCAACGTTGCCGCATTTGCTTTTTTTAACCGTGCCCTGACCGGGGAGGAGGCGGCCCGCTTGCATGAAAGTTCCGGACAACCCAAGGGCCCGGGCGACCAGATGCCCCTGCCCCCCGGGGTGAAAAAAAACCTGGCGATGGGTGTGCGCGATCGCGCGACGATCAAGGAAGGAAAGATCAACATCAAGGGGTCGGCGAAGAAACTGGGCCCCGTGGTTCCGCGCGGGTTTCCCTCTGGCCTGGTGATACAGGCGGAGGATGCCTGCCTGCCCATGCCCACGAACCAGAGTGGACGGGTGGAGTTGGCACATTGGTTGACGCATCCAGCGCATCCCCTGACCACGCGTGTCATGGTAAACCGGGTATGGCAGCACTTGTTTGGCCAGGCCATTGTCGGTACGCCCGATGATTTCGGCGTGTACGGGCAGCGTCCTACGCATCCCGAATTGCTCGACCACCTGGCGACCCGTTTCGTGGACGGGGACTGGTCGGTGAAAAAATTGGTTCGCTTGATCGTGTTAAGCCGCACCTACCAACTGAGCAGCATGGGTGACACGCACCGGCAGGAGGTCGACCCGGAGAATACCTGGTATAGCCGGCACCATCGTCGCCGCCTGGATGCCGAGTCGTTGCGTGACAGCGTCTTGCTGGTTTCGGGTCGCCTGGAAATTCGTCCCGGAAGGGGGTCCGCGATCCAGGATGTCGACATACTGCTGAATTGGCCGATCGGTGAGGCCACGAACCTGCACAAGCCAAGCCTTCATCGAAGTGTCTATCTCTGCATGATGCGGAATGCCCCACCGCCGGAACTGGCCGCCTTTGACCTGCCGGATGGAATGGGTGTGACAGGTCGACGTCATGAAACCATCCTTCCGGGCCAGTCGCTGTACTTGATCAACAGCCCCTTGCTGGTCGAGCAGGCCCAGGCCCTTTCGGCCCGGGTGCTGGACGAGCCCGGGCTGGATGATGCGGGTCGCATCGATCGCGTGTATCAATGGGCCCTGCAACGGGAACCGCACCCAGGCGAACGGAAACGTGCCCTTGCGTATCTCCATGGGGGGGCGGTACAGGACGAGGCTGGCAGGAAGAAAAACTGGGCGAGCTTTTGCCAGGCCCTGTTCATGACCAATGAATTCCGGTATATTGATTGAAACGGTGTATACATGACCAGCAGACGTGACATGTTGCGCGGGGCCTCCTGCGCTTTCGGGTACCTTGCACTCAAGGGCCTGTGTGCCGCCTCGGAACGGGATCGGACAGGTCCCGGTGGGGAGCCACGTGTCCCGGTTCGGCCCGTGCGGGCCAAGCGGGTAATCTTCCTCTGCATGAGCGGTGGTCCCGCGCATCTGGACACCTTTGATTACAAGCCGCAGACCGGAAAAAAAACACACCCGGGATCCGCATTTGATTTCAGCCAGCACGGGGAAAGTGGCTTGTGGATTTCCGACCTTCTTCCCCAGACCGCCAGGCACGCGGACAAGCTCTGTGTATTGAATGGGATGTACGCGGATACCGGAAATCACGCGCAATCCTTTCTCCAGTTGCACACCGGGGAGAAACTGCGGAAGCGGCCGAGCATGGGTGCCTGGATCAACTACGGCCTGGGCACCGAGAACCAGGACCTTCCGGGGTTCATCAGCATGAACACATCCAAGCCCTCCGTGTACGCCAGTGCCTTTTTGCCATCGGCATACCAAGGCACCCCAATCGGTGTGAACGGGGAAAACATGTCCACGGCCACCTTGGGCAATATTCGCAGTGACCACCTTGACCTGCCTGCGAAGCGTAGGCAACTGGACCTGGTGCAGGCGATGAATCGCGAGCACCGGGTGAGTCGACCGGAGGACCCCCACCTTGAAGGGGCCATCCAGTCAATGGAACTTGGGTTTCGCATGCAGACCGCGGGTCCCGACCTGATGGACCTTGGCCGGGAGTCACGGCATACCCTGGAACGCTACCGCGTGGGCTTCAAGCAATCGGTTGGAACCTGTCGACCGACCGACTTCGGTCGCCAGTGTCTCCTGGCGCGCCGCTTCGCCGAGGCCGGGGTTCGGTTCATCGAGGTGAACCACGGCGGTTGGGACCAGCACAAGAACCACCGCCGGGACTTGAAGGCCAACTGCGAATCCACGGATGCACCGATCGCAGCCCTGCTGGAAGACCTTGAGCAACGCGGCATGCTGGAAGACACCCTGGTCGTCTGGGGGGGCGAATTCGGACGACCCGGCTTGACCCCGGATGATGGAAAGGACCAGACCGGGCATAACGCCAAGGGGTTCACGTTCTGGATGGCTGGTGGCGGTGCGAAGCGTGGCTTCGTACACGGTCGTACCGACGACATGGGTTCCCGCGCGGTTGAAGGGAAGGTGCACTTTCGCGACCTGCACGCCACGATCCTCCACATGATGGGCCTGGACCACCAGCACCTGGTATTTCGGCATGAAGGCCGTGACCACCGCTTGACGGGCCCGGAAGAGGCCCGGGTTGTCACGGATATCCTCGCTTGATTTCTCCGGGACCCCGTGCGTGACCCGATTGCCCTCGCCGATGGAGGAGGGAATCTGTTAGCAAGGGGCGTAGATGAAGCAAGAAGGGAACGAAACGGCCCGGCGGGGGATTTCCCGATTGTGCGGGCAGCTTGCCGGGCGCAATCCCTTCGACGGGGATAGCAAGCCCTCGCGGGTCAAGCTGTTTCAGCCCGGGGCCGGGCGCCCCTCCGTGCCCTTTCCGCATCCATGGAATTACACCCGGCCCCTGAAGATCCTGGAGACCTTTTTCTGGCAGGCTGAGCGGCAGGAGGGTCCGGCGAGCAATAATCGCTACCTGGACATCCCCGGGCGGGCCCCGATCCTGGTCAGTCGAGACCCCGGAATCATCCGGGCGATCCTGCACGCCACCGGTGATGGCCCGGGGAAATTTGATCGCGATACGCTTCCGTCCGGCGGTATCGCGCGCGCGACCGGGGAAGACTCGCTGCTCTACGCGAATGGGCCCCTGTGGAAGGTTCACCGGAAGCTCGCCGCACCGTCGTTCAACAAGTCAAAACTGTTCCAGCCCGAGCGGTTCCAGGAGTTTGAGGAAACCTTTCGCCATACCATCCGGTTGCGCCTGGACGCCCTTCGGGTGTACCTGGAGGAGAGCGGGGAGCCCTCGATCCAGGTTGCGCTCGAATCGGAAATCAAGGTGGTGATGCTGGAAATGCTGGCCAACAACTTTTTTGGCGCGGAGATCCCCTACGAGGAAATACGCGATCGCTTCACCCCTTCCCTGCAGCGCGTGATCGATCATATCGTGCGTGACACGGTGCTGAACCGACTGGGCATCCCGCTCGAGCGGATGCCCAATCTCTCGCGAAAGATAGCCCGGATCAAGGCGGACTTTGCAAACTTTGAAGAGTTGACCGACCGGGTGCTGGCTCCCCGCGCCGAGGAGCGGGGCCTGTGGAAGCAATTCAAGTCGGATGCATCGAATGAAAAGCTGCGGAGCAATATCCGGGTGTTCCTGGCGGGGGCCCTGGAGGCCACCACCTCCTTTGCCGCCTGGGCCATCGCCCACCTGGCGCGTCACCCGGACATCCAGGAGCGCGTCTTCCAGGACGTGAAGGAGGTCGACACCTATACACCGGATAACCTCAACCAGTCCAAGGAACTGAACCGGGTGCTGGAGGAAACCCTCCGCCTGACGCCCTCGCTCTATTTCCTGCCGCGCAAGGCCACCGCCGATACCTGGGTGGTGACCACGGATGAGCGGAAGATGTTTATCCCGGATGGAACCCATATCCTGCTGGATGTCTGGCATGCGAACCGGCTCGAGGCCTATTGGGGCATTGAACAGACCGGCTATCCGGCATCGGAATTTGCCCCTGATCGCTGGGCCGTGCTGGCGGACAAGGGCGTTGACCCGAAAGGGTTCCTTCACTTCGGTTTCGGGCATGGTCCCCGGGTGTGCCCGGGCAAGTTCCTCGGGCAGCTCGAGGTGGGCCTGGTCGTGGGCGCGATCGTCAAGACCTTCCGGTTCAGCGCGGTACACGCGGATAGCCCTGCAAAGGCGGGGGTGTCAACCAAGCCCGTGGATGGCGCGCTGGTCAACCTTGAATTGCGTTCCCAGAGCTGAGGAGCCTTATGACGATGAAAACCAACCCCCACATGTTTGCCCTGCTGGTGCTCGCCTGTTCCATGGTTTCCGCCCCCGGGCAACAGGACACGTGGACGCGTTTTCGAGGCCCCAACGGTTCGGGTATCAGCGATGCCCGGACGATCCCCATGAAATGGACCGCGAAGGACTATAACTGGACGGTGAAGCTGCCCGGGGCCGGGAGCAGTTCCCCGGTGGTCTGGGGGAATCGTATTTTCCTCACCTGCAACGATGCACAGCCGGCCGTGCGCAGGATCGTGTGCCTGGATACCCGGGACGGACGCGTTCGCTGGTTCCGGGATTATGTCCACCCGCGCTATGCCATGCACCGGGACAACGATTTTGCCTCGGCGACACCCAGTGTCGACGCGGACGGGGTGGTCCTGACCTGGTCAACGCCGGGCCGCTTGGTAATGCTGGCCCTGGACCTGGAGGGGCGGGAACAGTGGCGAAAAGACCTGGGGCCCTACGTGGGCCTGCACGGGTCAGCCAGTTCCCCGGTCATCGTGGACGACCTGGTTATTCTTGCCAATGACCAGATGAACCCGGTCGTCATGAAGCGCCACCTGCCGAAGAATGCATCGATGACGCCCGGCGATAGTTTCCTCATCGCGGTTGATCGTGCGACCGGGGATACCCGCTGGAAGCTCAAGCGCCGTACCGTGCTGGCCGGTTATGCCACGCCCTGCCTCCGTCGCCCCGAAGGGGGGGACGCTGAATTGGTCTTCACGGGCACGGCGCACGGCATAACCGGCGTCGACCTGGCCACCGGGAAGGTTAACTGGGAAATCCCCGGCCTGTTTTCCAGTCGAACCGTGGGGTCACCCCAGTTGCACGGTGACCTGGTATTTGCCAGCCATGGCGCCGGCTTGTCGGGCCAGCGTTTCGTTGCGGTCCGTGCCCGGTACCGTGGGGGAACGGTCAAGCCTGCCCTGGCCTACGAGGTGACCCGTTCCGTTCCGCTGGTGCCCAGTTGCCTGGTCAAGGACGACCTGCTCTTCCTCTGGACCGGCGGTGGTATCGTCACCTGCCTGGATGCGGCGACCGGTCGGGAGCACTGGCGTGAGCGCGTGGGTGGCAGCTACTATTGTTCACCGGTTTGGGTCGACGGCCGCCTGTACTGTATCAGCAAGGAAGGCGACGTGGTCATTATCGCGGCCGACAAGGTCTACCGGTTCCTGGCAAAGGTACCCCTCGGTGAAAAGTGTTTTTCCGTACCCGCCATCGCGGGTGGGGTCATGTACCTGCGTACCCAGTCGCAGCTTTTCTCGCTGGGGGGAGACCCCGAAAAAAAATAAATTTCCATACCGCCATGCAAACGAAATTCCTTCCTGTCCTCCTCCCCCTGGTGCATGGGCTTTTACTTGCGTCGAACGCAGCGGATTCCCGCACCGTGGAGGGCCTGATCACCCCGCGCGATGATGGTGGCATGTATATTCGCAACCCGGAAGGGCAGTTCGAGATCGAGTGGACGGAAGATACCCAGGTAGCCCTCGAGGTGAACACGCGACTCCTGGGTGGAATCAAGGACGACGGGTTGCATTACAAGGTGCATTCCTCAAAACAACTGATCAGGTTTTCCCTCCCCGAGGGTCCGGTCACGGGAATCGTGAAAATCCGGAACAGGCACCATGTCGAAAGAATGCTCGAGATTGCCCGGGAGGAAAATTGGATAGGGGAGCGGGGCCTGTGTCTCCGCTTCGGGGAGCGCCTGCCCCAGCAATTGCCCTCGCCGGACGATCCCCGCTTCATCGGTTTATGGGACGGGAAGGCCAAGCCCCGTACGCTTACTATACGGGGAAAGTCCTATGAGATCTCCATGAAAAAGGGAGGCCAGACCAAGGCCCTGCTGTACAACGTGGTGGGCACGAAGGATTGCAGGCCCTTCGTCAACCGGGCCCGGGTCCTTGGCAAAGGGAAGGGCGACGTCATCGTCGCCGATGAAATCCATCTCCAGCCCATCGGCGACCAGGTCGCCACGGATGATCCCGCACTGCCACGCTACCTTTTCATCGGCGACTCCATATCGGGGAATTACGGCTCGGGTTTGCGAGCCGCCCTTGCGGGTACGTTCAACCTGCACCATCCCCCCACGAATTGCGGGCCTTCCGGCCAGGGCCGTTCCAAAATCGTCGAGTGGTTGGGCGGCCATGAACAGAAGGGCCGGCACTGGGACCTTATCAGTTTCAACTTCGGGCACTGGGACTCGGGCAACGACAAGAAGACCTACCAGGAAAACCTCGAGGCTGTCATAGCCGGGCTCAGGAAGACCCAGGCCAAGCTGGTCTGGGTGACCACCTGTCCCGTGCCCAAAGGGTATCCGCCGGCAGGCGACCTGACCGAGGGTGGCAAGGCCCCCAAGCGTACTTCCGGGGTGATGGAAAAGTACCTCAACCCGTGGGCACTTGAGGTGATGCGAGGTCACCCGGAAATTTCGATCTGCGACCAATGGCAATACGTGAAGGATAACGAGGACACGATCTACAAGGCCTTCTGGACCGGGAAGAATGTGCACTTTGGCGGTGAACCCGCCGACAAGCTGGGCGAATACCTCGCCGCCCACGTCTTGAAATTAATGAAAAGGAACAGGGATGAATAGGAACGCATCGTCGCGGGTCACTTCGTGTCATGGATGACCGGCATCAACGTCGAGAACCGTCCGACCGGGAGGACTTCGCAGGAATGCCCCCGCCCTCGATCGACCGTCGTACCCTCCTCAAGGGTGCCGTGGCCGGGTCGCTGGATGAAAACAGGGCTACGATCAAGCGGGCGGAGCTTTTCTGCCCCGGTACTTGCGCCCGTTCAGCACCGCCCCGATAAAGGTATACCGAACCATGATGTCATAGCTCCACAGGAGGATGACCGTGGCCCCGGTGCAGACGATGAGGAATTTAACCCCGCTCGGGAGATGCCAGCCACTCACCAGGATCTGGAGTATCATCACCAGGGGGAGGTGGGCCAGGTACAGCCAATAGGCCGAGTCGGACAGGTAGCGGATGACCCGGTTTTCCGCCGAGCAGAAGCGCCGGAAGAACCCGATCCACCCGTAAACCATCAACCAGGTATACAGGACGGTGCACAGGCTGCACAGGGCCTGGTTCCGGGCGAAGTTCTCCCCGCGCACCTCGAGAAAATGCAGGCCGCCAAGGAGGGCGGGGATCGAGAGCAGGAACCACAGCGGCCACCCGGCCCCCGCGCGTTCATCGAAACGGGGCCTCCCGTGACACAGGGCCCCGAAGCAAAAGAACACCGCGTAGTACAGGAGGGTCGGTGGCCAGGGCAGGAGGCCGGTTGCGGTGTCGACGCCGAAACCCTGGCGCATGTAGTACTGGGCGAGCAGGCTCAGGGGCAGGAGCCAGAGCCAGCGCAGCGGCGAGGTGACCAGGTTCTCGGGAAAGGTCCACCCCGTTGCCGTCCATATGGAGGCGAGCACCATGAACAGAATCACGAGCAGCCAGAGATAGTTGAGAAACCACAGGTGGTGGAAAACGGGCGCGAAGGCCCCGGCCGTGTAAATACCGACGAGGATATCGCCGGCTCCCTCCTTGCCCGCGGCTTCTTTTCCGATTTTGCCTCCGTGATCCTTCAACAGGGCGGCTGTTTTTTTACGGCCCTCGAGGAACTCCTCACGGTCGAGTTCAAGGTCCAGCATGCCCGCAATCCATTGCACGAGCTCCCAGGAGTGCTGCAGGCTGTCGAGCGGGGTTTCATTCTTCTTGTTTCGTGCGTTGACCTCCGCCCCGTGTTCCAGCAGGAGTGCCGCGGCCCCGTAGTTGCCGACGAAGGCCGCCTGGTGCAGCGGCGATGAACCGTCATCGTTGGGTGCGTTGACATCCGCCCCCCGCTCGATCAGTCGTTCCACGGCATCCACCTGCTGCTGAAGGGCAGCCCAGCCCAGGGGGCTAATGCCCATGCCATCCCGTCGATTGATCCCGGCCCCGGCATCCAGTGTTCGCGCGATGCCTTCCAGGTCGCCTGTTTTTGCCGCGGTCCAGATGGTTTCGGCCTGTTCGGCGGCCATGCCGCTCCGTTGTTTATTGATTTTTTCCTTGGAAATCCCGCCCCAGATCCCGATCCCGATCATCATCGGCCAGACCAGGACGACGCCCACGCCCATGGGGATCAGGATGCGGATCGCCCGTTGCTTGAGCAGGCCGCCCAGCCCCCGCTTCCGCCACAGCATGGCGGTGAAGAATCCGCTGATGAGGAAGAACAGCGGCATGCGGAAGCCGTGGATCGCCTGCTGGATAAAGCCGTAGAGCTCGTTGTTCCGGTAGAGGTCCTGGGCCGGCCAGATCGGGAAGTCGATAAAGGACAGCAGGCTGTGCAGGACGATGCCGAGGAGCATGGCACCCGCCCGGAGGGCATCCAGGTCGTGGTACCGGCGGTGGGGAAGGGTCGGGGGGGCAGGCTCCTCCATGCTGCATCTATAGGGGGTGAAAGCAGGGTGTGGCCAGCACCTTTATGGCTCGACCGAGCGGAGCTCTACGCTCACGATTTCCAGTCCCACATCCTCGTGGACGGTCAGGCCCCACCAGTCCACCAGCTCCAGGCCGACCGGTGACCCGGGGAATCGCGGTTTGCGTGGCTTGAAGTCCTCGATCGGCAGGTCGACCTCGAACAGGTCACCCGGCTCGGCATTGGTTCCGAGTAGCCGCGAGGTCGTATATTTCCCGGCAAAACCGCCCTTGCGGTGGTGGGTGGTGAGCCCGAAGATCACCTCGCGGGGGGCCGCCAGGCGCCCGCGTACCCGGACCTGGGTGTTCTCTCCCAGGAGGGGTGGAGGCGTGTCACCCGACCATGCCCGGATCACGGTTAGATAGAGCAGGACCGGGTCGTCCTTCGGGTTCTCCTTCCACAGCAGGGGCTCCGCGCGCAGTCCGCCGGGATAGGCGAGCCACGTTCCGCAGGAAGCGTCCTCCGGCAGGGAACCCCGCCAGGAGGTCGAGAAGGCCCGCCGGGGCAAAGCCTCGAAGGCGGTTGCCTGCTCGAGTGCGGCCACCACCTCGTAATTCGGGGGTACCTCCTGTACCCGCCCATCCGCCAGGCGGGTTATGCGCACGAGTCCCTCGTTGACGGTCAGGCGGGTGGAGAAGGCATCGACGGCCATGTCGAGTTGGGTGCCCAGCACCTCTGCCTCGGCGGAGGGCGTGATGATGCGCATGGGTTTGCCACGCGGTTGTGGCTCGACATCGGCCGAGAGGTTGCCGCCTCGAAGCCGCAGGACCTTCTGGCCGAAATCCGCGATGGTGAGCATCGATTGGCCGGAAACGGTAACCCGTGACCCATCGTTGAAGGCCAGCTCCAGCCAGCCGTCCGAGGCCAGGGTTTCCAGGGTGCCGCCACCCAGGGCCGTGCCGATTTCGACGTGTTCCATCAAGCGGCCGCCATCGCCGGTCCATTGGACCGGGCCGCTCAGCCCGGTAACCCGCGCAATCGTTGTCTCGCGCGGGCCGAGCAGGATCACGCCCAGGATAAGCGTGGCGGCTGCGCCAAGCGCCGCGGCTGCGGCGAGGGGCCAGGTGGCGATGCGCCCGCGCCCTCGATGCTGTGCCGGGGGGGGTGCGGTGACGCGGTGCATCACCTCCTCGACAAAGGCGTCCGCTGCCTGGGGCAGGTGGGAGAGGGTGGCCTGGACAAAGGGCTCCGCTTGCGACTCGGGATTCTGGAGCGAAAAGCCCAGCAGGCGATGGGTCTGGAACAAGTCGGCCGCGCGCTGTTGGTATGCCGGGTGGGCGGCCAGCAAGGCATTGAGCTCGACCATGCCCCCGGGCTGGAGTTCACCTTCCAGGTAGTCGTTCCAGAGTGCTTCGAATTGTTCTTCAGGTGTCATATCATTTCTCCGCTTGCGCTTGCGCGCTTGGCCTCGATGCAGGCCTGTAATTTCCGGCGGGTGAGCCAGAGCTGTTTCTTGATCGTGGAAACCGAGCGCCCACTGCGCTCCGCCATTTCCGCGAGCGGGATTTCCTCCGTGTAGCGCCAGCCGATCAGTTCCTGCAGTCGATCCTGCAGCCCCTCGATACAGGCGCGGAGGTGGTGGACTTGCCGGGCCGTTGTGTCATCCGCCTCCTCGGCCCTGCGCTCCAGTTCGCGGCTCAGCAGCTCCGGGGCATAGCGCGAGTGGTAATCGGCGAGGCGCCGGAGCCGGGTCGCCTCGGTCATGACCTGGTAACGCGCGATGGTGTAGAGCCAGGCGCGGAAGCGGGTGCCGACCTCGAATTCAGCGATCCGGGTGAGTGCCGCGATAAAGGTGCGCTGGGCCACGTCGTCCGCGTCCCCACCGGCGGGGCAATGGGCCGCGATCCAGGCCCGGATCGGGCGCTGGTGAAACCGCACGATGGTCTCCAGGGCGACCTGGTCGCCCGCCTGGGCCTTCCGGTAAACCGACTCGGCCAAATCTTCTTCGCCTGTATCCATTGCGTCCTACCTGACTATGGCAGATGGGGGGCAGAAGTTACCCCGGACCCGCACAAAAACCTGCTTGGCAGCTCGTCCCGTGCTCACCGGGAGAAGTTGGCCCAGGGGTTAGTGCCGATAAGTGAGCCGCTGGCGGTTACATGCGGCCCGAAGGTATCATCGGAATCCAGGTCGTAGGGAGTGATATGCCCCGTGGAGGTGTTCTTCAGGATGAAATTTTCCCGGGTACTCGATGTTTTGATCCCAATGCCTGCCCCGCCCGTCGTGTCGGAGATGTTGT
>JAYGFS010000048.1:0-23113 GCA_046581765.1 Verrucomicrobiota bacterium
CGTCTCGAGACGGAGGTAGGTGTAGTTCGAGGCATCCATCGTCTCGAGCACCGTACCTTCGACTTTTGATGCGGCAGATCCGCCGCCCGACGCAGGACTCGCGACGCCCGCATCGGCGGAATCATGATCGTCCGTCGCCGCTGCACTACAGCCGAGAAACAACAGGGCAAAACCGTGGGAATACATGTTCCCGACTTCATTACCCGCCTTGGCGATGTAGCCACTGGTATTCGTGTTGCGCAGGATGAAACCTGTCACGTCTTCGACATGTTTTCCATAGCGTCCAATGCCGGGGGTATTCCCGTCCCCCATGAAAGCGAGCCCCGCGAGCCCGGCAATGCCCACGCTGCCGGCATAGCCCGAGCCGGCGAAGGCACCCTTGTCACGCCCGCGCGACAGTTGACGACTGGCGAGATGCTTGAGTCCTTTTTCGATCGCGATTCGCGTTTTCGGCGTGATCAGGTCGTCGGCTGTTTTCTCGGCGTAGAGCGAGGGCAGAAGCACGAGCGACCCGATGAGCGCAGTAAACATTTTATTCCGGTGCATGATGATCCTTCGGCTCGAAACTATAGACGCGACGGAGACCAAAGCCATACAGGCGTTCGCCATCCGAATAGAGATTTCCAATCGGCTGTCCATCCACGGTATTCAGCGCGCCGCGACCGCGCTCTTTTCCGGTATCCGGGTCGAGGATGAGCACGCCGGCTTCGGTCGGTATCCAAATAGCGTGTTCGGTCAGAATTCCGCGGCCAAAGGCCTCGACCGGTGTTTCCCATAGCAAGCGTCCGCCCTCAAGGCGATAGCCTCGCACGGTTTTTCGGCCGGCGATGATGACCAGGCCCCTGGTCACGCCGAGGCCGTACATTCCGGCGGCATCGCCGCGGACCGGCGTACGGGCAGACTCCCAGAGCAAGGCCCCGGTTCCCCGGTCGAGAACCAACAACTGGTTGTAGTCGCTGGCCAGGGCAACCAGGTGACGACCATGGGGGATGATCACATCCTCCTGCCACCCATCTATTTTTCGTGGCTGGTAGTAGTAACTGGAATTCCCCGACTTGGCCGCGATCGAACGCGGATACCGGACGCACCAGCGCAGCACCCCGGAGAGCGCGTCTATCGCGAATATCAGGCCCGCGCCGCTGGAAATGTATGCCTCTCCGCCGGCCACGGAGATGCCCGGCGAACTGAAGGGCGACACGGCTCCCGCCTCTTCATCACAGAGAAACTTTTTCCAAGCTGTTTTGCCCGTCTGGGAATCCAGGGCGTAGACCCACAGGGACCCGTTGTCGAGGACGGGGGCAAGCAGCAGCGAACCGTAGGGCACCGGGGCACCCAGCCAGCTGAGCTTGTCATTTTCCAGGGCCGCTTTTTCCGCCGGGGAGCGGCGCCACTGCAACTTGCCACTGGTCGTGTCATAGGCAACGAGGAAATTCTGACGGGTGCGTGCAGGTACTTCACGGTACCATGCCTGGGGGTTCACCGCATTACCGTCTTCGGTTGCGAGATCCAGGGGTTGGCCTTCCAGGCTGATCAACCGATCGCCGTGGATAATCATGGATTGCGAAACCCGGTCGGCAAAATACTGCACCGTGACCGGGTCGCTAAAGTTTACCGGCAAGACTTTCGAGCGACTGGACCAGCGACTGGATTGACGGGTCATCGCATCCAGTGCGAATGCATTACGAAAGCCCAACCAACGCAACTCGCCGCTATCGGCTTCCAGGCAGACAAGACTGTCGTCTTTCTTGAAAAACAAGGCCCCATCATGGGTGAGAAATCCCCCGGTCGGGAACCAGTCGCCTGCTTTCCAGGCTTCCAGCATCATGGGTACGCGCTCTTCATGGGTGTCGCGCTGGCGAATGATGCCTTCCAACTCTTCCGGCAAATTCAATACGAAATTCTGGACCCAGGCGGTCCTCAACTGCGGCCGCTTTTCATCAACCGGAAGATCGGGCTGGAAACCGCTGCGCTGGGCATTGCCGAAGGGCATGGTCCAGGCTTGGGCACCATTGATCGCGATGACCGGATCCTCATCCCCGGACAGGACGGCGCGGACGGCATCCCGGAGGGGAATCAAGGGGTCATCTGCAGCCAGGCGCGTGTCCAGGTCTTCCAAGCGCTTGAGCGCCTGGGGTAGATCGCCGGAATAGGCATGAGCTACGGACATACGCAGCAGGATCCTGGCCGCAGGTACGCTCGCGGCAGGATACTGCTTCTCCACCTTGTAAAGCAGACGCAAGGCGGGGAGAAATTCGTAGCGGTCGAGATGGATGCCGGAAAGTTCATAGGCGGCATCGTCGCCCATATTGCTCAGGAAGAATCGGCGCACGACTTCGCCCAGCGCGATCTCCCGTTCGCCGGGATTACGCGCGGCTGCCAGCAGAGCCGCCGCGCTCCCATCGGCGCGTACCCGGTAGATGTTCAAGGCTTCCGGCGGCAGGGTCGCCAGGGTGGCTTCGATTTCATCCTGTACCGGTCGATAGAGCCGGTACTGGTGATTGAGCGTTTCCTCCAGCCATTCATCGCGGGTGATTACCGCATCGTTGCTCTCGTCGATCACGCGCTGCCAGAGTTCGCTGGCCAAGTCGTAGCGCTTGTTCCGGGCAAACTGGTCGGCCCGTTCCAGCAGGACATCCAGTTCCGGCTCAATCTTCAGTCCGCCGCCGCTGGACTCGCTGGCGATTTTTACCGCCGCGCCGCCGGACAGGCTCAGGGTGCAACACGTGATCAGCAGGATTCGTTTCATACGGCGCGTTTCCTTCCCAGCCACCAAGCAAAGCATTGCTCTCCGCAGAGGGCGATCGCGAGCAGAATTAAAGCCGTTTTCCAAAGTTCGTTGCGATCGTGGGCGCTTTCCAGATTCACCAGCAGACGATCTTTTACAAATTGTACCGGACTTTCGCCCAGTGCCTGGGCAAGCACGGGATTCGGCTGCTTGCGCAGGTCACTTTCCGTCTGGCCCAGGTTCGCGGCAAAGGGGATCCGATCCACGCCTTCGCGATCAGTGGGGGTCAACTCCAGCACGTACACCCCACGGCTATAGGTCTCCTCGAAGTCGATCACCCAGGTCTGGTCGTTTTCCGGCCCCTGGGGTTTCGCCTGGACAGCGACCGGCTCCCCCTCGACGGGAAGGATCTTCGCATCGACCTTATACGCACTGAGGTTCACGGGAACATGGATCGCCTCGCCGACCTGGATCAAGCCGGCTCCCGACTCGTCACGCGCGAGGTGACGGAGCAATTCATGATTAAAGATCAAGTAGGCAGCGCGATTCTGGGGCCAGTTATTCCATTCGAGGTCAAGGGGGGTGGTGAGCACGAAGGTACGCCCCTTGCCGAAATGTCCCTCGACCATTCCGGGGACCGATTCGGGTGCGGTGAGGCCGGCGAGCAGGCGGGCCGAAGTCTCCGCCGGCAAGGTCGTCTGCCACCAGCGAAAGACTTTAATATCTTCAAGCAGGTTGTTGTTTTCGCCCGCGAAGATCGCGAGCGCCGAATGATCGGGTGTCTTCAGATTAAAGTGTACCCAGGATTCACCCGAGGCTTCACCCTGGACGCCCTCGAGCCGTACCGGCAAGAGGCCATCACCACCCGCGTGAAGCTTTTCATTATAAAACTGCTCATCGACCTGATCGCCGAGGATGAACACCAGTCCACCACCCTGCCGAACCCAGGCTTCGAGCGCGATGCGTTTTTCTTCACTCATGCGATAGAGATTGCAGATAAAGATGATCTGGAAATCAGCGAGATCGAGTGATTCGAATCCGGTATCGTCCACGACTTCCAGGCTGACGCCAGACTTCACCGGCCCCCGGGGTGCCAGGGCTTTCCGCAAAAAGAAAGTCTCCGATTTCCCATACTCGGACGAAGGATCGCCATCGACGATCAGGGTGCGAATGCCCGGGGTGATCCGGCCGGGAAAAACGCGTTGATTATCTTTTTCCAGCAGGTCGGTCGCACCGCCTCCGGCCAACTCAACCTTGATCGGAACCGCACGCAAGCGGTCCTCGTCTTCTACATTTCCAGCTTCGAACAAATAGGAAAACGCAACGGTTTTCGTCGCGTGCGGCTTGATTACATCGATCGTTTCTTCCAGTGCCAGGGCATCCGCCACCGAAAAGCGAATCTTCACCTGCTTCACCGGAAGATCCCCATGATTGCGCACCGCCACGTCAAAGCGCGTGGGCACGCCGGCGATAAGGGTTTTGTCCTGCGGGGTGATGGATGCCACCGAAACATTGGCCGTTTCCTCGCTGGCGAGGTCCACGATAAAGACCCCGGCGGCGCGGTCGGATATTTCCTTGAGTACCTTGACGACCGGGCTTTCACCCTCCCCTACCGACCAATCTTTCGCCCGTTGATCCGTCATCAGGTACACCATGCGGCTCATGCCACTCCGCTCGTCCTTTACCGCTTTTTGTATCTCCATCAAGGCCGAATTCAGGTCGCCCGCGCGATCGACGAGCTGAAGATTCTTGATACGGTCGAAGACCTCACTGGCCGCGGCTCCGCGCATCGACTGCATGACGAACAGGGGTTTTTCCGGCTTCGACAGCAACAGGAGGGTCAGGGTGTCGTTGGACTGGCTTGACGCAAGCTCTGAAACCATCTGGGTAAGCTGCTTCTTGCCTTTTTCCAGGGGCGTCGACCCCCCGGAGCGTGCCCCCATGCTGATGGAATCATCGAAGAGTACCAGGCGATCGTAACGGGTACCCCCAAACAGGAATCCTCCCGCGCGGGAAAGAAAGGGCCGCGCCAGGGTGAGACCGATCAGGAAGATGACCAGACAGCGAAGGAGCAGCAGGATCAGATCCTCAATGCGCACGCGTCGGCGATTCAGGCGATCCGCCTCCATGAGGAAATCCATGGCCGCCCAGTCGACCACTTTGAATTTTCGACGGTTGAGCAGATGGATAATAATCGGCACAGAGACCAGGGCGGTGCCGGCCACGAGCAAGGGGAGATTCAGCACGTTATTGATAATGGCCAGCATGCTCAACGCCTGCGCCTTTTACCGGTTCGTTGACGATAACTCAAGTAGCTGCTGAGCACCGCATCCAGGTGATCCTTGGTGTTCACCAGGCTGTAATCAACGTCCGCACCGTTGCAGGTTTTCTGCACCCGGTCGAGGTACTTGCCCACGACGTCAAGGTAGGCTTTTCTCAGGGCGCGCGGGTCTGCATGCAATTCCTTAAGCACCTCCAGGCCCTTGAACAAGGTATTGTCCTCGAAGGGGAAATTCAGTTCGTCGTCGTGCATGAGGTGGAAAACAACGACCTCGTGGCCGCGCAGGCGAAATTGCTTCAGCGCGCTCTGCAGGGTTTCCAACTGCATGAAAAGGTCGGAAACCAACACGACCAGTCCACGATGGCGTATCTGGCCGGCCAGGGTCGGGAAAACATCTTCGATATCCGTCTCGCGGGCGGGGGTGGTGCATTCCAACTCGTGGACGACCTGCTTCAGGTGGTTGGGATGTGAGCTCGCCCGTAAATTCTTCTCGACCTGATTACTGAAGGTGACGAGACCGACCGCATCCTGCTGTGACTGTAGCAGATGGGTCAGCGAAGCGGTTGCGGTCGCGGCGTAATCAAACTTGCTGAAGCCCTTGGCACGCCCGTAATCCATGGACTTACTGCAATCGAGGATGATGGTGCAGTTGAGATTGGTCTCCTCTTCGTACTCCTTGATGTAGAAGCGGTCGGTCTTGGACCACACCTTCCAGTCGATGTGCTTGATGTCATCGCCCGGCGTGTATTCCCGATGGCCGGCAAATTCGATGGCGAAGCCGTGATATGGACTTTCGTGTAAGCCGTTGATGAACCCCTCCACCACCAGACGCGCACGCAGGTCGAGGCGCTTGATGCGCTCGAGTACGTGCGGGTCGAGATAGTTGGGTTTGCCGGAAACGGCCATGCCGGGCTTTCATTCAGGTGGAGAAGGCCGGGGCGACCTCGGGGACGATTTCGTCTCCATCGCCACGTTCCGGAACGGCTTCAAGCAGTTTTTCGATCACCTGATCGGGCGTGATGCCATTCGACTCCGCGTTAAAGGTGGTGATGATCCGGTGGCGCAGCACCGGTCCAGCGACCGCCCGCACATCGCCGGTCGTAGCATAGTACCGCCCCTCCAGTACCGCACGGGCCTTGGCTCCCAGCAAGAGGTATTGGACCGCACGCGGTCCCGCACCCCAACTGAGCAGATCCGGTATAAAGTCCGGCACATCGCCTTCCGTTACCCGCGTGGCACGAACGAGGCGCAAGGCAAAGTGAATCACATACGGGGCGACCGGCACTTTACGCACCAGGTGCTGGATCCGGAGGACATCCTCGCCGGACAGGATCTCACCGACTTCCTCGCCGTGTTCCGCCGTGGTTAAGTCCGCAATTTTATATTCCTCATTGTATGCTGGATACCCGACCAGCACTTTGAACATGAAGCGGTCCTGTTGGGCCTCCGGCAAGGTGTAGGTACCCTCCTGCTCGATCGGGTTCTGTGTGGCGAGCACGAAAAAAGGATCGGGCAGCACATGGCGCTCTCCACCCACCGTAACCTGCTTTTCCTGCATGGCTTCCAGCATGGCGGCCTGCGTTTTGGGTGGGGTTCGATTGATTTCGTCTGCAAGAATCAGGTTGGCAAAGACCGGGCCCTTGATGAACTTGAATTCACGGGATCCGGTGAGCTTATCTTCCTGGATGACTTCCGTTCCCGTGATGTCCGAAGGCATCAGGTCCGGGGTGAATTGAATCCGGGAAAAGGACATCCGCATACATTTCGCCAGGGTGGATACCATAAGCGTCTTGGCCAGGCCCGGCACCCCTTCCAGCAGGCAATGGCCGCGAGAAAAGATGGCCACGAGCAACTGCTCGATCACCTCATCCTGCCCGATGATGACCTTGGACATTTCCAAGCGAATACGCTCGGTCGACTGTTTGACATAATCCATTTCCTGCACGTCACTGGCGGCAGGTGCTTGTTGTTCATCCATGTGAAAAGCCCTTCTTATTGATTTCGTACTATTCGAACACCGTTCGCATAAAAGTGTTCAATATTCAAGCGTGAGAAAGGGTTCTACCAAGCAACAATGGAATTCACGGACAGGGGACGGGCCCTGCCCAAACAGGCAGGCTTCCCGGCAGCGGGTAACGGCCCGGTAGCTGTTGATTGAAAAGTCATCATTTATTTATTATTGTGAAACAAATGCCAGGAAATGGAGAAAAGGAGACCGGGTTTAAACCGCTCCCGGGGCTCCGGATGATGGTGGAAGCCTTCTATGCATGTGGAGCGGATTTAAGCCGTGCGGCGGCTTATTCCCAGCCGAGAACATCGTCGAACGAATACAGTTGGCCATCCGGACCCTTTGACCAGATGGCTACGGCTTTTCCGATGGCGGGGGGATACGGGGTATTCTCCATGGCGCAAACATTATTACCATCCGTATCCAGGACGACCTGATAATCATTTCCCCAGGGATCCACAAACTCCCCTTCCGCATTCAACCCCGACAACATCAGGCCCGACGGGGGCACTTCGATAAATACGGTTTTATTCGTATTCAACGAGTATCCTTCGTTTCCCGAACCATCTCTCGATATCAGGGCGTTCATAATTTCGACGTTGCTGACGTCCTGTGGAAGCCCGTAATGGAAGTCGAAATAATCACCGTACAAGGTCGGCAATTGTCCGTACTCCTTTGTGAACGCCAGACAGGCTTCCTCAAAGGCGGCAAAATCCGAGCGGATCATTCTTTCGATCCGCTCCAGATACAGTGCATACGCGACCGAACCTGTGATACTGAAGATCACCAGCAGGATACCCAGCACGATGGCGAATTCCGGCCGACTTACACGCATGGCACGCCTTGGATCAGGACAGGCCGCTGATAATCTGGATGAGGGGCAAAAACAGTGCGATCACGATCGAACCCACAATCACCGCAAGAAAGATGATCATGATCGGCTCAATGATCGACGTTAGCGCCGACACGGCGTTGTCAACTTCATCATCGTACGTTTCGGCAATGCGGGCAAGCATCTGGGGCAGGTCACCCGTTTCTTCGCCCACCTCGACCATGGACACCACCATCGGAGGAAACAGGCCCGTCGCATCGATCGGCGGTGCCATGTTTTCGCCTTCTTTCACCGCGTCGTGGATGGAAGCCACGCCCTGGGAGATCACGGCGTTACCAGAAGTTTCCCCGACGATCGTAAGGGCCTGCAACACCGGCACCCCGGAGTTCATCAAGGTACTCAGCGTTCGTGAGAAGCGGGCAATCGCGGTCTTCTGGATCAACGAGCCAAACAGCGGAGACTTAAGCTTGATCGTATCGAGCACCAACCTCCCCCGCGCGGTGCTCTTCGCGTAGGTGACCAGCGCGACGATGCCGCCCAGCGTCAGAATGATCCACGGTAAACCGGTCACCATGTTACTGGAACACCACATGACCACCCGCGTCAGCAAGGGAAGGGACTGCCCCTCGAGAATGTCATCAAAAATAGCCTCAAACTTGGGGATGATGAAAACCATCAGGAAGGTCAGGATGCCCATCGCCATAACCAGGACCACCACCGGATAAACCATGGCACTGATGACCTTGTTCTTGATCTTCTGCATCTTCTCCATGAATTCGGCGAGGGCCGACAGGACCGTGTCGAGTACGCCGCCGAGTTCACCGGCCTTAACCATGTTCACATAAAGTTTGTCGAATATTTTGGGGTGCTGAATCATCGCTTCCGCAAACGTGGAACCCGCGCTGATGGATTCGCCCATGTCGCCAAGGGCGTAATTCAACAAGGGATTCTTTTCCTGGCGACGAAGCACCTCCAGGCCCCGCACGAGCGGGAGTCCTGCATTGACCAGCGTCGCCAGCTGACGCGTCAGGGTCATAAGCTCCTTGGTCTTCACCCGGTTAAAGATCGAAGGTTTGGTAACCTGCTTCTTCGCTCGTTTCCGCCCCCCCAGCCCCTTGACCGCTTTGGATTTGGAAGCCTTCTTTCCCTTGGGTCCGGCAGCAGTAGCGCGGGCCGGTGGAGGCCGGCGGGCGGGCTTGCGGGCGAGCTTGGCAGTTCCGGGGCTGCCATTCCCTGAAAGGGGCTCAATGGTGGAGACCGAATATCCCTTTCCCTCAATTAACTGGGTGGCTTCCCTTTCGCTTTCGGATTCCACGTTTCCCGAAACCGTCTTGCCATTGGGATCAAGTGCTACAAATTTAAATTTGGGCATACTCTTACAAGGGTTAGATCTGGTGAGGTCGAATATATTGGGCCGGGCATGAAAGCGCAACACGAAAGCGTATTTTGGCAGCGTATGGCGAGTGTAGATCCCGGATTCGAGAATTTTTTTTCGGGAGACCCATTCATACAGATATATAAAGGCCGATCAAGTATACTTCAGCACCTCTTCGGGTGTTGTGTACCCGTCGAGAATGCAGCGAATCCCGTCCTCCCGCAGGGTGCGCATGCCAAGTTCCCGGGCCTTATCGCGAATAACCACGGTGGGTTTGTTCTCGGTAATCAAATGGCGGATGGGTTCGTTGATACGCAAGTATTCATAAATGCCCCGACGCCCGTGATACCCGGTGTGGTTACAGATTGCACAACCCTTTCCATAATGGAAAGGCTGATCACCGACATCCTCCGCTCGCAAACTCAAGCTTTTCAGCATGGCTGCATCCGGGGAGTAAGCCGTCTTGCATTCAACGCAGATGGTCCGGACCAAGCGCGTGCCCATGACCGCCTCCAGGGTCGACGCGATCAGGAAGGGTTCGATACCCATATCGACCAGTCGGGTGATCGCCCCGGCGGCATCATTGGTGTGCAGGGTACTGAACACCAGGTGACCCGTCAGGGAAGCCTGGATAGCGATCTGGCCCGTCTCCTGGTCACGAATCTCACCCACGAGGATGATGTCCGGATCCTGTCGAAGAAAAGCCCGCAGGATCTTCGCAAAGGTGTTCCCCACTTTTTCAACCACGTTCACCTGTACAATCCCTTCCACGTCATACTCAACCGGTTCTTCCGCTGTGAGGATTTTCACATCCATGGTATTCCGGCGGCGAAGTGCTCCGTAGAGCGTCGTCGTCTTGCCCGAACCGGTCGGTCCGGTTATCACGACAATCCCGTTCGGTTTATCGATGTCCTCGAGGAACGGTACGTATACATCCTCAGGCATTCCCAGCGATTCGAGATCGAAACCAACCGCACTCGAATCGAGTACCCGGAGCACCACGCTCTCGCCAAACTGAGTGGGCAGGGATGAAACACGGAAATCGACCTGTCTACCCCCAATCGTCAACTGGATCCGACCATCCTGGGGCAATCGACGTTCAGCGATATCCATACCGGAGATCACCTTTACGCGGGAGATGATCGGTAAAGCCAGGTGCTTCGGCGGCGGAGCCATTTCATACAGGGCACCATCCACGCGATATCGAATTTTGAAGTCGCGTTCAAAGGGCTCAAAATGAATATCCGAGGCACGGTCTTTGACCGCCTGGTGCACGACCAGATTTACGAAACGAACAACCGGGGCGGCATTGATCTGTTCTTCGCTGATTTCTTCATCACTTGAGTCGGGACCTGCACCGAGTTCCCCCGCCTCACCCAGGGCGTCGAAAATTTCATCGACCAAATCGTTATCCTCCCCGTAATGCTCCCGGATATGCGCGGTTACATCGGCTTCAGGCGCAAGGACAAAGCGTATATCGCAATCAAGCAGAAAGATCAGGTCGTCGAGCACTTCATGCGTTATCAGGTGGGAGGTGGCCAAGACCACAGAACTGCTTCCAGCCTCAACCGGAACCACATTATACATGCGGGCGGTACTGGGCATGATCACCCGATAGACTTCTTTGTCGATCCGGGTGCGCGCCAAATCGATGACATGCGTACCCATAACCAGGCTGGTCTGTTCGAGGAGTTCTTCTTCGGTCAAATACCCGAAATCGAGCAGAATCTTACGGATGGACTTACCGGTCCGCTCATGTTCATCTATGACCTCTTCGCCACTCTCCGCCGTAAGCAGACCATTCTTCGTCAGCTGCTCGAGCAATTGATCTTGAAATTCGGTAGCCATATGGATCAGCCTTGGATTTTTTCCGCAAGAGATTCCGCATCCACCGCGCGGAGGATCATATCCTCAAAGGTAATCTGGCCCTGCTGGTATAGCAGGTAAAGATTGTTATCCATCGTGGTCATCCCGTACCGGGCACCCGTCTGGATATCCGAGGTGATCCGGAAGGTCTTGTTGTCCCGGATCAAGGCGCGGATACCCGGCGTGGCAAACATGATTTCAAAAGCGGCCACCCGACCCGGACGGTCCTTTAGTGGACAGAGCGTCTGACTGATCACGGCCTCAAGGGTGGAGGAAAGCTGGGTTCGAATCTGTTCCTGCTGACTGCTCGGAAATGCATCCACAATCCTGTCGACCGTACGCGCGGCACCCGTTGTGTGCAGCGTCGCAAACACAAGGTGGCCGGTTTCCGCAGCCGAAATCGCGGCCTCCATGGTGGGTAAATCGCGCATTTCACCCACGAGCACCACGTCGGGGTCCTGGCGAAGCGCAGCACGCAAGGCTTGGCTGAAGCTTTCCACATCCACGTGTACTTCACGTTGGGAAACGATACTTTTCCTGTGGGGATGATAAAACTCAATCGGGTCTTCGATCGTGATAATGTGGCAATCACGTTCTTCATTAATCACGTTGATCATACTGGCGAGCGTCGTGGACTTACCGGAACCGGTCGGACCCGTCACCAGCACGAGCCCCTTCTGCCTGTATAGGAGGTCTTTAACCTGAATCGGCAAACCGAGTGAATCCAGTGTCATCAGCGTATTGGAAATCTGGCGAAGGGCGACACTGACCGTGCCTTTTTGCTTGAACACCGCCACTCGAAATCGCGCAAGATCTTTAAACCCAAAACCAAATTCAGCGCCCCCGGCCTCGGCCAGGTTGCGCAGGTGCTGTTCATCGGTGATACTCCGCATGAGACGGTCCGTGTCATCGGGGTTCAAAGGCTCGGTATCCAGCGGATGCAGAGAACCGTGAATCCGAAGAATCGGCGGTACGCCCACGGAAAGATGTAAGTCGGAAGCTCCTTCCTCCACACAGAGGTTGAGCAATTCATCCATGGCAACTTCTTTACTGTTCATGAGGCATCTCCCAGCGTTACCCGGAAGACTTCCGCCAAGGTGGTGGAGCCAGCAATCACTTTGCGGAGGCCGTCTTCGCGCAAGGTGCGCATCCCCAGCTCCCGGGCTTTGGTTCGTAATCCAGCAGATGAAATCTGCTCATAAATCATATGCTGCACTTCTTCATTCACAATAAAAAACTCAAACAGGCCCTGTCGGCCTTTGTACCCGGTAAACGAACAGTCGTCGCAACCCGCACCTTCGTAAAGCTCCGTTCCCGAAAGCTGGGCGGCCAGGGGGCCCAGCAAGTGGTACTCCTGATCGGTTACCGTGTGGGGCTCTTTACACTTCTCGCATATTTTTCGCACCAGTCGTTGAGCGATTGCGGCACGCAGCGAAGAGGCCACAAGAAAAGGCTTTACCCCGATATCCGTGAGACGGGTCACCGCACTGGGCGCATCATTCGTGTGCAGGGTGCTGAAAACCAAGTGACCGGTCAGTGATGCATTTACCGCGATTTCCGCAGTCTCCAAGTCACGGATCTCACCGATCATGATAATATTCGGAGCCTGGCGAAGCATGGATCGCAGCACCGCACTGAAGGTCAAGCCAATGTCCGAACGCACGCGTACCTGGTTGATACCGCTCATCTGGTACTCGACCGGGTCCTCAACCGTAATGATCTTGCGATCGGGCTTATTGATCTCATTCAAACAGGCGTAGAGCGTGGTGGTCTTCCCTGAACCGGTCGGGCCCGTTACCAGGAGGATCCCGTCGGACAGGCCGATCAACCGCTCGAAGGTACTCTGGTCATCGGTATAGAAACCCAACTGTGGTAATCCGAGCTGCAAAGCCTCCTTGTCCAGAATACGCATGACCACCGACTCTCCGTGGGTTGCCGGGATGGTCGACACGCGCAAGTCGAGATCACGCCCCATAACATTGATCTGAATCCGACCATCCTGGGGAATCCGCTTTTCAGCAATCTGCATGTCCGACATGATTTTGATTCGCTGGACAATCGCCGCCTGCAGACGCTTTGGCGGACTCTCGACTTTATGCAACACTCCGTCAATCCGATACCGAACCCGCAACTCTCGCTCCATCGGTTCGATATGAATATCTGATGCACGATTCCGGAAAGCCTCCATGATGATCAAGCTGACGAGCTTTATAATCGGGGCATCATCCTCGGTGACGGAGCCTTTATCATCGAAAATATTGGTCGGACCTTCGCCGCTGATGTCCAATACCGCTTCAGTCATGTCGCCGAACATGCGGTCGATTTCGCCGTCTTCCGCGTAAAACTGCTTTATCGCAGCGTCGATCTCTACTTGTGCCGCGACCACCGGTTCGACATCCACATCCTTCAGGGCAAAGCGAAGACTGTCCAGCGTATCGACATCAAAGGGATCCGATATGGCAATATGAAGGGTATCATCCCGATGGTAGACCGGCACCACCCGGAATCGACGAGCGATATCCGGAGGCACCATACCCAGGATCATTGGATCCAGGGTGTCGGGGTCCAGGTGGATCGCTTCCATCCCCTGATGGCTGGCAAGGGTTTCAATCATCTCCATGCGGGTGACAAGACCGGATTCGGTGATGACATCGATCACGCGACCGCCTGTTTCCTCCATCTTTTCGACAATCTTGCCCGCAAACTCCTCGTTAATGAGTCCGGCACCAATTAAAATTTCCAGTATATGTTCTGCGTTGGCTTCCAAAAAGAAGGCTCCTGATGGCGTTACACCGTTCCTGCATTCAACCTGACATGCGCCAGAAAGCGGACAATGGGCGGGGATTACAAGCAATTTTGTGACGGGTTGCAAACATTTGCTGAAACGGATTCGGAAACACTAGGGATTGACAGGCAAGGGAACTATTTCCCGCTCAACTTTCGGGCGAGTTCCTCGCTGACCGCTTGCGGATTCGCTTTGCCCCGGCTCAAACGCATCACCTGGCCCACGAGAAACTGCAGGGCCGCGGCTTTTCCGCTTTTAAAATCAGCAACCGGACCCGCATGTTCCTGTATAACCTGCTCGATCAAGGGTGCGATGACATCTTCCGCCTCCACAACCAGGTCCTCCGCCTGGGCGATGGCTGCGGGATCGCCACCTTCGTCGAAAATCTTCTCAAAAATGGCTTTTGCTCCCTGGTTATTCACCTTCTTTCCATTGAACAACATGACCAAACCCGCGAGGGACTCAGGGGTCAACTTTGTGTCCGCCAGTTCAACCTCTCGCTCATTCAGGAGCCGCATCAATTCTCCCATGATGAAATTGGAGCAGGTCTTCGCGTTGCCCGAGATTTCCACGGTCGCCTCAAAAAAATCTGCCACGGCTTTATTCGCGACCAGGACCCCTGCATCGTATTCCGGGAGACCGAGATCCGACACATATCGCGCACGGCGTGCCGCAGGCAACTCCGGCAAGGAAGCGCGAATCGCATCCACTTTCTCCGTGGTCAACACGATGGGCATCAAGTCGGGATCGGGAAAATAACGATAGTCGTGGGCGTATTCTTTTGCCCGCATGGAAGCCGTCTGGCCGGCCAGGTCATCCCAGCGGCGTGTCTCCTGCCGAATCACCCCACCCGCCTTGACCTCGCGAATCTGGCGCTTGATCTCATGGGCCAGCGCATCGCGTACACCTTTAAAGGTATTCATGTTTTTAATCTCGGTCTTCACCCCGAGGGTATCACTCCCGCGTGGGGCCACGCTCGAGTTGACATCACAACGCATATTCCCCTGCTCCAGATTACAGCCACTGACACCGCCGTACGACAGGATCTGCTTCAAGGCCACCAAGTAAGCAAAGGCCTCTTCAGCCGAAGCGATATCCGGTTCGGTAACGATCTCCATCAGAGGCGTCCCGGCCCGATTGTAGTCCACCCCACTCCCACTGTCGTAGTGCGTATTCTTGCCAACGTCTTCTTCCAGGTGGATGCGATTCAGCCGGATGCGTTTTTTTACGCCGTCCACCTCGATGTCTACACCACCGCCGAGGCAGATCGGCTGATCAAACTGGGTAATCTGGTAGTTCTTGGGCATGTCGGGATAAAAATAGCTCTTGCGATCGTGCTTCGAGCGCAAGTTGATCTCACATTCCAGCAGCAGGCCCGAAATCACCGTCTTGCGGATAGCCTCTTCGTTCAAGACCGGCAGGGCTCCCGGATACCCCAGGCACACCGGGCAGACATTCGTATTCGGCGGACACCCGAATGCGGTGCTGCAGGCACACCAGATCTTTGATTGGGTGTTGAGTTGGACATGGGTTTCCAGGCCAACCGTCGGCACCAGGTCCTGCTTCACGCCGCACCCCCAATCCCCGGCCTACGCGTATGCCAGTCCGTTGCCTGTTCGTATTGATGGCCCACCCTGAAGAGCATCTCCTCGCCCATTACAGGGCCGATGATCTGCAGGCCGACGGGCATATCTTCCGAGGTGAAGCCACAGGGCACGGACAAGCCACAGAGCCCCGCCAGGTTCACCGGAACCGTGCAGATATCCCCCAGGTACATCTGGAGGGGATCGCCAAGCTTGGCCCCCTGCGGATAAGCCGCGGTCGGAGCCACCGGACTCAAAATCGCATCGCACTGGGCAAAGGCCTGCTCAAAATCCTTCCGGATCAGGCTGCGAACCTTCTGTGCCCTCAAGTAGTAGGCATCGTGGTACCCGCTGCTTAACACATAGGTACCCAGGATTATCCGGCGCTTCACCTCGGTGCCAAATCCGGCTGCACGCGTGCATGAAGCTAATTGTTCCGGATTGCCCCCTTCCCGGCGGTCGCCGTAGCGCACGCCGTCGAAGCGGGCCAGATTCGTTGAAGCCTCAGCCGTCGCAACCACGTAATAGGCCGCAACGGCATATTTGATGTGGGGCATTTGTACGTCAATAATTTCGGCCCCGAGTACACGGCATTGCTCTACCGCAGCGTTCACCGCATCCGCAACGTCCGGATCGATGCCCTCAACAAAAAACGCCCGTGGAAAACCCAGCTTCAGGCCGGTCAAATCCTGTTGCATCGCGGCCGCGTAATCCGGAACCTCAAGGTTCAAGGAAGTCGAATCCCGTTCGTCCCATCCCGCCATGACCTGCAACATCGTTGCCGCATCGGCAACCGACCTGGAAAGACTGCCGATCTGGTCAAGCGAAGACGCATACGCCGTCAAGCCAAAGCGCGAGATGCGGCCATAGCTCGGCTTCAGGCCCACGCATCCGCAAAACGAGGCGGGCTGCCGAATCGATCCACCGGTATCCGAACCCAGGCAGACGAAGGCGGATTCGGCCGCGACCGCCGCCGCCGAACCCCCGCTGGAACCGCCGGGTACCCGCGCCGTGTTCCAGGGGTTGTGCACCGGGCCATAAGAGGAATTTTCGTTCGTGGAGCCCATGCCGAACTCGTCCATGTTCAGCCGCCCGCAAATCACCGCACCCGCTTCCCGCAAACGTACGACGGCGGTAGCATCATAAGGCGACGTGTAAGGCCGCAACAGCTTCGATCCGCACGAACAGGGTTGGCCCTTGACATTAATCAGGTCCTTCACACCAACCGGGACCCCCAAAAGCGGAGCGGAGTCGCCCCCTGCCCGACGCTCATCCGCCGCCTGGGCCTGGGCCAGCGCATCCGCCTCATCGAGGGCAATATAGGCATGCAGCTCCCCATCCGTTGCCTGCTTGCGTGCAATCAGCGCCTGGACCGCATCCACGGAACTACAGGCCCCGGATGTCAACCGCGCCACCAGCTCCGTGACCGTTAGTAGATGCAAATCACTCATGGCCTACTCGATGATCGACGGCACGATCACCTGGTTATGGCGCGAGACAGGAAAATTGTTCACCATCACATCGTGCTCGCCGAAAGGACGGGCCTCGTCCTTGCGGAACACGTTTACCACATCGATGGCGTGGGCCATCGGCTCGATGTCATCGACATCCAACTCCCGCAGTTCATCCACGTGCGCGAGGATTTGGTCCAGCTGCTCCTGGAACAATTCGACCTCCTCGTCGGACAGGGACAACCGTGCAAGCTGCGCCACGTAGCGAACGTTCATACCCTCGGCGGATGGGTTAAATTCCTTGCTCATGCTTCTCCAAAATTGAGCGGAAACTATAGGGGGGGGGATGGAGGCGGTCAAGCCGGACCTTCCCGGGGCCTGATGGGCCCGGGCCAACATGGAACGATGCATCAACAACCAGCTTGAACAATGCATCGCGCAGGTCACGATTTCGTGCTTAGGTTGTAGCAAGCTGGTACAGTGGGCCGCCGTCAAGGGCGAGGTGCCTGCCACGT
The DNA here is from genome assembly GCA_046581765.1 of Verrucomicrobiota bacterium. GTDB lineage: Bacteria > Verrucomicrobiota > Kiritimatiellia > SS1-B-03-39 > UBA6053 > JAPYUI01. The sequence continues at coordinate 17,422 of JAYGFS010000048.1, forward strand.
CCAGGCGGTGGGATGAGTGGCAAAGCAGCCAGCCTGGAACCCAGTCGACGTGGTCGGCCCCAGGGCATCATCATGCGGTGGAGCATATAGGACAAGGTATCAGTCGGGCATCACCACAAATGGAATTCTTTTTCAGCAGAATTTTCCCTTGGCCGTTTGTTCTCGCCGGCGTGGTGGCACTGTACCTTGGATGCCGGAATCTCCAGCAAGCAAAAGCAAGCACAACATGGCCTGCCACCCAGGGTGTGGTCCAGCACTCGGCGATTAAATACCGGCATGGGGACGAGGGAGACCGGACCTATCATGCTGAAGTCGTGTATGTATTCGAGCTTGACGGACATTCATTCACCGGCGAACGAGTAGGCTTCGGAGATTACGGGTCCAGCAGTTCTGCGTATGCCCAGCGCATCGTGAATACCTATACCGCAGGTAAAAAAGTAACCGTGTACTACATGCAGGAAAACCCTGGAAACTGCGTTCTGGAACCCGGCGTCCCATGGAAAACCTGGCTCTTGCCGGCAGGAGGCCTTGTCTTTTTTCTCGTCGGAAGCCGCCTGGTTGTGCTCATGTCAAAGCTCCCGGGGCGAAACGAAAGCACCGAAGACCCCGCTGGAAACCCACAGTGAACCCGGCACGAAAGGGCTTTCACCAAGCCCTTGGAAAGGAAAGGTCAAGACCCATGAGACGATACCCCCTGGCGGCCCTGCTCCTGGCTTCGCTCAACCTCCCGACGGTCCCGGCACAGCCGGCATTGGCAGAAACCCCCTTGCCCAGGGTTCTTATCATCGGGGATTCCATATCGATGGGGTACACTCCCCTGATGGTGGAACGATTGAAGGGGGAGGCCCTTGTCAGGCATCACAAGGGCAATGCGAAACACACAGGCACCGGTTTGAAACAGCTCGATCGCTGGCTGGGCGACACGAGGTGGGATGTGATTCATTTCAACTGGGGCTTGTGGGATCTCTGCTACCGCAACCCGGCATCGCGGGTCCAGGGACACCGGGACAAGGTAAACGGAACCTTGACCACTTCCTTGGATCAATATGCCAAGAACCTCGATCAACTGGTCATCCGCCTGAAAAAGACGAATGCCAAGCTGATCTGGGCCCACACGACGCTTGTCCCGGAAGACGAAGCCGGACGCAGGGTCGGCGATGACCGGAAATACAATCACGTGGCCAGCGGGATCATGAAGAAACACGGGGTGACCATCAACGACCTGCATACGCTCACCCGGGGTTTCTCTCCCGACCTGTTTACGGCTCCCGGGAACGTTCATTACACGAAGGATGGATCTCGAAAGATCGCGGAGCAGGTAGCCAGCAGCATTCGTGCGGCATTGAGACGGGACCCCGTGCCTGCACCGGCGCAAAGGTGAGGGTTTGATGAAAGACGCCGTGACCCGCTATACCCCTCTCCCATGAAAAAATTTTCCCTGCTCATCCTTTTCCTCGTCCTCGGCTTTCTCCCCGCCCTCTCCGGCCTGCTACTGGAGCCCGGGGAATGGTATGAAGCCCTCAGGAAACCGCCCTTCCAGCCGCCAAGCTGGATCTTTGGCCCGGTCTGGGCCGTCCTCCACCTCCTGGTCGGGCTCGCCGGCTATTTCGCGTGGACCGGCCTCGAGCCCGGAAAACGAACATTTCCATTCATCCTTTTCGGCCTGCAATGGGTCCTGAGCGGGCTCTGGCCCTGGATCTTCTTCGGGATGCACGAGCTCGGCTGGGCCTGCGGGGACCTTTTTGCCCTCTGGTTGCTCATCTTCGTGAACATGGTCGCTTTCTTCTTGATCCGCGCCGTCGCCGGGGCCCTGCTCCTCCCCTGCTTCCTCTGGGTGACCTTTGCCATGATGCTCAACCACATCATCTGGCTGATGAATCGATAAGTCGCCGTAGGGGCGGGCTTGGGCCCTCCGGCAGGAAACCGTTCATCCCGGGTACCAGATTTTCCGCGGATCATCCGGTCCGCGCTCATAGTCCCAGGCCCCATCGATCAGGTCCTGCAAGCCTACCTGCGGCCGCCAGCCCAGCAGGAACTTCGCCTTGCTGTTGTCCAGCCAGGTACGGTGGAACTCGGTGGCCACGTCCACGCTGTCGATGCCGCGGGAGGCCTTGAGATACTCAGCCACTTCTCGATAATTCACCGGCTCATCCATGCAGACGTTGAACAACTCCTGGTGCGCCTTCGGATGACCCAGGGCGGCGACAATCACCTCCACGAGATCGCTCAGGTGAATGAAATTCCGCTGGACCGGTTCGCCCGCGGGATCCAGCATGACCGGAACCATCCCGGCCGCCGCATAGCGCTTTGCGTCTTCCACGTCCACCAGCTCGCACCAGCGTGGACCGCCAAAAACATCCTCAGCAAAGCTCAGGGTGTATTTAAAATCATCCTTCTCCATGATCCACGGCGCACGCAGGCAGCATCCGTTGAAACCATATTGTATGTAGTACTGCTCCAGCATGACCTCCTCGAGCACCTTCGACAAGGCATAGCAACCCGGGTAGGCACTGTGCGGCTGCGTTTCCACCACGGGTACCGGGTGGGGATAAACAAAATGCCCCATGCCCGCATCCCCCCCGACCAGCAGGAACTGTTGGAAGCTCTGGCTCACCCGGCATTCTTCGAGCAGCCAAAACATACCCTTAACCGCCACGTCCATAATGTCTTCCGGGGTCTCCTTGCAGGTCGCAAGGTGAAGGACATGCGTAATACCCTCCAGGGCCTCCCGCACCCGGTCGCGATCCGAAATCGATCCCTGGATGACCTCGAGGCGGTCTGTCGGCTCCAGGAGTCGCTGGTGACACAGGGCTCGAACACGAATAGTCCCCAGCGCCGGGTCACCCAACACGCGTTTCAGGAAGTGCTGGCCGACTTTCCCGGCGGCACCGGTAACGAGTATGAACATGCTTAATCCTTGTTAGATTTGGCTGACCTGCCTAAAGCAGGAGTATGGACGATTACACATTCACCCTCGATTTTAAAGTGCGCGATTATGAATGCGACCTGCAAGGCGTGGTCAACAATGCCAACTACCAGCATTATCTCGAACATGCCCGGCACGAATTCCTGCTCGAGAATGGCATCGACTTTGCCGCGCTGACCGAAGAGGGCATCCACCTGGTGGTCACCCGCATGGAGATCGACTACAAGCATCCCCTGCTCAGCGGGGACCGCTTTTGCGTGGGCCTGAACATTAGGCGATTGACCAAGCTGCGCTTTCAGTTCCAGGAGGATATCTACCGCCTGCCGGAAGAAACCCTGATAATCAAGGGCCTGGTGACGGGAACCTCCTTAAATCAACACAGACGCCCAGCGTTTCCTTCCCAGCTTGAAAGCCTCTTCTAGTTTGTTCCCGGAACCGGCGGAGGACATAAGCACCCCGGAGGCCAAAATAGATTAGGTAAAGGGATGGCGAAGGTTTATGAGTTCCACATGAAAACATTCATCCTCGTTTTTCTGCTGATTCCCGGACTCCTGCATGCCGGGCTCCGCCTGCCGAACATCTTCGGTGATCACATGGTCCTTCAACGTGGGAAACCGGTAACGGTTTGGGGTTCGGCGGATGCCGGGGAGGCGGTCGAAGTCCGCTTTGCCGGCCAGGCAAAGACAACCCGCGCGGATGCGAAGGGAACCTGGACCCTGCACATGGAGCCCCTTGAGGCAAATGCAGTGGGTCAAATTCTGTTCGTCAAAGCGTCCAGCGGTGAGCAAACATTTTCCGACGTGCTCATCGGTGATGTCTGGTTGTGCGGCGGACAGAGCAACATGGAGTGGACCCTCCGCGCATGCCGCGACGCCGACATCGAAATCCCGGCAGCCAGGCTGCCCGGCATTCGTTTCATCCGCATCCCCAAGCTCGCGCGCATGTCGCCGCAAGACGACTTCCCGGTGAAAAGCCCGACCGACGGTGAAGGGAACTGGCGTCTCGCGATTCCCGAGCAGGTCGAAAACTGTACCGGGGTCGGCTACTTCTTCGCGAAACGCCTTCACCGCAACCTGAAGATCCCCATCGGCCTGGTCGACACCTCCTGGGGAGGTACCATGGCTCAACACTGGGCCACCAAGGAAAGCCTGCGGCCGATTCCCGAGATGAAACCCTACTTTGAAAAGTTCGAAACCGCCCTGAAGGAATGGAACGAAGGCGGCGGGGTGGACGGTGCGAAAAAACGTCTTGAGACCGACTTGAAGGATTTTGAGGTCGCCCGGGCGGATGCGATAGCCAAGGGGGAGCGCGAACCGCGAAAGCCCAATCCCAGGAGCTACACCGACCCCGCTGACAAGGGACAACCGGGCGGGATGATCAACGGCGTGCTCTATCCGGTAGCCCGTTACCGGTACAAGGGCATCCTCTTCTACCAGGGTGAGAACAATTCCTTTGCCGAGAGCTGGAAACCCTTTTACGCAACCTTTCCCGCGGTGATCGACGACTGGCGCAACGTGCTTCAGGATGACCTGCCCTTCTGCATTATCCAGATTGCCGGCTGGAGCAATCGGCGAAGCATGAGCTACGACATGAACCACCACTGCAATGTCATCCGGGAAATTCAGCATCTCACCTGGGAGCGGACGGAAAACACCGGGCTCATCGTCACCTATGACACCAACTCAAACGGAAGCATCCACCCGGGACGCAAGACCCCGGTGGGCGAACGTGCCGCACGTTGGGCGCTGGCCGAGGTCTACGGCCATGAAGGCCACGGCACGCGCAAGCCACTGGAGTGGCGCGGGCCCGTGTACGCCGCACATGAGGTCAAGGATGGGAAGGTCTATATTAGCTTCCACGAAAAGACCCACCGCGGCTTGCGACTCGACCAGGATGTAGAGGTCGGTTTTTACATCGCGGGCGACGACAGGGAATTCCATCACGCGCGGGCGAGGATCAACAAAGACACGCTGATTGTCTGGCACGATGAGGTCAAGGAACCCCGTGCGGTCCGGTATGCCTGGTCCAATTTACCCATGGGGGGCTTGATGAATGCACGCGAACTCCCCGCCTACCCCTTCCGTACCGATACCTGGCCGATCACACCCCACCAGTCGACGGGGGATTACGAGGTCGAGAAAATCCTGAAACCAAGAAGTTAAATTCAGCGAACGATTAAGGCTGGACCCTGCTCCCCGGAGGACCTCAGGCGCCCGGGCAGGGCGCGTTCAGCCAATGCCCCTTCCGGTCTTCCCCGCGAACCACCACGCCCTTCTGCTCCCAGCCATGCCAGGCCTCGACTTCCGCCGCCGCATACCGAATCGTCAGGCCGCAGCGGCGGCGGTCGGAATCGTTGGCCTCCGAGCCATGCAACAGCAAGTCGGCATGCACGGAAAACTGGCCCGCCTGTAAACGCACATCCACTGCGGGATCACCGTAGGACTCGGGATTGTCGACGACGAGGTTCAGGACCTCCTGCGTATCGTCCGTCTCACGAAAACCAATGGGGCCATGCAGGTGTGAACGCGGAATGAACCGCATATTGGCATTCCCCGGGTCCGCGTCATCGATCGCCAGCCAGACCGTTACCGTCCGGCTTGGACTGATCGGCCAGTAGACGCTGTCCTGGTGCCAGGCGACACGCATTCCATCCCGGGGCAGCTTGCAGAAAAAATGTGCGCCCCAGGCCACGATATCCGGACCGAGCAGATCCTCCACCGGCGCGAGCAAGGCCGGATGCCGAACGAGCTCATACACGCGGGCGAA
>JAYGFS010000055.1:0-2219 GCA_046581765.1 Verrucomicrobiota bacterium
GTGATCCTGGAGGCAGCCCATGAGCCCTTTGGGGCCCGGGCACTGGTATACGTCCTCCTGCTGCATCGCGAGGAGGACCTGCGTGAAAAGCAAATGGGCTGGCTGCGCACGCATGCGGATAAGCTGGTCTTTCAGGAAACCCGTCGATTGATGGGTTTTCGCGATGACTTGCCACCGGAGGTTCGCCTGTCTCTGGTCGACCTGTGCCAGGCCGCTTTGCGTGCCCTTTCCCCCGGGCAATACGAGGCTTTTCGCGCAAACGTGCTCGCCCTTTCCAACGCGGACCAGCAGGTGACCTTGTTCGAGTACACGCTGCGGCACGTCCTGGTTCGCCACCTGGATGCCACCTTTCGGAAACCGCGAAGGAACATCATCCGCTACCATTCCATTGCCCGGCTGAAAAAAGAATGTGCGGTCATCCTATCGATGCTTGCCCGTCATGGGCACGCGGCTGAAGCGGTGAGGGAGGAGGCCTTTGCCGTGGCGCGCCGGCGTCTGCCCACCATCGCGGATCACCTGGCCCTGCTTCCTGAAACAAAATGTACCCTGAATCACTTTGACGATGCCCTGGATCAACTCGCCCAGCTCGAGTTTCGATACAAGAAAGAGTTACTGGTTGCGTGCATGGCGAGTATGGCCTTTGACCAGCGCTTGACCGTGACCGAGGCGGAACTGTTCCGCGGTATATCGGGTGCGCTGGAGTGTCCGGTCCCCCCCTGGCTGCAGCTGCAGTCATTAAAGGATACATGATGAAGAACTATTGGCTGATTTGGATGCTGGGATTACTCGGACTTTTGGCCTGCCGTGCGGATGGGCCGATGAAGATCAGCCAGGCCGACCTGATAAAGCGCCAGGCCGGGGAAAAAGAATTCCTCCTGCTGGATGTGCGCAGTGCTTTGGAGTACCGGCGCGGGTACATCAAAGGAGCGACATGGATACCGCACGGCGAAATTGACGAGCGCGCCGAGGACTTGAAAGCCTTCAAGGACAAGGAGGTTGTGGTCTATTGCCAGTCGGGTGTCCGTTCGGGTAAAGCAATCCGGGTACTCAAGTCGAAGGGCTTTACCCGGGTCGTCCAGCTCGATGGCGACTTCGGTGCCTGGATTCGTGCCGGTCGCCCTGTAGCGAAGCCCTGACGCGAGTGCGCTTCATCATTTGGTGGTGCTTTCCAGGCATTCTTCCACCGCCTTCTCCATGCCGTCTATAAAGGCTTGGATACTGAACTGCTCGGCCCGCGCGCGAATGATCCCGGAATCCCAGTTCATCCCGGCGGCTGTTTCGACTGCCGCTATCAGGGCCGATTCCCCCTGCTCTGCGAAGAACACCCCGGTTTCGCCGTCGACCACGCTTTCCCTCACCCCGCCCTTGCCGTAGGCGATGACGGGTTTTCCGCAGGCCATGGCCTCAACCGGGACGATCCCGAAATCCTCTTCACCGGGAAAGACCAGGAAGCGACATCCGCGCAAGGCTTCGCGCAGGACTTCGTCGGGCTGGCACCCCATGAATTCGATCGTCGGACCGGCCAGTTGTTTCAGCGCGTCGAGCCCGCTTCCGCTGCCCATAATCTTCAGGGGATAGCCGAGGCGGTTATAGGCCTGAATCGCCAGGTCGACTTTTTTGTACGGCACCATGGCGGAAACGATGAAGTCATAACCCTCGTGTCCATTGCCCCCGGGCGTGAAATAATTCGTGTCTGCGGGTGGATACACCACCACCGCATCGCGATCGTAGAATCGCCGGATGCGTTCGCGCACGTGCTCACTGATGGCAACGAAGAGGTCGATCTCCGCGGCACTTTTCCGGTCCCAGCGCTGGAGGGAGCTCAGGATGGGGTCATAGATCGCCCGCTTCAGGGGGTTGCGCCCGAAATATTCATCGCGGAAAAGCCAGGCATAACGCATCGGCGTGAAGCAGTAGCAAAGGTGACGAGCCCGACCGGGTTTAATTATTGATTTAGCCACGCAATGGCTGGTACTGATTATGAGGTCGAATTGGTCGAAGTCGAACTGTTCAATGGCAATGGGAAAGATCGGCAAATAATGACGATAGAATCGCCCACTGAATGGTATTTGCTGAACAAATGACACATTAGGCTGTCGTTGTTCGAGAAGTGAAGAGACTGTCCCTAAATGATGAAGCAAGGTAAAGAGTTCAGCGTCAGGATAAAGTTTGCACAATCCTTCAAGCGCGCGCTCCCCACCGCGCATGCCGGTTAGCCA
>JAYGFS010000057.1:0-1538 GCA_046581765.1 Verrucomicrobiota bacterium
AGCGCCCGCCGACACACGACCGGCTACATTACCCAAAAATGGCTGCACCGCAATCGCCTGGGGATTGCCGCGGCCCTGCTACTCTCGACCGCGGCGACAGGATTTTCTTTCTTCAAGGACTGGGAGGGGGACAAGGAGCAGGCCTTGCTCAAGGAGGATAACCTGCTCCGCCAGGAAGAAGCCAGAAAAGCGGAGGAAGAGGCCAGAAAAGCGGAGGAAGCGCGGGCGAAGGTGGTCGCTGCCGCGCGCACGGATTTTACCAACCGGCTCTCTGCACTCAACACCTCGCTGGAGGAGAGGAACCTCGCGGCGGCCATCACCCAGATCAAAGCCATTGACCAGCAAGACGAGACCGCCGTAGGCGCGGAGCTGCTGGCGGAATTCGAAGGCCGGGTTGCCGCCTTGCGCACACGCCTGGGCGACCTGCAGACATCGGACACCCAGCGCAGGGCGGCAATCAATGCAGCGGCACAGGCCTTCAAGCGGCTCGGCGAAAATCAAATAGCCGCGGAAGCGGACCTGAACGTTACGCTGGTCAAGGAGCTGGATTCGCTCGCCAAAAAGCATCGGGACGTCCTCACGAAGAAGGAGGTCAACCTGCATCTCGACCAGGTGGCCAAGAAGATCAGGCTCTTCGCCGGGGAAATCATCCAGGATCGGACCGATATTGAACAACGGACCGCCCGGCTGCTGGCCATGCGCACGTTTATCACCAGCCTACGCTTAACCCAGGTCTGCCCAGACGTAGCGGACGACCTGTTGGACCGGCTGGTGAAGGCCGAGCAACTGCACGCCTTTGACCTGGTCAATCGCACCGACCAGGTGCTTCGCGTGACCCAAGCAACCGGGGAGGTCTTCGACCTGGAGCCGGATGAGGAACAGTACTTCGCCATGGCCTTCGCCGAGCCCACGCTGTTTCAGTTCGTCAGCGTGATGCTGGACAAGGACGCCAAGGCAGCCGATCCACGCTTCCTCGAGAAAACGGACGGGCTTGAACCGGTCGAGGCAGGCGGAAGCAAGCTGGAGTTGAAAAATTTTGTGCGCAAGAAGATTCCCTTCTCCGCCGGGAATGACCTCGTAGACCTGCAGATGCGCCACAGTGAAAAAGATAAGGGTCCCTGGACAGCATTCGCACCCGGCCAGGAAGTCCTCCCCGGTGTACGGTATGTCCGTTACGATCGCCCCGATTATCACTCGTTCACGAACGAAATCGTCGTGAAGGTGGAAGAAGCTGAACATGTGGTCGGCCTGCCTGCAGGGGTGGTTTGGCCCAAACTCCGGCGGCCCCATCTCCAGGCCCTTGAGCAGGCACGTGAGGAGGCCCGCAAAGGGGATGCCATCAGCGCGCTATCCATGGCCCGCGACATCGTGCCAACCGCGTTCGAAAGCCCCTCGCTCCGGGAACAATTGCTCAGCTTCATCGAGGAGCAGAAAGGGAATCCCCGCGTTGTGCTGGCGGATAAATTGCCCGCCGCCGAGGCCGCCATTGAGGATTTTATCACCGCCTTCGTCCAGCGGGACAACCCGCTGGGATCGAA
>JAYGFS010000117.1:0-4173 GCA_046581765.1 Verrucomicrobiota bacterium
CAGGGCTTCTTTTTCATGCCCCGGCCCGCCCCCCGGAACCGGGCATGCAGACTGGTTGAAGCGCACCCTGCACAAGGCCCGGTCGGGATTGCTCGGGCGACGCCTTGAAGGCGGCGCGGAAGAGACCATCGCCCAAGGGGATGAACGCATCCAGGTCCACGGGCACCCCGCCCTGCAGCCAGGCACCCAGCAGCAGGTCGCGCCGGAAATCGACCGAGCCCGCAACCGCCTCGACGATCGGGCTCCCATGAATGATCGAGGACGGGTACGCAGTGGGATAGAGGTCCTTGACGCGTTCATAAAAATGGGGGAGTCGCTAAAGTTGCTCCCCGAGAACGAATTGTCGGAAACCCCATGCTTATCCCGCCACACGCCGGTGAGAATGCTGCTCTACCCGGGATCACTGTTGGCGGCCTGCTGGCTCGCTTGCCCAAGCTCGCCACCGGCAAAAGCGTCGTAGCTTAGGACCCCTTCCGGGCTCAGCGGCCGGCTCCAGATGGAAAGGTCATCAAGGATACCCATGGGGTCACGCGGACGGGCCCCGGGGCCCGGGAGGCATGGAAACCTGGCATCGAAGGGAACTGGACGAGTGCTCCTTCCGGCCAAACCCTTTATACCTACTCAGCACGCTGTCCCTTGCCCCGACGGAAGTCTTGCACGTGCCGGTATATGGGCCACACCAGGAGGAGGACGGAGCAGAGGATGAAAACGAGGCAAAGCGGACGGGTAAACAGCGGGGCATAGCTTCCGTCGGTTATCATGAGCCCGGAACGCAAGGTCCGTTCCGCCAGGGGTGCGAGGACGAAGCCGATAACAAAGGGGCCCAGCGGCACCTTGGTCCGCTCGAGAAAATAGCCCAGGCCGCCGAAAAGCAGCATGACCCAGATGGCGAACATGGTGCTGGTTGCGGCATAGGAACCGATGATGCACAGGACCATGATGGGCGGCAACAGGTACGCTCGCTTGATGAACATGAGGCGGGAGATCTTGCCCGCCAGGGTGATCATGACGATGAACATGAGCACGTTGGCCACGAGAAAGGCGGCCATGATGCCGTAGACCATCTCGGGATTGGTTTCAAAGAGCATGGGGCCGGGCTGGATATTGTGGATCATGAGGGCCCCGATGAGAATGGCATCAATCACGCTGCCCGGTATGCCCATGGCAATGAGCGGGATCAGGGCACCGCCGACGGTTGCATTGTTGGCGGCCTCGGATGCAATGATCCCCTCCTCCGAACCGTGGCCGAATTTCTCCGGCGTCCTGGAACCTTTCCTGGCCGCGGTGTAGGAGATCACCGATCCGATATTGGCACCGACCCCGGGCAGGATACCCACCCAGGTCCCGATGAGCGAGGACCGCAGCAGGTTGAACGCCTGAGACTTCCAGTCCTGGAAGCGCATGAGGATGCCCTTGTTGCTGACGCTTGTGGAAAACGGCTTGCGGTCGATATCGACGATGTCCGCGATCAACTGGCTGACGCAAAACACGCCGATGAGCACGGGTAGCAGGCCGAGGCCGCTGTTCATGGCATCGGCGGAAAACGTAAGCCGGGGCATGCCGCCGGCCGGGTCGACCCCGGGCATGGCAAACATCATGCCGAGAAACCCGGACAGGAGCCCCTTGATCATCGACCCCTGGCAGACGGAAGCGATCAGGACCAGGGCCATGAGGATCAGGGAGAAGGTTTCGAAGGGACCGAAGTGGATGGCAAAGTCCGCCAGCGGCTTGGAGAGGACCATGAGGAAGAAGCAGGATACCAGTCCGCCGACGAAGGAGGCGGAAATGCCGAGACCGAGGGCCCGGCCGGGTTGACCGTCCCGCGCCATGGGGTAGCCGTCCAGGGTGGTCATGACCGCGGCGGGCGTACCCGGCATCCGCATCAGGGTGGCGGTGATCAAGCCGCCACTGATGGCCCCGACGTACATGCCGAGTAGCAGGGTGATCGCCAGGGTGGGCTCCATGTTGAAGGTGAGCGGCAGGCAAAGCGCAATCATCATGGCACCGGTAATCCCCGGGAGGGCCCCGCCCACGATCCCGAGGATCACGCCGAGCAGGAGCAGGGTGAGCGGCCAGGGTTGCATGAGCTGGACGAAGGCCTCGACGAGATGCTCCATCACTCGTCCCCCGTCGGCAGGTCGATGACAAAGACTTCCGTAAACAGGTACTGGCAGCCGAAGCCCATGGCCAGGGCGATGACGAGGGTGACCAGCATGCCCTTCCGGTCAAAGCGATTCAACCCGCCGATGGTCAGCAGGAGGAAGACGCTGGTGGCCAGGGCAAAACTGCTGATGCGAGCGGCGAGGACCGCGACATAGGCCCCGGTCAGGCCCAGCATGAGCAGGGCCAGCACGGGCTGCGGTTTAACGCCCTCATCCGCAGGTCCGGGAGCATCCCGGTCGGGATCGGTGGACCCGGTGGAGGCCTCAGCAGCCCTGTGGGCCAGGTAGACTTGCCCGATGACCACCCCGCAGAGGATAATCACGCACCAGCAAATAAGCCGGGGAACCGGGGCGGGGCCGAGACGGTCGAAGCCGGCGCCGGGGAGCGTGCGCGAATCCCATAAAAAGGCGGCCGCGATCCCGATCAAGAAGAGCGGAACACCGAGCTCCAGTATGCGCGCTTTCTTCACTTGTCCAGGCCGGCTCACGTGCTTCCCATGTCGGTTGCCTGCGCGTCTATTTCCCCGCCTGCTTCCTCATTTTCCCTGCGACTTCCTGGACCTGGGCCCAGTCCCGGTCGAGCTTGGCTTTCAGGTCCGCTCCGCGGAGGAAGGTCGGGGCCAGGGCACGCGAGTCGAACTGCTGCCGGGCGTAATCCGTCTGCATGGCTCTTTCCAGCACCTCCGCAAGCCCATCAACCGCATGCGGGGGCGTTCCCTTCGGGGCAAACCACCAACTGCCAATGGAAAAGGCGTGGTCGTGACCGAGCTCCTTCAAGGTGGGCACGTCCTGTATGGCGGGATGTCGTTCGCTGCCGGTATAGGCCAGGGCTCGCAGGCCCTTGGATCGGAAGCTGATGAACTCCCCGGCCGAGAACACACTCACTTCGATGTGCTTTCCCGCCATGGACGCGAAGTTGGCGGTACCGCCGCCAATCTGGACAAAACGAAAAGCGGCACCGGGTTTGAGCTCCTGCACAATGATCCCCGCCATGTGGTTCAGGGCACCGAGGTTGCAGCCAAAGATAATGCTGTCCGGTTTTCCCTGGGCTGCGAGGAGCAAATCGTCGAGGGTTTTCCAGGGTGAATCCTCGCGGACGGTGAGGACTTGCGAAAAGGAGGATGTCTCGGCAACCGGCTCAAAATCCTGGTGCCCAAAGTCAATAATGCCGGACGCCTGGCCGCCCATCATGGCCTTGTGGATGGCAAGAAAGGTGTAGCCATCGGCTTTTGCACCCAGCGCCTTGCGGCAACCGACCGAGTAGTGGCCGCTGACGTTGATGACGGTGAGGCGCTGGTCCAGCAACCGGTTATCTGTAATGGATTTTTGCAGGACACGGACCAGTTGATCGGTTGCGCCGCCCGGGGAAAAGGGAACGATGACCTTGATGGGCTTCCGGGGCCAATCAGCGGCAGCCTCCGTGTCGGTGAGCCCGCCTGAACCTGACCCGTCGCCGGAGGGACCGCAGGCGGTGAGCCATCCCAGGCCCAGGGCGAATAGTGAGAGCAGCAGTTTGTTCATAGTACGGTCCTCATGATACCAGGCCCGCTCGGGCCCGCACGTGTTCGTGTTTTTGGTCGTCCAGGTAGGCGTAGCGATTCAGCCAAATGCCGCCTGGGCTGTTTTCGATAGCAAGTTGAAGGCGCTTTGCAAAGTCGTTTGCCGGGCCATAGGTATGGGTCATCACCTGGATATTGGGCGCGCGCTCGGCGGCGGCCTTGATCTTGCGCACCTGTGCGCCACCGCTGACCGGGTGGGCTTCAGCGGGCGTGGGGTACGCATAAGCGTCAAGGGATGACAAGGGTTCATCCCCCAGGTCGAGCCAACGATTGAGGGCGGCGGTGAGGCGTGCCTGGTCGAGGCCGGGGTTTCACGCGAGCAGTTGACGCCCGTAATTCTGCAGGATCATGGGCAGGTGCATGGTATAGAGTTTCATGCCGATGGCATCAGCATGGGCACTGTTCGCCGCGAAATCGAAACCCGTCATCTCCGAGAACGGCGGGGGGAAGGC
>JAYGFS010000143.1:0-2215 GCA_046581765.1 Verrucomicrobiota bacterium
AAATACAGCGCGCCATCCGACCCGAACTCGATATCGGTTGGACGGAAGTTGCGGTCCTCGCAGACGACCAGGTCGTCGACCTGGGTTCCGTTGACCTCTCCGTTCTCCGGGTTGCGGTCCAGCTTGTACTGCTTCATACCGAGATAACCGATGGAATTACAAATCAGGAAGTTGCCCTGGCTTTCCGGCGGAAATTGCTCACTGGAGATGACGCCGTTGGCCGGAACCGGTCGAACCGTCTTCTTGAGCAGGGAGCGCATCTTGAAGCCCGTTTTGTCGGGGACGACCTGGTACGCGCGTCCCCCGGTTCCATCGGTCGCGTAGTGGTAACCCCAGTAGTCAAAGCTGATGCCATGTGGATTCGGGCTGTTCTTTGCGTGGAAGGAGAACTCGTAGGTGCGGGGATTCCACCGGTACATGCCGGATTCTCCGTTTTGCTGCGGCCCGACCCAGGGGGTTTCCACGTTGGATACGTGGAAGACACCGCGCTGGTAATAGATGTTTCCGCCCGGGCCGTAGACCAGGTTGTTCGCGGTATGGTGGGTGTCAGCGGAGTCAATACCCTGCAGCATATGCACGCGCACATCAGCCACGTCATCGCCGTCCGTGTCTTTCAGGTACAGGATGTCCGGGGCGGATACCACGATGACGCCATTGTTCCAGAACTCGATGCCGGTGGGGTTGTGCACCTTGGCGAAGGTGATCGCCTTGTCGGCCACGCCATCGCGATTTTCATCGGGCAGAATCAGCAAGCGGTCGTCCATTTCCTTGCCCGGCTCCCATTTCGGGTAGGTTTTCCAGGCGGCGACCCAGAGGCGACCCCTCGGGTCCACGGCGCTTTGTACCGGGTTTACCAGCTCGGGGAACATCTTCTCGTCGGCGAAGACGTTGACCTCGAAACCCTCCTGCAGGGCCATCTTGCTCACGGTGACCGCGCTGTCCAGGTAGTCGATGGAGCCCTCTTTGGATGCGTTGGAGCTCTTGCTGCCCCCGCCAACATTTGAGATGACCTTGATCGTCTCCGGGACATTGCTGTCGTCGACCTTGAAATTCTTACCCTTGGCGAGCGCCCACACCCGCTTGTCGCGGTTGCTGGTCATTACGTCGAGAATCTCGAGCTCGCGTTGCATAACCACAAAGTTTTTCTGTCCATCGACGAACGCGAGTCCGGAACGTCCGCCCCATACATCATTGCCGTCGGTTGCGCGGTAGCGGTTGTACCAGTGCAGGTCCTTGTCGATGACGGCTTGGCGGAGCTTCTCGTGATCCCCGGGACGGGAGATGGTCTTCCCCGTCAATGCCTTCGTAATAATCTGGGCAAGGACCTTGTTGCCCTCCGCACTCAGGTGAACCCCGTTCAGGGTCAGGGGGCTTGTCGACTTGGCGTAGGCCGCCATGGTGGCATTGAACAGGTCGACGCAGGGGACCTTTTTGGCTTCAGCCACCTCCTTGATGGCGTCGGCGTAGAGTGTGATGCGACGGTTGTTTATCTTGCCGTCCGGCAAATTCCTGTCCTGGAGGTTCTCGTGGGCGATCGGGGTAAAGAGGATCAGGCGCGTATCGCTTTCACCGTTGAACTTGGCCGCTTGATACCTATCGATCATCTTAGCGAGTTCATCCTTGAACTTTCCGAGGCCGTTTGGACCCTCGAAGGACTCGTTGTAGCCGAAAAAGGCGAAGATCACATCTGCTTTCACATGCTTAAGGTAGGCGTCGGCCGACATGAAACCCCGGTTGCGCGGCCGGTTGTTTACCCGGTCACCGGAAAATCCCAGGTTCCGGATGGAAACTTCTTTCCCCGCGAGTTGGCTTTGCAGGAGGGCTTCCACCCAACCGTCATGCTGCATGCGGTCAGCCAGTGAATTGCCGACGATGGCGATACGGTCGCCGGTTTGGAAATCGAATCCCTGGCCAAAACCGAGTGTGGCGATAGAGAGTGGGATGAGAATCAGCTTGATACAGTTATTCATGGTAAATGCCCCTTGGTTGTTTCTGCCGATGCTATGGTGGACCGGGTGATTAACACGTCATATAAATACGAGCAAACCTCGGGTTTGTGTTTATTTTCCCCGAAATAACTACTGCCGCCCGCTTTTTCCTGTTCCCGGGTCTTTTTGACGAGAACTAAGGCCACCCGAGTCGTGGGGTGTCGGTTGGGCATGCAAGGCCCTTGGCCCGGGATCCAGCGGCATCTCCCCGCCTGATCAGGCGGGAA
>JAYGFS010000186.1:0-14929 GCA_046581765.1 Verrucomicrobiota bacterium
GAGACCTGGTACATGATGACCGCGATGATCCAGTCCGGACTCGATATCACGCCTATCATCACCCACCGTTTTCATTACACCGAGTTTCGCGAGGCGTTCGACCTGATGGAGTCGGGCAACAGCGGTAAAATCATACTCGACTGGGAATAAGATATGTACGGATCCATGCAGGAACATCTGGCCCGTGAGCTGGCGGCGATTGACCGGGCCGGTCTCTACAAGCGTGAACGCATTATCACCAGCCCACAACGCGCACGGGTGACCGTCAGCGACGGCCGTGAAGTATTAAACATGTGCGCGAATAATTACCTCGGACTGGCCGATCATCCTGAAGTCGTTGCGTCGGCCAAGCAGGCCCTGGACGCGTACGGGTTCGGCATGGCCTCGGTACGTTTCATCTGCGGGACCCAGGACATCCACAAGCAGCTCGAGGAAAGAATCTCCGCCTTCCTCGGCACCGAGGACACGATTTTATACCCGTCCTGCTTCGATGCAAACGGCGGACTGTTCGAGACGCTCTTGACCCCGGACGACGCCATTATCAGTGATGCGCTGAACCATGCGAGTATCATCGACGGAGTGCGCCTGTGTAAGGCCGGGCGGTATCGGTATGCCAACAATGATATGAGCGACCTGGAAGCCCGGTTGAAGGATGCCTCCAAGGCCCGGTTTAAACTCATCGTGACCGATGGCGTATTCTCCATGGATGGCATTATCTGCAACCTGGAAGGGGTTTGCGACCTCGCCGAAAAATATGATGCCCTGGTCATGATCGATGATTGCCACGCGACCGGCGTTCTCGGGAAGACCGGTCGCGGAACCCCGGAATACCGGGGCGTGAGCGGTCGTGTAGATATCCTTACCGGGACCCTGGGCAAGGCGCTCGGCGGAGCCAGTGGCGGCTACACCTCCGGTCGAAAAGAGATTATTGACCTCCTCCGGCAGCGTTCCCGGCCCTATCTATTTTCCAATAGCGTTGCGCCGCCGATCGTTGCGGCTTCGCTCAAGGTCTTCGAGATTCTGGAGCGTTCGACGGAGTTGCCGGAACGGGTCATGGCAAACGCGAAATACTTTCGTGAAGGCATTGGGCAGGTCGGATTGGATAGTGTTCCCGGCGAACACCCGATCGTGCCGATCATGCTGGGAGACGCGTCCCTTTCGCAGCGCATGGCCGACGCCCTGCTGGAAAAAGGTGTATATGTCATCGGTTTTTTCTTCCCCGTGGTGCCCGAAGGGAAAGCGCGGATTCGCACCCAGATTTCTGCCGCGCATACGCGGGATGATCTGGATTTCGCGCTGGAGCAATTCGCTGCGGTAAAAAGAGATTTTGGCATCTAGCATTGGGCTGAAGAAATCACGATGAAATCGAATAAACCGGTCAGCTACATCATCGTTGGCGCGGGAAATCGCGGCCAGGGCTACGCCGATTTTGCCGCTGAATTTCCGGAGCGGGCACAGGTCCTGGGCGTTGCCGAGCCGCGTGCGTTTCAACGGGGGCGGCTGGTCGACCAACATCACCCTGAACACGTCTTCCTGGATTGGCGCGAGGCGGCGCTGCAACCACGCTTGGCCGATGCGGTCATTATTTCCACGCAGGATTCCATGCATGCGGATCCAGCGGTCGCGTTCGCGGAGAAGGGCTATCACATCCTGCTCGAAAAACCGATGGCGGTCACGGAGGCCGATTGCACCCGTATCGTTGATGCGGTGAAGAAAAACGAGGTGCATTTCGCTGTCGGTCACGTGTTGCGATACACCCGATACTTCAGTCGCTTGAAGCAGTTGATCATTGACGGAACGATCGGGGAGGTCGTGAATATCCAGCACACTGAGCCGGTGGGTTTCTGGCACCAGGCCCATTCATTCGTCCGGGGCAATTGGCGGAATACCGAACACTCGTCACCGATGCTCATGGCCAAGTCCTGTCATGACCTGGACTTGATTCGCTGGTTGATGGATGTCGCGTGCGAGCGGGTTTCCTCTTTCGGTTCGCTCACGCACTTTCGTCCCGAAAACCGGCCTGAAGGTGCTTCCGACCGCTGTCTCGATTGTGCGGTGGAGGTCGATTGCCCGTATTCGGCCAAGCGTTTGTACCTGGACTTGCGGAAGCGGGGGAAACACGGCTGGCCGCTGGAGGTTATCACGGATGAATTCAGCGAAGAGAACGTCATAAGTGCTTTACGGGAAGGTCCTTACGGCCGTTGCGTATACGCTTGTGACAACGACGTGGTGGATCACCAGGTGGTTAATTTCGCCTTTGCCGGCGGGCGCACGGCATCCTTTACCATGACCGCTTTTTCAAACGCCCAGGCCCACCGGACGACGCGTGTCTTCGGTACGGAAGGCGAGCTGATCGGAGACGGCCACACGATCACCGCTCATCGTTTCCTGGATGGCGAAAAAACTGTGATCGATCCACGGACGGCCGATCCCGGCATTCTCGGGGGACACGGTGGAGGTGACTTCGGTTTGATGGATGCCTTTACCCGGGCCATTGCCGAGAACGATGGATCTCACATCCGTTCCGGTCCCGATGAAGCCCTCGAGTCTCATCGCATGGTCTTTGCCGCCGAGCGCGCTCGCCTTGAAGGCGTGGTCGTTCACTTGTAGTGGCGGCTTACCTTCTGCCGGCACCGGCCTGTCCATGGGTTCGGGCTCGCACGAACCGTGCTGCGGATGCCTCAAACGATACTCTGTTTCCATGCATCCAGGATCCGCTCGATTGCGGCATCGTCGTGGGCAATGGACAGGAAGCTGGTTTCAAAGGGCGAGGGCGGAAGGTAGATCCCGGCCTCGAGCATCTTGCCAAAGAAGGGCGGGAACATCTCCTTGTCCGTAGCCATCACGTCGTCGAAGTTTCTCGGCGGGGTTTCGCAGAAGAAGATCGAGAACATGTGCCCTTCCCGCGGCAGGCAGATGGGAACCCCGGCGCCACGATGAATGGCCTCGATGCCGGTGACGAGCTGGGCGGCCCTGGTTTCAAGCGATTCGTACGGGTTCAATTCCCGGAGGACGTGCAAGGTTTTCATACCACAGGCTACGGAGATCGGGTTTCCGCTCAGGGTGCCAGCCTGGTATACCGGTCCGTCAGGGGCGAGTTGATCCATGATTTCCTTGCGGCCACCCAGGGCCCCGATGGGCATGCCGCCCCCGATGATTTTGCCCAGGCAGGTGAGGTCCGGTTTTACCCGGCAAAGATTGGAGTAGCCGCCGAAAGTCAGGCGGAAACCGGTGATGACTTCGTCGAAAATCAACAGGGCACCACAGGCATCGGCCGCTTCCCGCAGGTGGAGGAGGAATTTCGGCTCGGGCGACACGATCCCCATGTTGGCGGCGATGGGTTCGGTCACGATCGCAGCGAGATCGGCACCGTGCTCGGCCACGAGTTGGCTCACGGCTTCGAAATCATTGTACGGAGCGACCAGCGTGTCGTGGGCACAAGCGGCGGTCACGCCTGCGGACGAGGCGGCTGCAATGCCGGCGACTCCGCTCCCGGCCTGCACCAGCATGCTGTCGGTGTGTCCGTGATAGCAGCCGCTGAACTTCAGGATCTTAGTCCGCCCGGTAGCCCCCCGTGCCAGGCGCAGGGCGGTCATCACCGCCTCGGTACCGGAATTCACCAGCCGGATTTTGTCGATTGCGGGGATCGCTTCTGTGATTAGCTCAGCGATCTGGATTTCTGTTTCGGTTGTGATTGCATAACTGGTGCCCTTTGCGGCGGCGACTTGAATCGCATCGACGACCGCTGGATGGGCGTGTCCGAGGATCATCGGTCCAAACGACAGGCAGAGGTCCGTCAGCTCCTTGCCCTCGGTCGTGGTGATTATGCAGCCCTTGGCTTTTGCGGCAAATATCGGATCGCGTCCGACACTGCGAAAAGCGCGGACCGGGGAGTTGACACCACCGGGGATCACGGCGGCAGCGCGGTCGACAAGATGGCTCATGAGATGATTTCTCCGGTTAATCCGAGATCGTGGATGGTCTTCAAGGTGGACGTTCCGACCGCAAGCCAGCTGCGGGTGGCCGTTTTTTCTTCCGGGAAGCGCTCGAAATAGCTGCTGACCGTGCTGCTGCTGGTGAACAGCACCCGGTCAAAGTTCAGCCGGGGCAATTGGGCGTAGTCGATCGGGCGGTTGGTGTAAAACACCTTGGGCTGTAGATCGATGCCGTGTTCACGTACGTGTTGAATACGCTTCTCCAGCGGGGCGGCATCCGAGCAGGGATAAAAGTAGCGGCCCTTGAAATCGGTTCCGAGTTCTTCGCCCAGGGCCTGGATGCCACCGAAATTGTCCGGGGAGGCATCCGGACGAAGACCGACCTGCATCAGGCCGCGTTCGGTCATCGGGCCAACGGACAAGACCTTCTTTCCCTGCAGGGCGCGAATGTCTTTCCAGGCCATCAAGGCCTCGACAAAACTGTTCACCGCGAAGCGCGACGGCAGGATGACCCCATCCCATTCGTCGAAGTGGGCCTCCAGGTGGGCTACCCGTTCGTCGAGTGGGCGGTTGATGAGCTTGATCAGTGGGAAATGCACCAGCGGGCCATGCTTCAGGAAGGGTTCCGGGTTGGTCCCCACAAAAAGCGTATAGCCCCCGGCCGGGTAACCTTCCGGGCCCACCAGCATGACGGCGGGCTCGTCGACGGTCTCCCGATCCATCTCGGCGATGCTGGTGTAAACGATCTGCTCATCCCGGTAACCGAGCCGGACCCCGTAGATGACACTCGCATCGGCCGGCCAGCCCGTGGCGAGCAAGCGCTCCTTGATGGATCCGGCATCTTTGCGTCCCATGTAAATCGCGAGGTTTCCGTTTTCCGGCCCCGTGATCGCCGTGTAGGCTGAGCCTTCCTGGGCGTGCCCCGAAAGCAGGGTTACACTGCGGCCGTAATGGCGGTGCGTGAGCGAGGTTTTTGCCCGGGCGGCGGCGAGTTGGGGGGCGGTGACCGCGGGCACCACATCGGCACGGATATTCCAGTCGGCGAGAAATTGCAGCGTTTCCCCGAGATGACCGAGGATACCGGGATCCCCTCCGTGTAAGCGTACAACAAGTTTACCCGCCTCCGCTTCCTGCAGCAGGCGCCGGTGGATTTCCGATTGGGGGATGGATTGGTGTCCGCCGGCCTTCCCCACGCTTTCCGCCTTGTCCGTGTAGGCGAGTACGAGTTCGTCGGGTACCAGGCGATCGTGGAGAATGATATCAGCGCATTCGAGATAGGTGCGCGCTCGCTCGGGAAGCAGCGAGATATCCGCCGGACAGCCGACGAGGGCGACGAGACCTGCGTTTCGCCGCACATCCACGCCGCGGAGCGTTTCCAGTAAGGTCTCCTCTTTCCGGTGCACGACCACGGCAAGACGCCCCTGTTGCGGGGCCGGATCATAGGGCAGGTAATGGTGGATACGCTCGGAAAGGCCCAGGCGGTCGAGTGCACAGGCGGCGACGATTAGCGCGTCGTAATCCCCGGCGTCGAGTTGCTCAAGCCGTTCGCCGATCGGGCCGCGAATCGGCTTGGCCTCTGCGTCCGGATAGGCTTCGCGTATGGCCGCAATCCGCCTGGGGCTGCTGGTGCCGATGATTTTGACCGGGGCATCGCCCAGATCGGGACGGATAAGCCATGCGTCCCGGATGTCCACGGCGGAAAGCAGGGCCGCAACGCGCAAGTCGGGATGCAGGTCTCCCGGGAGGTCCTTGGCGGAGTGGATGGACAGGTCGATGCGGCCTTCGAGTTGGGCTCGGTCGATATCTCGGGTGAAGAAATCGTCGGGAACGGCATCGGACGCGAGATCCGTGCTTAAATCCCGATCGCCGATGGTGCTTATTTCAATCAGCTCGAATTCGGCTTCAGGCAAGACCTTGTGCAAGCGGTCGACCGCCTCTCGTGCCTGGGTGATGGCGAGTGGACTGTTTCGGGTGCCGATGCGAATGCGCTGCATGCGGGCATCCATTGCACGTTGCAGAGGACCTTGACAACGTTTTATACGCGTCTCTCACATTAAGGGATGGGAGACGGTGGGAGGATGGGCGGGCGAATAGATATTAATTCTAAACTCATACAGGCCATGACCTTATGGCTTTTTTGGTGACCTGGTAAGGGTAAAAGAATCCGGTCAATGATCGGAATACGAGTAGTGAGGGAAGGCTGATTTTCTGAGCTTCGGGGGCTTTTGTGGTGGGCTTTCCTGCCAGGGAAAGAATTATCTTGTGTAAGGTGCTTTCAGGAGGATGATTAGAGAATTTTATTTCACAGATAATGTTTGCCTATATATTCTCTTGACCCGTATCTTAAGTTTTGTAAAATACCACCGGTCCGAAGGATACGCAATATGAGGGTGATTTTGAGGGTAGCTTAATTCGAAGCGGTGTGAACTGGCCATTGAGGAGCAGGAAATGAGTACTACAAAACGTGACTTGGTTATGAAGATTGCCGAGAAAACCGAGATAAAACAGCTGGATGTGTATAAAGTTATCCAGAATACCTTGGATTACATCACGGAAAGCCTTGCTCGGGGTGAAAACGTTGAGTTGCGGAATTTCGGGGTGTTTGAGGTTCGTGAACGCAAACAGCGGGTTGGCCGGAATCCGAACAAGCCGGAGCAGGTGGTTACGATCCCCTCGCGCAAGGTGGTTAAGTTTAAACCGGGCAAGATCATGCGTCAGCAGGTCTCCGATGGTGGTGCTGCCGAATCCGCCGATGAACCCGCTTCCGCTGGACCGCCCGCTGAGTCACCCGTCGATTCCGCGCCGTTCACTCCGCCCCCGGACGATGGGCCCACAACGTTGTAAGCGGTCCGCTTCGCAGCTCCGTCCGTATTTCGTGCATAGGGGTGTCCCCGTGGCCGCGATGCTTAGGGTCGCCAGGCCTGATCCCGGGTGCCTGAAACCTGCGCCCTGTTCTTGACAGTTGCGTTTAAACATTCGTTGTTACCTCTTATGTCGCAATCATATTTACCCATTAAGGGGATGCCTGACCTGGCCTCCCCGGAAGTCGAGGTCTGGCAGTTCATTGAAAGCACAGCGCACACGGTGCTGCAGCGGTACGGCCTAAAGGAGGTGCGTACCCCCATCGTGGAACGGCTGGAGACCTTTGTCCGCGCGGTCGGGGACTCCACCGACATCGTGCAGAAGGAGATGTATGCCTTCAAGCGCGGTGACACCACCCTGGCCCTGCGCCCGGAAGGTACCGCGGGCGTTTTGCGCTACGTGGCCGGAGCCGGCCCGGATGCGGCGGATGCTCGGGTGTATTACATGGGCCCCATGTTCCGGTCCGAGCGGATGCAGAAAGGTCGCTACCGTCAGTTCAGCCAGTTGGGCGTGGAGATCATTGGGGCAGCGAATCCGTTGGCGGATGTCGAGGTGATGGACCTGCAGCGTAGCCTGCTTGAAGCCTGGGGGGTGAAAGATGCGGTCTTCGAGATCAACACCCGCGGCATGCCGGAGGACATGGAAGCCGTGCGCCTGGGTTTGCGCGAGCAACTGGAGCCCCGGTCGGATCAATTGTGCGAGGATTGCCAGCGACGCTTAGAGGCGAACATCCTCCGCGTGTTGGATTGCAAACGGGAAACCTGTCGTGTCGTCATTCAGTCCTTGCCTCCGATGACCGATTTTATGAGCGAGGAATCCAGGGCCTACCTGGAGGCGGTGGAGACGGGGCTGGAGCACTTGAGCATCCCGTTCATGCGCAATCCACTGCTCGTACGCGGCCTGGACTATTACGTGAATACGGTCTGGGAGATTACTTCATCCGCCCTGGGTGCGCAGAACGCGGTGGCCGGGGGCGGGCGCTACCGGATGGACGTTGGAGACCGGTTGATCGACGGCGTGGGCTTCGCCATCGGGTTGAACCGGGTGGAGATGATTCTCACGGAACAGGATCCCGGCCTGATGGAGCGCCTGCAGCCGCCGGTCGCCAGCCTGGTGGGACTGGGTGATGAGGCCTTTAACCATAACCTGTTGCTGGCTCAGAAGCTGCGC
The DNA here is from genome assembly GCA_046581765.1 of Verrucomicrobiota bacterium. Classification (GTDB taxonomy): domain Bacteria; phylum Verrucomicrobiota; class Kiritimatiellia; order SS1-B-03-39; family UBA6053; genus JAPYUI01. The sequence goes on from JAYGFS010000186.1 coordinate 7,968, forward strand.
AATGCCGGGATTCCCTGTATCATGGCCCTGGAACCGAAGGGCATGAAGGCCCAGATGAAACTCGCCAATCGAAACGGCTCCGCTTTTGCGGTGATCCGTGGAGAGACGGAACTGGCCGGGGGAATCTGCCAGGTGAAGGAGATGGAGACGGGCGAGCAAGTCGAGGTTCCCCTCGATGACCTGGTGGATTTTTTGCGCAAGGGAATGAAATTGAATGGCTGAGCAAGCGTACCCTGGGGTGGAAGAATCAAGGGACCGCGATCCTTTCCGCGAACGTGCCATCGACCTTCGGTGAGCGGTAGGCCCCGAGATGCCGCGGGCCTTGAGGACGCCCGCGCGCATCGGGTCGCCGCTCCAGAAAACATGGGCAACCGGGTGGTCGCGCCCGGCTTCATTTTCCTTCAAAAGTAAAGTCATCAAACAAGGTCACGCTGTCGGCCTTGGTCCAGAGTCCCACCTGCCCAGCGCCGCCAAAAGTCTTGTCCTCCACCTCGAACAGTTTCTTCCCGTTCAGGAACACCGCGAACCGTGAACCGGCAAACGTGGCCTTCAAGGTGCCCCATTCGCCGCGCGGCACCTTCACCTTGACGCCGTAGCCACCCTTGCGCCCCACGATGTCAATCGAGCTGCGCCTGCCCTTGTGCAGCTTGTACATCACCACGTTGTTCTCCAGCGCATTGGCGCGCACGACATAATAATTGCGTGCATCCAGGCAGCGCCACACAAGGCCTGCCGCCTGGTCCTCCTTTCCGGAGAGCGGCTTGAACTTCACCTCCACGAAACCGTCCTTGAGGGTCGCCTCCCTCCACAGGCACAGGGGAAACGTCGCCGTGCCCGATTGCTTCAACACCTGCGACCCGCTCGGTGCCCCGTCCTCCCGCACCAGCGTCCATTGCGGGTTGCCCCGCCCCGTCAAGGTGGCCCCCCAGCCCGGTGGCGCCTTGCCCGGCGTCGCGTCGTCGAAATGAATGACCTCGGCCAAGGCGACCTCGGGCACGCACCCAATCGCGATCATGACGGCCAGCAGCGGGATCAACCGAAACAGCCCACCATGAAAAAATTTTCCAGAAGAGAATTTCATGACAACCGAGGCTAGCATCCGCGGCCCGCCGGTCAATGACCGAAACCGCCGGTCGGCCTGGTGACAACGGAGAGCGTGCGCGGAAGATTCTCTTGTTCTACAATTAAAGTGGTTGCCTGGAATGTCCGAGTGACCCCGGGCAGTCTCAGGTTCAGCGGGAAGCACGGGGAAACAATGATTTGCAATCGCCCGATTTGTCAGCATAGTCCTTTCATAGGCTCATTTGGAGATTCACATGCAGGAAGATGTAAAACCTAAGCTGGAAGATATTCGCAAGAACCTTGAAGAGATGCGGGGGTATCTTTGACGTCCCGCATCGCAAGGAACAACTGAATGCCCTGGATAAAAGGGCGGCGGATGCGGATTTCTGGAATGACCAGGATGCCGCACGGAAGACAATTGCGGACGCCAACAACCTGAAGGCGGTCATTGAGCCCTTTGATGCGGTGGTTCAGCAGCTTGAGGATGCGGAGGTCATGCTGGAGTTGTCTGAAGCCGAAGAGGTCGAGGCTGAAAAAGCCGTTGCCTTGCAAATGGTCGAAGAATGCCTGGAACCCCTCCTGGCGGCGTACCAGAAACTGGAGTTGCAGTCCCTCCTCGGCGAAGACATTGATGCGTGCAATGCCTATATCAATATTAATGCCGGCGCCGGCGGGACGGAATCCTGCGACTGGGCGGGTATCCTGCAGCGAATGTTTCACCGCTACGCTGAGCGGAAGGATTTTAAGTTCACCGTGCTCGACCAGCAGGAGGGGGATGAAGCGGGGGTCAAGAGTGTTTCGATTTACATCGAAGGCTCCTATGCCTACGGCATGTTGAAATCGGAGCGGGGCGTCCATCGCCTGGTACGGATCAGCCCCTTTGATGCGAATGCACGGCGGCACACCTCCTTCGCGGCGGTGGAGGTCACGGCTGAACTCGATGATTCCCTCGATGTGGAGGTTAGTAAATCGGACATCCGTGAAGACACGTACCGTGCGAGTGGGGCGGGTGGCCAGCACGTGAACAAGACCGATTCGGCCATTCGCCTGACCCATCTGCCAACGGGTGTGGTCGTACAGTGCCAGGCGGAGCGTTCGCAGCACAACAACCGTGCACGCGCGATGAAGGTGCTGGTGTCGCGCCTTTACGAGATGGAGATGGAGAAGCTGCGCTCGGAACGAGAGAAACTATACGGCGACAAGGGTGCGATTGCCTGGGGGAGTCAAATCCGGTCTTATGTCATGCAGCCTTACACCATGGTGAAGGACCACCGGACGAGTACCGATGTCGGGAACATCAACGGCGTGTTGGATGGCGATCTGGACATCTTCGTGGAAAAATATCTCAAACAGCGGCGTAAGCAGCATGAAGAACATGCTGGCTGAGATCGTCGAGCATAAGCGCGCGGAGCTGATCGAGCGCCACGCGTCGTGTCCGCTGGAAACCCTTCGAGAGGAGGCCCTGGCCGCGTCGACCGCTCCCTGTTTCTCCGAGGCATTGCGCTCGGTTCCGATGGGGCTGGTTGCCGAGGTGAAGCGGTGTTCGCCTTCCGCCGGAGTGATTCGGGACCCTTTTGATCCAGCGGCTATTGCGGCATGCTATGAGGCGGGTGGAGCCCAGGCTATTTCCTGCCTGGTGGACGAACGGTATTTCGGTGGGGGAGCGGATGATTTTTCGGTCGTGCGCGCGGTGGTTGATTTGCCCATGCTGTACAAGGAATTCGTCGTGGACCCCTGGCAGGTCTTTCATGCGCGATCGATCGGTGCGTCGTCGCTTTTGTTGATTGCTGCCGCCCTGCCGGAAGCGGACCTGGCGGACCTGATGGTCCTGGCGGGGGGCTTGGGCATGGAAGTCCTGTTTGAAGTTCACGACGCCGATGAAATGGCCATGGCGACCCGCCTGGGTGCGCGTATCGTAGGCATCAACAATCGAAACCTAAAAACGTTTGATACCACGTTGGATACGACGCTTGCCTTGTGCGACCAGGCCCCGGAGGGATGCCTGTTGATCAGTGAAAGTGGGATTCGGACGGCGGAAGACGTGGCGATGCTGCACGGAGCCGGTGTACATGGTATATTGGTTGGAGAGCATTTACTCCGGAAAGATGACCTGACGGAAGCGGTGCGGGGGTTGATGATCCAATGTTCGTAAAGATATGTGGATTGACCAATGCCGAAGATGTCTCGGCGGTCGCGGCCTTGCGGCCCAATGCGCTCGGATTTGTTTTCTGGCCAGGCTCGCCTCGCAGGGTGGATCCCGCGGAGGTCAAAAAGTGGACGGAGGATATTCCTGCGAACGTGTTGCGGGTGGGGGTCTTTGTGGATGAAGACCCGACCGAGATTAACCGGACAATCGCCCGGGCCGGTTTGAACGTGGTCCAGTTGCACGGTTCCGAAGAGAAAAGTGCGGTTTCCCAGGTTGCCGGTTTGTGCTGGAAGGCGGTGCACTTGGACAAGATGACCGTCGAGGAAGCCGACGCATATGCCGTTCGGGGCATTTTGATTGACCAGTATAATGCAGCCATGCCGGGCGGTACCGGGGAAACCGCGGATTGGGCCGCGGCGGCAGATTTCGTCCAGCGCACCAAGCACAAGGTTTTACTCGCCGGCGGCTTGAATTCGAATAATATCAAGGAGGCGATCGAGCGGGTTAAACCCTGGGGGATCGATGTCAGTTCCGGGGTTGAATCGGAACCGGGTCGTAAGGATCTCCGCCGGGTAGAAGACTTTATAGACCAATGCAGAGCAGTTGATGAAACAACCTGATAATTTAGGCCATTTTGGTGACTACGGCGGGGTATTTGTCCCGGAAACCCTTGTATCGCCGCTTCAGGAACTTGAGCATGAGTACGCGCGTGCCCGGAAGGATCCCGCGTTTCGCAAGGAGCTTAGTTACTACCTGACCGAGTACGTTGGTCGTCCGACGCCCCTGTATTATGCCGAACGCCTCAGCGAGGTATTGGGGGGCGCGAAAATTTATCTCAAGCGTGAGGACCTCTGTCACACCGGCGCGCACAAGATCAACAACAGTCTCGGGCAGGTCCTGTTGGCGAAGCGCATGGGAAAGAAGCGTATCATTGCGGAAACCGGTGCAGGTCAGCACGGAGTCGCCACGGCCACCGTGGCGGCCATGTTTGGGATGAAATGTGTGATCTACATGGGGCGGGTGGATACCGAGCGCCAAGCCTTGAACGTGTTCCGGATGGAACGCCTGGGAGCCGAGGTGGTCTCGGTGACTTCGGGCCAGGAGACGCTCAAGGATGCGATCAATGAGGCGATGCGTGACTGGGTGACCCATGTACGGGATACGCATTATATCATTGGTTCGGTGCTGGGTGCGCATCCATACCCGATGATCGTCCGCGATTTCCAGAGCGTGATCGGTAAAGAGGCGCGGAAGCAGATTCTAAAGCAGGAAGGGCGTCTTCCGGATCATCTCGTCGCCTGCGTTGGTGGCGGGAGTAACGCCATCGGTTTGTTTTACGCATTTTTAAAAGACCTCGACGTGAAGATGACCGGCGTTGAAGCGGGTGGGCTTGGTATTAAGCGAGGGCAGCACGCTGCGCGTTTTGCCGGCGGTAAAGTCGGTATTTTACAGGGCACACGCACCTATGTGCTGCAGGACGGGGATGGACAGATTGAGTTGACGCATTCGGTGAGCGCGGGCCTGGACTATGCGGCGATCGGGCCGGAACACAGCATGTTGAAGGACCAGGGCCGGGTTGAGTACAAGTATATCAAGGATACTGAAGCGGTGAAAGGTTTCGATAAACTTTGTGAACTGGAGGGTATCCTGCCCGCCCTGGAAACGGCCCACGCGGTTGCTTATATCTTGAAACTGGCCCCGAAGATGAAAAAGAAGGAGATTCTCATCGTGAATGTATCCGGTCGCGGGGACAAGGATCTGGTACAGATTTCAGAATGGGAGCACAAGCGCTCGTGAGTATCTCGAGTATGACCGGGTACGGCCGCGGGGAAGCCTCATCGGGTCGTATGGGCTTCGTTATCGAGCTAAGCAGTGTAAATCGCAAGAATCTGGATGTGATCTCCAGCCTGCCGCGTCCGCTGCAGGTCCTGGATTCGCGGATCATTGAGGAGGTGCGGAAGCAACTTTCACGCGGACGGGTAAACGTCAGTGTGGTCATGAGCGAGGCGGCTGCCGGACCCGAGCACAAGGAACTGGTGGTTGACGAGGAGTTAGCGGCCGATTACCTGAAGGCCTTGAAACGCTTGAGCCGCAGCCATAAACTGGCATTCAGCCCCAGCCCGGAGCTCTTCATGCGGATGCCGGAGGTCATGAGCTTTCGCGAGTCGGACCTGGATCCGGATAAACTCTGGCCGGTTTTGCGTAAAGCCTTGCGGCAAGGGGTGAAAGCCCTGAGCGCGATGCGCGACGCGGAAGGGGAGATTCTTGAGCGGGATGTACACAAACGCCTCACCGGCCTGGCTCAGCTTGTGAAGCAAATCCGTGCGCGTGAGCCGAGGGCTCGCAAAGCGTATGCGAAGAACCTTCGTCAGCGCCTGGAGGCCGGGGGGATTCCGGTGGATTTAAATGATGAGCGGATTCTGAAGGAGTTGGCTATTTTTGCCGAGAAAAGTGATTTTTCTGAAGAGTTGACCCGTCTGGACAGTCACCTGGAACAGTTTGATGACAAAATGCGGGCGCGCGGTCCGGTTGGAAGGGCGCTGGATTTTCTGTGCCAGGAATTGTTTCGTGAGATTGCGACCCTCGGAGCCAAGGCCCATGACGCCCAGATTGCCCGTAAAGTAATCGATTTTAAGAGTGAACTCGAAAAATTGCGTGAACAGGTTCAAAACGTCGAATAATGATCGAAAAAGCTGACAATCCTCTCTTGCTTTTGATCTCCGCGGCATCAGGTACCGGCAAAACAACCCTGTGCAAGCGCCTTTTAGCTGAATTTCCGGCCATTGACTACTCGATTTCCTGTACGACCCGGTCCCCGCGAGCGGGCGAAGTCGATGGGGAGCACTATCGATTCATGGATGAAGCCACTTTTGAGCACCTGGTCGCCCAACAAGCGTTTCTTGAGCACGCACGGGTGTTTGAACACGGCTACGGGACCTTGCGATCGAAGGTGGAGGAGAGTTTGGCCCAAGGCCGTGATGTGATTATGGATGTGGATGTGCAGGGTGCACAATTGATCCGTGAATTGGTGGCGAAATTACCTCCCGATCACTCGCTCAAACGGGGTTTCGTCGACGTGTTTATCGCTCCCCCGTCGATCGAGGTGTTGCGCGAAAGATTATTCGCGCGAAAACAGGATACGGCCGAGGTTATGGAGAAGCGCTTGCGCGAAGCCGCGCATGAGATTGCGCAGTGGGAATCGTACGCCTACGCGTTAGTGAATGATGATCTGGAAAATTCATATCGTGAATTATCGTCTATTTATTTGTCTGAAAAGTTAAAAACGCACCGATAATAAAGGGCGATGTGCTTGTTTTGTTAATTTAATAAACTGGCACCAAACTGTTCGATTCCGCGATCATTTCCCTTCCCGCATCCCACCTGGAGGTCGCAGATAAGTCCTTCGAAAAGCGGTTAAAACGCTATCGCCTACTATTTTAGGCAGGTGGTTAAAAAAAACACAATAACCGTATAACGTTTGACGGTTAAAGCCTTAACACCTATTTTTCAGTCGTGCGTACGGCGTTCTTTGACCGAGTTCCTGGAGCAAAGGGAGCGGATCCGATTTAATTGCATGCGTTGATTTGCGTGCGAGTTAAAAATAACGACGCGTGAAGAATCACGTGATGAAAGGAGGATCGATACATATGGCAGCCAAAAAGAAAAAAGCGGCGAAGCGCAAACCTGCGAAGAAAAAAGCGGCGAAGCGTAAACCTGCGAAGAAGAAAGCAGCGAAGCCCAAACCTGCTAAAAA
>JAYGFS010000452.1:0-4695 GCA_046581765.1 Verrucomicrobiota bacterium
GGATGGGAAGCCCGGGATCGCCGCGATTTTCCGGTCCAGCTCCGCGAGCTCCTTTGCGATCTGTGCTTGCTCGGCTTCCTCGTCCGGGTCGCCCGCCTTGCCGTCGGTGCTGAGGGCCACCTCGACCCAGTCCCTTCCGTCCATGGATGTATCGAATCGATACCGGGTGGGCGTGCGATCCGTGTATTTCTTCTCGCGATCCCGAGCCCAGTTGATCCGGGAGATGCTTGTTGCTTCGGCCAACTCGATCTGTACCCAGCCCTTGCCCGCCTGGTTCGATATCCACGAGCGACGGTTGCCGTATTTTCCGTCGTTGATGTGGACGAGCTTGTGCTTGGGGTTGCTCGCGTAATCACCCGACGAGCGCGGGGTGCCACCGCGGGCGACGTTCCTCGGCTTGGCGGCATCGGTCCATATTTCCAGCTCGTCGATGCAGGGTTCGTTTCCGCTGTTGGTCGCCTCGATGGTTAAGCGCACAAATTTTGCCTTCACCGCCGGGAAGATTTCCTCCTTCCCTGCACTCGGGGTGGAGGGCTTCTTTTGCCGGGCGACCAGGGACCCTTTCCGGTCCTGCAGGGGCTTCAGGCGCGCGGCACGCTCCGCCTTTTGCGCCTTCGTGGCCAGGGGGGCTGTTCCATGCCGAATGCCGGAGAAGGTCGCGTAGAGGCCGTAGTAATCTTCCGAGGTGATGGGGTCAAACTTGTGGTCGTGGCACCGGGCACAACCAACCGTCATGCCGAGGAAGGCCTCGCTGCTTGCGCGAATGATCTCGTCCATTTTGTCCGCGTGTATTTGCGCCGCCTGGACGGCGTCCTTGTTGCCGACATTATCGTAGGGTCCCGCGACCAGGAAGGCACTGGCGATAGCGCTTTCCCCCTGGTCGAGCACATCACCGGCGAGATGCTCGCGAATCAACCGGTCGAAGGGCTTATCCGCATTGATCGATTGAATGACGTAATCGCGGAACCGCCACAGGTCGTTGATGATGACGTTGCGCTCGTAGCCGTTGCTCTCGCCGAAGCGCACGACATCCAGCCAGTGTCGCCCCCAGCGCTCCCCGTACCGGGGTGAGGCCAGCAGTCGGTCGAGCAGGGCCTCGTAGGCCCGGGGATCGGGATCGTTCACGAAGGCCTCGACCTCGGAAGGCGTCGGCGGAAGGCCGCTTAAGTCGTAGTGCGCCCGGCGTATAAGGCTTCGCCGGTCGGCGGGCGGATTCATGGCCAGGCCCGCCTCGGAAAGCTTTTCCCCGATGAAGGCATCAATGCCGTCCGATCGCTTCGTCTCGCGCAGGCCGCGGTAGGCCCACCAGTCCTTGCCGGCCTTGCTGGGCTCCCTCAGCACCCGGCCTTCCGGCCATGGCGCCCCGCTGGCGATCCAGTCGCGCAGGAGCTCGAGGTCCTCGGGATCGAGGGCTTCACCTTCTTCCGGCATCTCGGGCGCCGCACCGTCCGGTCCGGGCGTCACCACCTGGAGCAGGCGGCTCATCCCCGGTTTTCCCGGCACGAGCAGGGGCTCCTTGTGCGCCAGGATCGCCTCCCGCGTATGCAGGGCCACCTTGCCCTTGTGCAGGTTGGGGTTGTGACAACCCAGGCATTTGCTCTCCAGGAGAGGCCGGAGATCCCGGTCGAAATCCACCGGCGCCTTTGCCATGGCGGCCATGCCGAGATGAATCCCGACAAGGCAGCAGATGCTCTGGGTCGACACACGCATACGTTAACCTCCATACCATGTTTCCCTGCGGGATGACAGGATTGGATGGCGCGCTAGGGTGAGTGGACGGCGATCAGCACATAGATGCGGGCGAGGTTGCCCGGTATCCCATCGGCCTGGTCGATGGCCTGCTTGTCGAGCTGGGTGGAGAGGATCGTGCCATCCCCCTGCTGCACGGGCAGGGACTGCCATTGATCCAGGTCGAGTGACCACAGCACCTGGTAGGCTCGGCCGGCCACGCTCGGCCAGGAGACGTTGAAGGCGTCCGGGCCATCCGACGCGTCGATGACCCGCAATTGTTCAAGCGGGTCGGATGGATCCGTGCCGGCGATGTACTCGTCCAGGTTGCTGGACCCGTCGCCATCAAGGTCTTCCCCGGCATCCTTCGGCGAGTCGGGATCCAGGTTGAAGTCCCGCTCGTAGCTGTTGGGCAGGGAATCGCCATCGTTGTCGGGGGCACGGGGGTGCAGTTCAGCGCTTGTTGCGTTGCGCAGCTGGTCCAGGAGGTCGAGCAGGTCGGACCCGGTCTGCCGGATGAGCTCCGTGCGGATGGCGCTTTCGTTTGTCAGGTTTGCGATCAGGTTGGCGTCCTCGCCCAGGTCGACGGACTGGCGGAAAAGCTGTTTCGGCGTGCCCCGGTTCGTGCCCGCCGCATTGGGAATGGTGTTGTTCCCGGAGTCCCATGAATTCTGGTTCCCGCCGCCGCTCGCGTCGATGAACTTCCAGCCCTCAAGGGTCTTCAGGCCGAGGTCGCCGCGAATGGACGCGATGGCGATGGCCGGGCGACGGGGCGGGGCTTTCTGCTGGCCGCGGAGCAGGTTGAGGAAACTTTCACCGTCCGGGGCGACCGTATCGGGTAGCTCCACCCCGAGGTACGCGGCAATCGTGGCAAAAATGTCGCCCTGCCACACCAGGTCGCTCAGCTTGAGACCCGCCGCGGCCTGGCCCGGCCAGCGCACGACGAAGGGCACCCGGGTCCCGCCGTCCCAGACATCGCGCTTATTCCCGCGCAGGGGTCCGTTCGGGTCGCGGCCATGGGCGAGGCTCTGGCTCATCGCGGTGTTCTCGGGCCCGTTGTCGCTGGTCAGGATGACCACGGTGTTGCTGAAAAAGCCGTTCTGGTCGATGGCGTCGATGACCCGCCCGATCCGGTCGTCCACCTCCGGCATCCAGTCGCCGTAATAAAAGCCGTTGGCGCTGTTGTTGCCGATAAAGGGGGGCGTCAAGGCCCAGGGCTTGTGGGGTGAATAAAGCGATACGTACGCGAAAAACGGGTCGGTGTCACCGCTGCTCGCTCGCTCGGCCAGGTAGTCCTCGACCTGCCCGATCATGAACGGCCCGGCGTCGACCTGGCGATAGGAGGGATCCCCCAGGCTGGCGCGGGAGTCCGTGTTGCCGGCAACGGAGTCGTTCAGGGCACCCTGGGTAAAGTAGATAAAGGGATCGGCGTTGCTCGCATCACGAAAGCCGCCCGCTCCGCCGTTCAGGCTGCTGTCCCAGAATTGGTGCCGGTCGTTCTCCAGGTACACGTAGGGCCCGAAGTTGATGGTGGTGGCCAATCCGCGAAAGATGTCAAACCCGTGGTCGACCGCGTGGTTGTCGACGCGCCGGGCCCAGTCGACGCCGGCCGGGTCCGAGGGGTTTCCGGTTATCCGCGTGTTGCCGCCGGGTTGATACCAGCGCCCGCCCAGGTGCCACTTGCCGAAGGCGGCCGTGTCGTAGCCCTGCACCCGGAGGAACTCCGCGATCGTGGTATCGCTGAGCCGGGGAATCTCCGCGATCGGCCCCACGCCGTAGTGGCTGGAGATCCCGTTGAATGCGCGCCAGTTGTACTGGCCGGTGAGCAGGGCGTAGCGGCTGGGCGTGCAGACCCCGTTGCTGGAGTGGGCCTGGGTGAACAGCACGCCCTGGTCGGCCAGGGCATTCATCCGCGGTGTCTCGGCGGGACTGCTGGTGCCGAAAAGGTCCCCGTAGGCCGACATGTCACCGAAACCCATGTCGTCCGCGTAGATGATCACCAGGTTCGGGGCAGCGGGGACCGGGCGGTGATCGGGGCAGTCCTGCGCATCGTTCGGGTTGGAGCCGAAGGCCGTCTCGGCCTCGTCGCGATAGCTGTCCCCATCGGTATCGACAAAGGGAAAGAGGGGGCCGGTATTCGGGGGGTGTGCATTGGGGTCGGTCCCGTTGGTGATCTCCAGGCCGTCGGGGTCCAGGTCATCATCACTGTCCGGGTCGAGCGGATTCGTGGGGTCGCCCGGCGGCGTGCCCAGGACCCCCGCGGTCCAGGGGTTCAGGGTGCCGAAGACCTCGGCCCCGTCCATGAGCCCGTCATCATCGCTGTCCGCGTCCTGGGGGTTGGTCCCCGCCTGGTATTCCGCGAGGTTCGTCAGGCCATCCGGTCCCCCCACCGCATCGTTGTCAAAGCCGGCATCGGCGGGGTTGGTCTTGTCGAGGCCGTTGGCGTCCTCGTAGCTGTCCGGCATGCCGTCGAGGTCGAGGTCCCCGTCGACGAAGGCGTGGACCCGTTTCACCCGGAAGCTGCTCCCGTTGTGGCCCTGGGTGGTGAAGGCGACCCGCATGGCGCCGCTCAGGTCGCTGTAGTCGAAGGGTACCTCGTTCCAGCTTCCGGAGCCCCCCGTGATGGCTGCACCCGCCGCGGTCTCCAGGCCTTCCAGGGCGAGGCGCCACCTCGTGGCGTCGATGCGCAGGGTGGCGCTAAAGCCATCGTTGATCGAGGCCTGGGTGGCGATGGCGAAGGCAGGCGGAACCTGGAACCCTGAACCGGAGGTGCCGCCGAGGTCGGTATTTCCACCCGGGGCCACGCTGCGTGCACCGAGCCGGGAGCTGCCGGAGATCACCAACCCGAAGGAGGGCCCCAGGTTGTTCCAGAGCTCGCCCCCGGCATTGGCGCCGCCATCCGCCGCCTGCAGGCCGATGAAGATGCCGTTTGCCGCGATCGAACCGGTGGCGCTCTCGATCTCCACC
>JAYGFS010000475.1:0-17895 GCA_046581765.1 Verrucomicrobiota bacterium
ATACACTTTCTCGAAGGAGAACTGGGCCAGACCAAAATCAGAAGTATCAGCTTTGATGAAACTCCTCGTAGAGACGATCCGCAGAGAAATTGAAGACCTAATGAAAAATAATGTGAGACTGCATGTCATCGGTCATATGGAGCTTCCGCGGTTTTGTCATAACCGCGGATGATGGCCTCATCCGGGCGCTGAAACAAGCGGTACTCGCAGTTCGCGGTAAATTTAAAGGAGGTTTCGCACAGGGCAGGGTGCAGGTGCTCCAACTGGCGCCCCGGAACCACCACGGATGCGGTAATGTCATCTTCCATCTGGATTTTCTGTGCCGCCCAGAAATCCTTGCGCAAACTGTAGGTTCGCCAGGCTCCGTGCTCACTGAACCCCACCCGCAAATACATGGTGGCGAGTTTAAGGTTTCGATACTTGAGTTCAAAGGCCGGTTCTCCGTTGACCTCGTTAACCGAGAAGCGATTGCGCCAGTCTTCGTCCTCCCATTCCGGTTTCCAGAATCGCTTTATCAGGAGGACCAGGTCGCGGATATTAAGCGGGATGGTTTCCAGCCACTCGTTATATGCATCGGTGAACTCCGGGTTGGGGCTCAGCAGCAATACCACCGACCCGAGGGAGCGCTCGGGGCTTAAAAGCGGGCGACTGGCTTGCTCCGGGTCGAGCCGGTTTCGGTATCGATTACTGTAATCACGAAAGAGGATTTTTTCCACCCAGTCAAAGTCCTCCTTGAAATGGTGCGTAATGATTGGTCCGCAAATCATGGCGTCCGTGATAGGCTTGCTGATCTCGGATTTACCACCGCCCGAGACCGTGCAGGGCTTGTGGCAAAAGGTTCCTTCCGCTGTCGTGCCCATGATGCGCCAGCGGAGTCCCTCCATCGGCTTGATCATTTCAAACTTATAGCCCGAGGGCAGGACGTAGGTAATGCCGGGCAGTAGTTTCAGTTGTTGTTGGCCCTCCTCGTTATCCCAGGTCAAGCGCTGCTTGCGCAGGTTTACGTGGACGTTTTCCGGCACGTAGAAGATGTCGCTGAACTGCTTATCGATCGCATAACCCTCGGGCATGCTGTGCATGATTGACCCGTAGCGGCCCATCATCCCGGAAAAGGTGTGGTCGACCTCCTTGTGAAAGTCGCTGAGATGGAAGTCCTCTCCCAGGTCGAAACGCGGGAAGGTAAGTGCGCCCCCGGCGTGCTCCTCCTCCGTCATGCCGTGTAGATTTGCCGCATAGCTGATCTGTGTTTTCACCTCTTTCTTGCAATAGCCGAAATAGTTGTCAGAGATGATGGTAATTATGACCCCGCGGTGATTACGGCAGGTCGCCTTGAAGGGAACGCCGTCGTTGTACAATTCGGTTTCCTGCTCCCAGCACATGCCCTCCCGGATCTGGCGTTCTGTCGCGTCACAGATCTTGGGCAGTCCCAAGTCCTTCTTTGTACAATGCTTAAGGTGCAGGGCGAGGATGACACAACCCGTGTGACCCGACCAGTGTTCCGTGTCCAGGCGTGCATCATTCTCAGGTAGAAAGGGGTCTCCTGCATTGCCGAAGATTGATTCAACAAAGTCCAGATTGGCTACCAGGTTACCGGGCACGAAGAATCGGGTTTCCAGGCTCTTGCGCGGCGTTACACCTGGAACTTCCGGGCAAACTATCGGCCGCAGCAGCAGGGACGCAAAGGTTTCCGCCTTCTCATCCTGGGTCGCGGTGAAGGGAAGGCGCAGCAAATCATTCGGCGGATCAAAGGCTTTGCGCAGCAGGCGGGCAAAAACGATCTTGGGGATTTCCTTCTTGTCGGCAGGCACCGGGTATCCGCCCTCGCATACATGAAAAACACCCTTCGTGGTTCGCCGGTCATTTACCGGGTTGTGGCAGATGCCCTGGTGCACGCGATAGGATTCGAGTACCTCGGATTTGAAGGTATCGCCATCGGGTGGCAAGGAAAAGAGGCGGGCCAGGCCATGTCGCTCAAGGTTGAGTGTTTCGGCCGGAAGCCAAGGTTTCTCGGGGTCTTCGTTTTCGTTTGCCAGGTACTGGTTAAGGAATTCGTTTATGTGCTTGTCTGCCGGGCAGAGATAATTCGTGAGGAGACGGCTCTTCTCCATGAAATGCGTGAGCAGGCTCTTGCTTAACTGGAGGTGGGGATATGCATGGGCGTCGCCAAAGGTGGGCAGGCCGTTTGCCGCCAGCTTTAGGTTTGCGTATTCAAGCAAGGCCTCATAATCGACGCTTCCTTTTTCATAGGTCAGGCCGAATCCAAGGGTTTCTTCGCGACTGCGTAACATGATGGTTCGTTCGTGTTCGGTTTCCGATTTGCGCATCGCCTGTGCAGGTGCGCGGTTGAGTATATTTCTCTGGGGTGCCTCCCGCTAAAGACAGGCGATAGTTCGAGCTACTTTTTCTTCGGTTGATAGAAATGCGGACTGTGCCCATGGTAGGCCTCAGCCGCTTCCATCACTGTTTCAGAGAGGGTTGGGTGAGGATGAATCGTCAAGGCGATATCTTCCACGTTGGCGCCCATTTCAATTGCAAGGGTGCCTTCCGCGATCAATTCGCCCGCACCCGGACCGCAGATTCCGATGCCGATGACTTGCTCTGTTTCCGGGTGCACGATAAGCTTGGTCAGGCCGTCACTACGGCCGATCGACGTTGCGCGCCCGGAAGCCGCCCAAGGGAACTTGCTGACCTTGACCGAAAGCCCCTGTTCCTTGGCCTCTATTTCAGTGATACCCGCCCAGGCCACCTCCGGGTCGGTGAAGACCACGGCGGGTATGGCTGCTGGATCGTAGATCGTCTTCTTCCCGGAAATGGCTTCGACGGCAACTTTACCTTCGTACGTTGCCTTGTGTGCGAGCATGGGCTCCCCGACGATATCGCCAATGGCCCAGATATGGGTTTCCGTGGTACGGCGCTGGGGGTCAACCTTGATAAAGTCCTTTTCATCCGTTTCAACGTTGGTCTTTTCAAGACCCAGAAAAGGGCTGTTCGGCCGACGGCCGACGGAAACCAGGACCTTGCCAAATACATCGATCGTCTGCACGCCTTTCGCATCCTCAAAGGTGACATGGATGCCATCTGTTTTTTCCTCAACCGCGGTCACCTTGGTGTTCAATTTGATCTCGGCGAAGTCCTTTTTTAGTCGCTTGGCGAGATGTTGCACCAGATCCTTGTCCCCCGTCGCGAGAATTCTTGGCAGCATTTCGACGACCGTAACCTCTGCGCCCAGGGCCGCGTAGACCGTGCCCATTTCCAGGCCGATATACCCACCGCCGACCACCAGGAACTTTTTCGGTATCTCGTCCAGGTCCAGTGCGGTCGTCGAATCGAGTACGTGCGGTGAGTCGATCGACAAACCCGGAACCTTGGTTGGATGCGAACCTGCGGCAATGATACAATTTTTAAAGGCAATCGATTCCTTGGATCCGTCCGGTTTTTCAACCTCGATGGTGTGGCTGTCAAGGAAGGTGCCCGTACCCTGGATGAATGCAACATTGCGCATGCCGGACATCTGGCCCAGGCCACCCGTCAGCTTCTGGATTACCCCATTCTTGAAGTCGCGTAGCTTGGCAATGTCGATTTTCGGTTCACCGAAATCGATTCCCCAGGCGGAAGCTTCTTTCGCCTCGTGCAGCAGCTTGGCCACGTGCAGGAGGGCCTTGGAGGGGATACAGCCGCGGTACAGGCATACGCCGCCGGGATTCTCCTCCTGATCTATTATGGTGACCTTCATACCCAGGTCTGCGGCGTAGAAAGCCGCTGGGTATCCGCCCGGTCCTCCACCGAGTACTACGAGTTCGCATTTTTCGCTCATGGCTTAACCTTCCTGGGAAATTAAAAGGGGTTGTTCGATCGCTTCGATTATCCAGCGCAGGAAGCGGGTTCCATCGGCACCATCAATCAAGCGATGATCATAAGAAAGAGAGAGGGGCATCATCAAGCGCGGCACGAAGGTGTCGTCTTGCCGGACCGGCTGCATACCTGCCCGTCCGACGCCGAGGATCGCCACTTCGGGAATGTTTACGATCGGCGTAAAATGTTTACCGCCCAGGCCCCCGAGGTTGCTGATGGTGATGCATCCGCCCGAGATGTCTTTCGGCGCGATTTTTCCATCGCGCATTTTTTCGGCCATCGCGCCCAGTTCCGCTGCAATTTCAATCATGTTTTTCTCGTCGATGTCACGGATTACCGGGACAACCAGGCCGTTCTCAGTATCAACCGCACAGCCAATGTTGACGTAGTCCTTGTAGATCACGGTTTCATTCTCCACATCGATGCTGGCGTTGAAGTTCGGGAAGGCTTTAAGGGCTGAACCGAGTATCTTGATCAGCATGGCGGTAAGTGTAAGTTTTGTACCGGCAGCTTCCGCCTTGGGTTGAACGCTCTTGCGCAAGGCCTCGAGATCGGTGATGTCGGCATGATCATGCTGCGTCACATGGGGAACCGTAATCCAGGCATTGCGCATATGTTCGACGGTCAAGCGCCGGATTACGTTCATGGGCTCGGTACGAACCGCTCCAAAAGCGGAAAAGTCGGGCAGCGAGGGTAATTCGAAACCGAATCCGCCCTTGCTTCCTCCGGATTCGTGCAGTTGCTTGGACCAGGCTTTGACATCGTCAATCGAGATGCGGCCCTGTGGGCCAGACCCTGCGACCTCCGCGATATGGACGCCAATTTCGCGGGCGAACTTGCGCACGCTCGGGGCCGCCGGGATGGGCGCGCCATCCGGGCGTTTCGGGCTTTCCAGCACCTGTGCTGGAGCAGGGGTCGGGGCGGTCTCCACCTCGGGCTCGGGCGGGGCTCCTTCGCCGCCCGTAGCCGCTTCGACGGGGGTTTCCACGGTTGCCCCCGTCCGGCCTTCCATCATGATAATGACATCGCCTATCTTGATCTTGTCGCCTTCGTTTACGCGGATCTCGGTGACTTTTCCCGCTTCGGGGGCGGGGATGTCAACCGTTGCCTTTCCGGTTTCAAGTTCCAGCAGGCCCTGGTCCAATTCGATGTTGTCCCCGACTGAAACATAGATGGTCTGGACATCGCCGCCCTCTATTCCTTCCCCGAGGGGGGGTATTCGGACCTCAAGTGTCGTCGGTATGGGCGCGCTCTCTACGGTTGGCCCGGGCAGGACTTCAACCGGGGCCTCCACGGGGTCGGCGGGCGCTTCGGCGGGGGTCTCCGCGGGGTCCGTGGCTGCCTCCGTCCCGCCTTCCATCATGATAATGACATCGCCCACCTTGATCTTGTCGCCTTCGTTTACGCGGATCTCGGTGACTTTGCCCGCTTCAGGGGCGGGGATATCAACCGCCGCCTTTCCCGTTTCAAGCTCCAGCAGGCCTTGCTCCAATTCAATGATATCCCCAACCGAAACATAAATGGTCTGGACGTCGCCACCCTCTATTCCTTCCCCCAGGGAGGGTACTTTGATCTCAAGCTCCATAAGAATCTCCTCCTGAGCTTAGCAATACATGGGGTTCGGTTTTTCCGGATCGATTTCCAAGTCGGTCATCGCCTGGATCAGGACATCCTGGTCGACCCGGCCTTTTTTCGCCAGGCCTGTCAGCGTGGCGAAAACGACATAGCGGGCGTCGACCTCAAAGAAGTCACGGAGTGCCGGGCGGCTATCGCTGCGTCCGTACCCGTTGGTGCCGAGTGAAGTCAATGTTCCCGGGAGCCAATTCGAAAGTCCTTCCGGAAGGATCTTCATGTAGTCGCTGGTCGCGACAAAATGATCCGGGCCCCCATCGAACAAGGTCTCGATATAGGATTTCCGTGGTTCTTCCGCCGGATGCATCATGTTCCAGCGTGTACAATCGTTACAGTCTTCCTGCAGGCATTTGTAGCTGGTCACCGAGTAGACATCGGTAGATACCCCATACTTTTCGGCGAGTATCTCCTGGGCTTTGAGCGCGCAATTCAGGATCGCACCGCTGCCCAGGATATTGGTATGCACTTCGCCTTCGATCGGCGATGTCCTGAATTTGTAGCAGCCCTTGAGGATGCCTGCGTCGATGTGGTCGCCTTCCGGTTTCGGCTGCTGGATGTAGTCGTCGTTCATCAAGGTGATGTAGTAGTACACATCCTCATTCTCGAGATACATGCGGCGCATGCCCTCCTTAAGGATGACCCCGAGCTCGTAGCCGAAGGCCGGGTCGTAGGCCACGCAGTTGGGAACCGAGAGGGCGATGACATGGCTGTGGCCATCCTCGTGCTGCAAACCTTCCCCGTTCAGGGAGGTTCGCCCTGCGGTGCCGCCGCAGACAAAGCCTTTGACGCGCTGGTCACCCGCCAGCCACATCAGGTCCCCGGTACGCTGGAAACCAAACATGGAGTAAAAAACATAAAAAGGGATCATGTTGAGGTCGTGGCTGGAATACGCCGAACCCGCCGCGATGAATTCCGCCATGGCACCGGCTTCGTTAATGCCCTCCTGCAGGAGTTGCCCATCCTTGGCCTCCTTGTAGTACATCACGTTTTCCTTGTCGACCGGCGTGTAGAGTTGGCCCATGCTGGAGTAGATGCCGCATTGGGCGAAGAGGCTTTCCATCCCGAATGTCCGTGCTTCATCGGGAATGATCGGAACGATCAGTTTCCCTATATTTTTGTCCTTCAACAGCCGGCTGAGCATCTGGGCCAGTACGAAGGTGGTCGAGGCCTCCTTGTCACCCGTTCCTTCATCCGCAATGTGAAAGGCTTTATCATCCGGCATGACGAAGTCCGGTCCCCGGGAGCGACGAGCGGGGAGAAAGCCGCCCAGGGCCTTTCGTCGCTCGAGCAGGTATTTCACCTCCACGCTGTCTTCGTCCGGGCGATAAAAAGGCGCATTATGATCGATGTCATCGTCGGAGATTGGAATGCCGAAGCGGGTGCGAAATTCCTTCAACTCGGTCTCGTTCATCGCCTTCTGGTTGTGGGCAATATTTTTGCCTTCACCGACCTCGCCCAGGCCGTAGCCCTTGATCGTCTGCGCCAGGATTACGGTTGGCTTTCCGTTGGCCTGGGTCGTGGCCTGCAGGTAGGCATTGTAGACTTTTTCCGGATCATGGCCGCCACGGCGAAGCTTAGCGATTTCCTCATCCGACATGCCCTCGACCAGCTTGAGCAGGTCGGGATCCCGGCTGAAAAAGTCTTCGCGGATATAAGCGCCATCCGACACTGAAAATTTCTGGAATTGTCCATCGACCGTATCATTCAAGGCCTGAACCAGTTTGCCGCTGGTATCCCGGGCAAAGAGATCGTCCCAATTGGCACCCCAGAGCACCTTGATTACATTCCAGTTGTTGGCCCGGAAGCGTGCTTCGAGTTCCTGTACGATCTTGCCGTTTCCGCGAACCGGTCCGTCGAGGCGCTGCAGGTTGCAATTGATCACGAAGATCAGGTTGTCGAGGTTCTCCCGGCCGGGCAGCGAGATCGGTGCCAGTGATTCCGGTTCGTCGCATTCTCCATCGCCGAGGAAAGCCCAGACCTTCTGATCGGAAGCTTCTTTCAAGCCGCGGTTTTCCAGGTAACGCGTAAAGCGTGCCTGGTATATCGCGCAGATGGGGCCGAGGCCCATGGATACGGTTGGAAATTGCCAAAAGTCCGGCATTAACCAGGGGTGCGGATAGGAACTCAATCCGCCACCCGGCTGCAGTTCGCGACGGAAGTTGCGCAACTTTTCGGCACTCAAACGCCCTTCCAGGTAGGCACGGGAATACGGCCCGGGTGAGGCGTGACCTTGGAAGTAGATCAAATCGCCCGGATGATCGTCCGTGGCACCGCGCCAGAAGTGGTTCTGGCCGATTTCATACAGGGTTGCCGCCGAGGCGAAGGTGGAAATGTGGCCACCGATTCCCTTGGGAGAGCCCGGATTGTTCTGGTTGACTACCATCGCCATGGCGTTCCAGCGGATGATGCTCTTGATGCGCCGCTCGATTTCCCGGCTGCCTGGAAAGGGGTGTTCATCCTCCGGAGGGATGGTATTGATATAGGGCGTGTTCAGCGGGAAATGCTTTTCGATTCCGTGTTGCAAGGCCACCGCGTCGACCTCCTCGATGATCTTTCGCGCCTGTTCTTCGCCGGAGATCTTTATGACATCGCGAATGGAATCCCGCCATTCCTGGACTTCAATTGATTTGAAACCGTTATTATCGGTACCCATAAGCCTGCTTCCGCCGTGATTTGATAGAAATGCTGATTTTTTCGAAATTTGGCAGGCAGAATAGCCTAAGGTTTTGATAATAAAGAACAAAAATCGGTAAAAACTTGCTGAATAAATGCTGAAAATTGGCAAATTCACGCAGAACCGGGTCGTGGAGCGATGAAGTCCGGGTGGCAGGTGCTTAGCACCCGCAACGCGGTGCTGTGGAACTCCAGTTCGGCCAAGGCGCCCTACGTCGGGTCCGGGTATTACCATGATGACAATGGGGGAAAAGGGACGCGAAGTGCCCGCTACCGGGCCAAGCTTGAGCCCGGGCGATACGAAGTGCGGCTTTCCTATTCCCCCGAGGCCAATCGAGCTACCCATGTTCCGGTCACGGTGCATCATCGGGGTGGCGAGAAGACCCTTATCATCAACCAGCGCAAGCGGCCCCCGATAGACGGGGCCACCATAAGCCTGGGAATCTTCACTTTTGGGGAAAGCGGCACGGTCCAAGTCAGCAACAAGGGCACGGACGGTTACCTTATACTGGATGCTGCCCAGTTCCTTCCCGTCTCGAAGTAGCCCGGCCTATTCGCCATGGTACGCACGTCTGGGCGGAAAAGATCCGGGTCAAAAACGGGTGTGGGCAACTGATTCAGACGCGCGTTTCCGCGGCGATGGCGTGGTGGATGGCATCGATCAGCATGAGGAGATCGGCTTCGGAGGTGATCAAGGGAGGCGCGAGGTAGAGAACCGGCCCGAGGGGGCGGACCAGGATGTCATCATTGAGCAGGCGTGCGCGGATCGCGGGCATGGCGCGCTCGTCCCGCAACTCGACCGCAGCGATCATGCCGAGGCAGCGGACCTCCTTTACCGCGGGGAGTTCCTTGAAGCTTTCAAAGCCCGCGGCCATGCTCACGGCCTTGCTGCCCAGGTTCTGGATGATGGGTTCGCGGGCGTAGATATCGAGGGAGGCGATGGCGGCTGCACAGGCGATGGGATTTCCCGCGAAGGTGTGCCCATGATAGAAGCTGTGATCGGCCTCTCCGAGGTCGCTGAAGGTTTCGTAGATGCGATCTTGGGTGACGCAGGCACTGATGGGGAGGGTGCCGTTTGAGAGGGCTTTGCCGAGGGTGACGATATCGGGGTCGATACCCGCCTGTTCAAACGCGAACATGCTGCCCGTTCGTCCAAAGCCCATGGCGATCTCGTCGACGATGAGGAGGATATCATGGGATTTGCACAGGGCGGCTGCCGCATGGAGGACTTCGGCGGGATAGATGCGCATGCCCGCGGCACCCTGGCAGAGTGGCTCCAGGATGAGGCCGGCCAGTTCCTTCGCGTGGCCGGTGATCACCCGGCTGAGGCTTTCGATGCTGGGTTCGGCAACAAAGGTTTCGAAGAGCAGGGGACGGAAGGGTTGGTGGAACCCCTGCATGTAGCCGACACTGACCGCGCCAAGCGTGTCCCCGTGGTAGGGGTTGCTCAGCGCGACGAAGCGACATTTTTCCGGGCGGCCTTGGTTGTGGTAGTACTGGACGGCAATCTTGAGTGCGGCCTCGTTGGCACAGGCGCCATCTGAAGCGAACATCACGCGGCGGTCGGGCGTGGGCATGAGACCCGCGATTCGCTCGGCGAGGGCGAGGGCGCCGGGATGGGCGAGATTCCCGAGAATACTGTGCTGGAGCTTGGCGGCCTGCTCCTGGATGGCAAAGATGATTTCCGGGCGACTGTGACCGAGGTTGACGCACCACCAGCTGGATATGGCGTCGAGGTATGCGCGGCCAAAACGGTCGTAGAGATGGATTCCCTCGGCCCGGTCAATCACCAGCGGGTCCGCGGC
This sequence comes from Verrucomicrobiota bacterium, assembly GCA_046581765.1. Classification (GTDB taxonomy): domain Bacteria; phylum Verrucomicrobiota; class Kiritimatiellia; order SS1-B-03-39; family UBA6053; genus JAPYUI01. Next base: position 9,963 of record JAYGFS010000475.1, read on the forward strand.
GTCGAGGGCGGAAAAGCGGGTATAAGGATGCCAGATATGAGAGGAATCGGGCATCAGGTCGTCATGCTCCTGAGGATTTTATCGCCCTGCTCGGCGAGGAAGACTCGAGCGGATGCGGGTACATTCAGTTGTTCAAAGAAAGGGATGTAGCCGAGGACGGGAACCTTTCCGAAGGTATGGATTGCAACCGGGTTATCCTGTTCTATGTAGCCCCTCGGCGTGTCCAGCGTGTCCACGAGGACGACACCGGCAAGGATGAGCCCGGCGTTTCGGAGGCACGCAAGCGAGAGCAGGGTATGGTTGATGCTGCCCAGGTTCGGGCGAGCGGTCAACACGATGGGCAATCCCAAGGCCTTCATAAGGTCGAGCATGGTGTCATGTTCGTTTAGGGGTACCATAATGCCGCCCGCGCCTTCGACCATGAGCGTCGTATAGCTGGCCCGGAGTGTTTCGTAGGCCCTGAGAATGCGTGGCAGCTCCAGATGGATGGAGGCCCGTTTAGCCGCGAGGTGAGGGGAACAGGGGTCTTCCAGCATATACGGACACATGTCGGGGCGCGTTTTGATATCCATGAGCTCGGTCACGAACTGGAGATCCGGTGCCTGGAGTCCGTGGGGGCCCTTTTCCGCCCCGGACTGGACGGGTTTCATGGGGCTGACCTGCATGCCCGCGGATTTGCAGGCCAGGCACAAGGCCGCGGTGACGACGGTTTTCCCGACCCCGGTATCGGTTCCGGTCACGAAGAATCCCGGGCTGGAGTTGATATTCATCGGAATAACCCGGTCGCGTCCTCCAACACAATATAGGGGATGCCTTCGGTTGTGGGCATCCATGTCTTTTCCCTGGATTTCCGGAATCCGATGCAACACGTGGAGTTGGGCCGGATGCTCCGCAGGGGAATCCGGGTGTGCCAGACCAGCACGCTCCCCGCCAGAGGGGTGCCTTCATTAAAAAACAGGGGCTTTTCTTTCGCGAGAGGGAGTTTTTCACGATGCGCGGCTTCATTGCTATGCGGATGCTGGATAAAGACATGGACCTCTAAATCAACCGGAACACTGCGCCAGAAGCGCAGGTAGACCGAGGCGTGCACATATTGATCCTGCGGGGATGTCGGCGGACGGAAGGTGGCTCCAAGCAGTTCAACCGCACCTCCGCCGTGTTGGGTCCCAAGCCGCAGGGCGGGGGTGAAGTTCGGCAGGGGTGCATCCATCGGGATGAGTCCTGCGGCCCGGCCCAGGGGTTCCAAATCGGGGTCATCCCGAAGGGCCCAGCTAACCTGCTCCAGCGATGCGAGCGCCATCTTTTCATTTTTTCGAACCACATGGTTTAGCAGTGAGAAGTAATAGGCGCTGGGTTTGAATTGGCGGGTGCGCATGCCATCGATGGCCTGTTGTATGGCAGTCATGGCCTTGACACGTTCGCCCTGCTGGTAGAAGGCGAGTCCATCAAGCAGGTGGGCCGCAGGAACTTTATCGCGCGGGAGACTCTCGGTATGGAGCGGGAAATCGCCCACCAGCTCATTCGTCCGGATTTGTCGCAGCACCGCATCCGCAATCATTTCATTCGCCGCCGCATAATTCCGTCGTGCGGTGCTGAGTTCCGCCAGCCGGAGCATATGGAGAAAATTGAGGCCGCGGGTTTCGTAGGCTTCCTGTAGATACAGGCGGGAACTTGAGTCGAGGTCGCCCAGGCTTTCCAGGGTTCGGGCGGTGACCTCATCCATGTACGTGTGATAGTGCCTTCGATGTGCCTGGAATTCTTCAAACTTGTGGTTTCGAATCAGCCACCGGCTTTTTTCCCTGTGCGTGAAGGTCAAGTAGCGTGACTGGTATTCCTGGAAGCGCTCAATCGTGCGAAAACGCTTTCGCCAAGCGGTGGTATCCCGGAGGCGCTCCTGCCAGGTGTCGATGAACGCCAGGGTCTGTTTGCTGGTCCACTCGGACTGAAAGTCGCGATACACGTCCATGAAGTGCGTGGTGGGGAAGATCGGTGCAAGCTCGGAAATGTCCTGGCCCGCGCGAGACCAGGCAAGGGCGACGGCACGCGGGTCCTCGGTGGATTCCTCAAAGGCGTGAACGCTGACCCGTTTGAGATCCCTCAGGCAGCGCGTGCGCAGGACTTCCGTGTTGGCAATTTGGGCCAGGCGGCTCCATTCGGAGGCGAGTGCGGTGAGGACCTGCGCATCATTGGGCGCGGCTCGCTCGGCCTCGGCCAGGGCTTTGATCGCCCGGACAAAGGGTGCGCCGCCGCCGGTTCCCGAGGCAATGGTTTCCTGGACGCGAATCACTGCCCGGGTCATGCGTAGCTCGGCGTCATGCGGCAGCTGTGTGTAGGCGTGGTCGATAGCCTGGGCATGGGCTTCGGCCAGTGCTATTCGTTGCGGGGCGATGACCTGGTCGGCCAACTGGTCAAGCCGGGTCAGGCTGAAGGCGGGGGCTTCCCGGTAAAGGGTGTTGAAATAGGTCTGGCGGACCTGTTCCTGCTCGAGTGCTTTTGTGCGATAGGCGGATGCCGCAAGGTGCGGGTCCTTTCCCGACCAGGTGCTGGCTGCACGGAGTGCATCATCGACGGAGCCGTCCAGCTCGATATGCCCGGGCAGCCAGAAATAAGGGTCGGTTTGTCCGCCCGCGCGCGTCCACGCGGTTTCCATCTGCCAATAACTGGCGGCCTGCCGGAACAGGTCGGCTCCGGCAAACAAGGTAAGCAGCCACATCGGAACGAGCCAGCGCATACCGTTGCCGAGGGGCCGGAACTGGACCTTGCTGGGGCGGTAACCCTGTTGGCCAATGAGTCGCCTGCAGGCAAATGCCGTTCCGAGAACAAACGCAAAAGGTACACCGACTCCCGGGCGAGAGCTCAGGTTGAAGTCGACGGCCGCATGGATTGCCGGGGCGAGTACGCCCAGGGTGCACGCGCCATACAACCAGCGGAACGGGTGCTTGATGCGCTTGAATGCACGCGCAAAATAGGCCACGCATCCCAGCATGAACCCGGCAAAGAGTGCGCCACCCACCCAGCCTGTTTCACAGACGATCTGGAGGTAGTCATTGTGCGCCTTGTTGATTCTTGAGGGCCCGAAGCCGGGGGGTTGCCAGGCCGGGATGGCATCCTTGTAGCAGCCAGGACCTACGCCGGTGGGGTGAGCGTTTACCAGGTTCATCGATGCGCTCCAAATCTTTGTGCGGCCTTGTGCTGGCAGGGTATATTCCATGCTGCCAAGTTGCGGTATCCGGTGGAGGAAAACCTTGAAGGCACCCGAGCTCAGCCCGCCTGCCAGGACCAGGCATAGGCCGAGGCCAATGACCACCTTTCTGCGCGGGATGGAGTTCGGGGGCCGGACAATCGCTACGACCATGAGAAGGGCCAGGCTGATAGCAACGGAGAGGATGGCCCCGCGGGACGCACTCAGCAACAGGGCGAATACTTGAAGAAAAAGGATTCCACACGTGGTGACGCAGAAGAGCACGTTCTGTTGCTTCCGCGGATCGAGATGGATCAGGCCCCGAAATCGGCCGGACATCAGGCCAAGCAGGTAGTGGATTTGATAGATGAAGCAGCCGGCGGTTACGGGAATGGTGATCGCGAGCAGGCCCCCAAACGAATTGCTGCTGGAGAAGGTGCTGGTCAGGCGCCACCGGGTGAAGGGGTTGTCCGGAAGAATGCCCGTCTGTGCACCCACTAATCCGCCCAGGGCTTGAACCAAGCCGAGCAGGATGGCCAGGTGGAGCACGTTGAATATCATCCGGCGGTTTGCGGCCAGGCGAAGCACGGCACCGCCCAGCGTGGTGAGGCTGATCCAGTAGTAAAGGGTCATTCGGGAATCGGCCGGGTGAATCGAGAGCGGGCGGAACCCGGAACTATCCGCGCTGCCGACATGCGGCGAGTGCAGGAGCTCATGGAGAGCCGTGGGCAAGGGGATGATGAAGCAGGCTCCGATCAACAACAGGCCATACCACAGGACCAAAGGCGATCGATACCAGGGTCGGGTGTTGCTGGAGGCAGGGAGCATAAACAGGGTGAAAATAACCCCGCTGGTGAATAGGTTCAGGCCAATGATGCTGGCTTTGGCCCAGGTGGCCACCCCACCGAAGGGCAGGGTCGACCAGATGAGGCAAAGGGCCAGCAGGAGATACGCGGTAATCGCGCGAAACGAGATTCCCAGATGTTTGAAGTACCGCATTCCTTTTCGGAAGGCCCGGTCAACCTTTGTCGGAAGGGGAATCCTGGTGGGGCCTTTTGTCGGCCGGTGGGTGGTCAACCTGGTTCGCACCGTAGTAGGATTCCGGCCCGTACCTTCCCTGTCTCCCATACGAGTAGTAGCCGTATTGTGCGTTGCTTGGGACATCAATATTGTTCACGATGATGCCCAGTAAATGGGTGTTGGAAGATCGCAGGTTGTTGGCGAGATATCGGAGGGCCTGGCGCGGGGTGTTCAAGAGGCGTACGACCACGGCCATTCCGTCAACCTGTCGGGCGATGAGCAGTGAATCGACCAGGTGTGCGCTGGGTGGGGAGTCGAATACGATCAGGTCGTAGGTATTTTCCAATTGGCGAATCAGCTGTTCAAAACGGACACTATCGATGAGTTCTGCCGGATTTTCCGGTATGGGTCCTGTCGGCAGGAGGTACAGGTTGTTGAATTCGGTTTTCTCGATGCAGGCGTCGAGCCCATCGAAAGTTTCATCCATGTTGAGGACATCACACAGGCCCACGTCGTTCACGACACCAAAAACATTGTGCATACGGGGTTTCCGCATGTCGGCATCGACGAGCAGTACTCGTTTGCCGGCCTGGGCATACGAGAGCGCGATGTTTACACTGGAGATGGACTTGCCTTCGCGGGGGAGTGAGCTTGTGACGACCAGGTGCCGAACGGGATTCCCGTTGTTGCTGTGCATCAGGGAGGAGCGCACCATGCGGAAAGCCTCGGCCAGGTTGCTCTTGGGATCCTCCGCGGTGACCAGGTCGGATGATTTGCCGGATGAACCCTGGCGGGTTGCCATGGGAATCAGCCCGAGCATGGTCGAGCCAAAGAGTTCACGCGCTTCTTCCATGGTCTTCACGGAGGTGTCCATGTATTCGATAAAGAAGCATCCGCCGATGGCCAGCAGCAAGCCGATGAATCCCGCAATTGCAAGGTTCTTTCCGTGATTTGGAGAGGAGCGCCGTTCGGGTTTACTCGCTGCGCTGATCTCAAAGACGTTGTCGCCCTGGGCGTCGAGCATGTTGATCTTGATTTCCTCAATACGTTGAAGGATCCGCCCGTGATTGGCTTTTGCCGTGCTTTTCACCCGGGTGAGCAATTCATAATCGGTTTGTAATTCGTTAAACCAGCGAACCTCTTGCTGGGTCAGGGCAATGGCCTCTTTCAGCAGTTGCGCCTCCTTCTCAACCTGGGCGAGCTGGGTACGCACGGATTCCAGGGCCGCCGTGGCAAAAATGCCGATCTGGGTCTGGAGCGCCTGGCGCTGGCTGTCAAGGCTCTGCAACTGCGGATGGTTTTCGCCGAGCCGACTATGCAATTCTGAATACTGAACCCCCATGTTTGCGAGTTCCAGGCTCAACTTGTTCACGACGTCGGATTCCATTACCGCTGGGAGGGTGGCAATCGAACGGCCATCGGCCAGGGCTTTTTCTGCGGCTTCAAGTTGAGCCTTCAAGTTAAGCCGGACGGGTTCAATGCGCCAGAGGTTTTCATTCAGCCCCTTGATTCGAGCGAGGACCATCTGGTAGTCCTGGGTGAAGGACGTGAGCTTGTTGGTGACAAGAAAGGTCAGTACATCCAGGGTGGCAACATCGAGTTCGTCGAGCAGTTCGCTCGCCTTTTCCTGGAGATCGATCAGGCTCTGGTCTGAAATGCCCGCTCGTCGCTTGCGGCTGGTTAATTTAAACGATGTGACGATGCTGTTTACAATGTCGGCTGCTTCCTGGGGATCCGGCCGTTCCACCGAGACATCGACCAGGAGCGCATTCCTTATTTGCCGCACCTCGATCATCCGTGCCAGCTTGGCGATGGGGTCCTTGGCCTCCTTGAAAGCCTCCTTCTTGTCCAGGCCCGTTTTGTGCAGGACTTCTTCGAGGACCGGGCGCGAGGTGATGAGCTTGATCTGGGTGGGAAGGAACTCGGTATCGCGTGCGGGTGCGCTGGAGATGTTCAGCGTGTCGGCCATGCGGGTGAGGTTCAGCCCCTGCTTCTGGAGGAGGATGCGGGAACTCGCCCGGTATTGCGGGGTGCGGGTCCACGAATATACGGCACCCAGCAGGACGACGGTTAGAAAAATGGATACGGCAACGTAGAGGCGCTTGAGGACGATATTGACGTAATCCCACAGATGGATTTCAGTGAACTCATCATTGTATGCGGATTCGTTCGAGACGTTCTGGGGGGTAGGCATAAGGGATTGGGTTGATAATGTTTGCCGAACCTGGGTTATTCTGTGTTTGTATCGAGGCGGTATGAAACGCTGACAACGCTGCGGATAACTTCCCAGAGACCGCGGGCGAAGGTCTTGGAAGGGGATTCACTGACGATAATGATATCGCCTTCATGCAGGTAGGGGTCTTGCTGGGTTCCCGACTCGATACGATCCACGTTCACGTAGATACTCTCTTCCCGCACCCCCCTTGTTTTCCGATTGAGGCGGACGCGCTGGGAATCCGCCTCGCGTTCAAAGCCCCCGGCGAGGGCGATGGCCTCGAGAAAGGTTGTTGGCTTTCTCAGCCCGATAGCACCTGGCTGCAGGACGGCCCCGTAGACATAGACGAAGGGGGCGATGGGGACGTAGACCACATCACCCGCCTGGAGCACCGCATCCAAATCGGTTCGGCGCGTCTTGAATAATTCGTCAAGGTCGACCGTGATCTTCAAGGGTTCACCATCATCGGGCGGGGAGCGGAGTATGTAGGCGACCGAGGCGGCATCCGTCGCCGGTCCCCCGGCAAGCGACAGGAAGTCGATCAGGGTTATCACGTTCTCCCGGATAGCATATACGCCCGGTGCATTAACCGCGCCGATTGCGGAGATCTGGCGACTGCGATATTCCGAGACGGTTACCGCGATACGGGGCTTTTGCAGGATACCCGCGGTTTCCATCTCACGGACGATAATCTGTTGAATATCCAACACGGACCGGCCCGCGACGAGTAGCGGATCCAGGCCGGGGACGGCGATCATGCCGCTCTTCGATACGCGTAACAAGAGTGACCGGGTCGACTGGGTGAGTTCCCATTCGAAGATGCTGATCTCAAGGACATCGTCGGCTCCCACCAGGTAATCGAGCTTGCGATGGATGAGATCCTTGCGCGTTTCCCGGATGCGAACGCGATCGAGGACCGAGCTGGGGGAGAAACGAGCCAGTTCGCGCTCTTCGACCGTGCGTTCCTGGTAGACGGTTTCGGGCCCGGGTGCGGAGCCATCCGGGGCGGGGTAGGCCGCCCTGCCGGGAATGTTGAGGCTGCTGGTACAGCCCTGGCTGGATAGAAGGCCAAGACCGACGACCAAATAAAGGGCAAGATGAAGGTTTCGCATGCGTTTCGTCCCGGATTAAAGCGTTGCAACCAAACAAAAATCGCGGGCGCAACTAAAGCGTGAACCCGCGATTGCTGCAAGTAGAAACGATTGGGATATTATGGACTGGTTGGAGCCGGTGCAGCGGTTTTCTTGGCACTGCTCGAGGACGTGGAAGGCGTTGGCGTAGCAATCGGGCCCACGTCAAGCGCCGCAGAGGGCGCTGAAGACGAGGAGCCGGTATTGTCGGCAACCAAGATGATGGTCCCGCCCACAACCAGGGCGGTCGTCAAGCTCGCGGCGGTAAAACCGGCCGCTACAGCACCCGGCACAGCACCTGCCGCTGCACCACCCGCTGCTGCTGCCGCCCCACCTTCCGCTGCGACCGCACCTTTTGCTGCGGCCGCACCTTTTGCCGCGGCTGCC
>JAYGFS010000515.1:0-2085 GCA_046581765.1 Verrucomicrobiota bacterium
ATTTGGATACCCGAAACCGGCATCCTCGCAGGTACCCCAGTTGCTGTCCTTTTCATCCTCCAGCCAGGTCGATCCGATCTCGTAGGTCCAGGGATTTCCGGCCGGCACGCCGTTCCAGGTATCAATCCCTTCAAACTTGGGGTCGATGATAGGCAAGGTGGTTTGGCCCCGGCTCGCACTGGGGCTAAAGCCCAGTCCCGCGAGGCCCAGGGTGAAAGCGGGGAGCAGGAGATATGCGGAGGGGCGTTTCACGTGCATGGGAGTATATATAGTACCCTGAAACCGCGCAAGCGGTTAGAGGGAAGTGGGCATGTTTTTCATGTGGGACAGCCGTTCAAAATGACCATCGATGGCCTGGACTTTCCGAGGATCTGGCGCGTCGAGCAGGCAGCGCAAATGCCATAAAATCATGCAGAGGGCACCCCAGCGGGCGTAGGAGGGGAGGCGTTGGACTTCCGGCCCGGTGAGCGGTGAGACCGCATGATAGGATGCGAGCAGGACCCTGACCAGTGCAAGGTCGGGTCGATTTTCCGGTGAGCAGAAGCCGTTTACGAGCACGCCGATTTCAAACATGCGGGTGGTGAGGCAGTATTCCTCAAAGTCGAGGATGGCCACCAGTTCGTGTCCACGGAACAAGGTGTTGTCGCGAAAAAGGTCGCCGTGCACGAGGACCCGGTCATCCGGATGGTCCAAGTCCCGATAGAGGGTTTCGAATGCCAGGGCAAAGCGCCGGAAGCGATCCGGGTAGGGGTGATCCCGAGTACGCGCGATAAAGTTGTGTGCCGCCCCCACGCCGACGGTATTCGTCTTGCTTAAGGTCTCGGGGCAGGGCAGCTGGTTCAGTTGCGCCGCCGCCCGTGCGATGACCCGCACATTTTCCGGGTGGTAGTCGGGCGTCGATCCCTCGAGGAAGGGATACAGGACAACCGGCCCCGCGGGCGAGGGGCTGATCAAGGCGCCATCGCTTCGGGCGATCGGCGGGGCGACCGGGATGCCCTGCTCGTGCAGATAATGATTCAGCCGGGTCTCGCGCTCGGTGTTCTCCAGGGTCTGCGAGGTGCAGATGCGATAGAGGAAGTCCCCCGCATCGAGGCTGACGCGATAGTTACGGTTGGCGTATCCCTGCGAGCATCGCTTCCACTCCGAGGGATAACCGAATGGGTAGGCATTGAGCACGGAACGGATTTCGTCCTGGTGCAGTTCCTGTTTGTCCGGTTCGCCAGGCATCGCAGGGTTTTCTAAGCCGTGAAGCGTTGTGCTGCAAAGCTTTTTGAATATTATGTGGTTGGATTGGCAAGGGGTGCGTGCGAAATTATGTATACCGTACAAAGGTGTTTATGCGCTTAAGATATATTGCCTGCTACCTGTTGTTTTTCCGTTTGGCCGCGTGGGGCGTTGAGGTCACCTGGACCGGAGCCGCTATGCCGCTCGTCTGGAGCGACCCGTCCAACTGGGCGCCCAACCAGGTTCCTGTCGCGTCCGATGCAACCGTGTTCAGCGATCAGGGCGCGGTGGCCCTGGGGACGAACCAGGTCACCAGCATCATGAACCTTGCGGCGGTCGCGACGGTTGACGGCCTGCATTTTTCAACCAGCTCCGGCCTGGTGCACCGGGTTGATCTCGCGGGGAACACGCTCAAGTTGACCGGTGATTTTGATGCTTCGATTAACCAGGTCGGAGAGAGTACCCAGGCATCCATCGTGGGCGGCAATCTGCTGATCGGCGACAGCAGCAACCGGGTCAACAACCTGCGGGTCGGTTTTTTTGATGCATCCGGCGCCGGGGAACAGCACGCGAACATCGCCCTGGATGTTGCGTTACTTGAGGCATGGGTCAACAACGTGGAGATTGGGCGGCGCTTGGTTGGTGATTCCGTAGCGCTCGATCCCGTGCTGGACCTGTCATCCTCGGATGTGGTCATCCTCGATGCAGCAAGCCACCTTTACCTGGGGACCATTAATGGAAATGGCGCCTCGCGATCCGTGGCCGGAACCCTGCAACTGCCGACCAACGGGGTTTCCACCGTACGCACCCCGCAGATCTGGCTGGGGGATTCACCGGGACAGGGGAACCAGGGGGCGACCA
>JAYGFS010000630.1:0-6943 GCA_046581765.1 Verrucomicrobiota bacterium
CGGGTCCAGTTGAACGACCTCCGCCTCGACCACGGGGCTGTCCGGGAGTTTAAAGGTCTGCGGCGGCTTGTTCGGAGCGGAGGGGTGGGTTTGATGCAGTTCCAGGCGGTGCTTGTCCCTGTCCACCAGGACCATGTGCCAGCGGGTTCCAATTTGCAGGTGGACGGCGGAGGCGATCTTCATGTCGGAACTCGATGCGTTGACCTGGGTAACTGTTTCAAATGTATTCTGCTTGCTGAGGCGGAGCGCCCGGACGAAACCCTTGCGCACGATCAGCATTTCATCTCTTCCATCCCGGTCCATGTCTGCGAACCCGATGCTGCCCGGCTCCAGGCGGCTGAGCAGGCTTCGACTGGCACCCGAATCGGTGTCGAGCTGATTAAATTCGCCTTCCGTACCCTGAACCAGGATGACGAGGGGCTTGAAGGGGATTTCAAGGAGTAGATCCGCTCGCCCGTCCTGGTTGAGGTCAACGATGTGAATACGGTTCGGATTCTCCGTGAGGCCTTCCAGCTCCTGCGTGTGTTGCGTGGAACCTTGTTGCACAAGGAGGTGGCGCGCTTTTTCCTTCAGGAACACGACTGCCTGCATCTTGGGGTTGGTACTTGCGGCACTGGCGAGGGGTTTGCCGTCGATCGCAAGGGGCCGGGGAAAGTCGAGCGCGGAGGTTTTCCAGTGACTGACGCCCCAGGTCTCCTCGACCGGGCTCGTGAGCAGCACCCCATTTTTCCCCGCGTACCGAATGGGGGAGAGCGTGGAGATTCCCGAGTAGGCGGCACTGTTCACTGGGGATTGGAGTTCGCCCTTGATGTTTTGGTACACCGAGAGCTGCGCGGCGGCGGGGTCCGCAGTGACCAAGTCGGTATATCCATCGCCATCCAGGTCGCTCCAGGCGTGGAGCACCTGCTTACTGGAATCGCTTGCATGATATGCATAGGCCCGCAGGGAAAACAAGGCCCCACCCCGGGCCTTGGGGGGGGCTCGCACAAGAGCGAAATGCTCCAGTTGGCCGTTGTGTCGGTTCACCGCGACAAAACCGAATCCTTTAGCACTGGGATAAGGATGGATAAGCCCGGAAGGGCGGTCAAAGGCGACAACTTCCTCCGGGCCGAAGTGCCCGTCCGCCCCCTGGATGCGAATGCGCAGGGCAAAGGTGTTCACAGGATTCATGTACATAAGGTCAAGGCGGCCGTCGGCATTGAGGTCGATGAATTGCAGGTTGTAGGGGTCTTCATTTGCAGCGGGCAGCGTGTCGACCCGGCGGAGTTGGCCCCCTTTATCAGGCGCATAAAGATGGATCTCGTGATCCGCGACGACGATAAGTTCCCGGTCACCGTCGCCGTCCAGGTCCTCGATAAGCAGGGTGCCCTGGTACTTGGCGGGGTCCTTGAGCTCGATCCGGAGCGGGTCCTCCCATTGCAGGTTCTTGGCCTGGTAGTAGACAAGAAGGCCGCAGGAATCCTCCGTGCAGGCGAGATCCAGTTTCCCGTCGTTGTTTAAATCACCTGCCGCCAGCTCGTACATCAAGCTGCCGGTGGTGATGGAGTCCCGTTCAAAGCGACTGTCCTGCAACTGCGGCTCCCAGCGGTTGCTTCGCAACGGACGGGCCTTTTTGCCGGCCCCGGGCTTCCGCTGATAGAGGATCTCTATCCGGGCCTTTCCATTGTTTACGAAGGCGGCATCCATGCCGCCATCCCGGTCGAAATCCGCTACAAGCAGGGCGCGTGCCTGCCCTTCAACCCGCTGTATCTCCGGTCCGGTGAAACCGAAGGGGGCGGGGTTTGCGGCTGCCGGATCCGGGCCGGCAAGGACGCATGCAAGGGCGATGCAGGGATTCAGCCTCATCGGTCAACAGGGTACAGGAGGAATCCCCGGTTGAAGATCCGCTGTTCTTCCATCGTGCTGCTGTTGACGGCCTGGCCGATGAGCCGGGAAAGTGGTCGCATGTCCGGGAGCCTGTCCTCGTCGGCGTCCTCATCCGGATCGACCCCCGGTTTGAGCCCACCGACCAGGTTGCCGCCGACCAAGCCGCCCATGATCTTGAAAACCTGGTCGACGCGGCCGTATTCAAACCAGGACCCCCCATCGGGAAGCATGCTCAAGGCCCGTTCCATTTCCGGGGTCTGCCAGATCGACTGGCCGGGCTGGCACCATGCCCGCACCGCGGATTTGACCAGGTCGTCGGCGCCCACCCCGAGAACCAGGTAGTCGCCGATAAAGCTATACGCGATGGTCGGCGCATCGCTCTCGGCGAGGGGCAGACCCAGGTTGATGGAATGGATTTTGTGCTCAAGAAATTCTTCTGCTTTCATGATTTCCCCCCCGCCGTCCGGGCTCATCTTGATGGACAACTTGCGGATCACCCGTTCGATGGACGCGCGGTCCTTCACTTTGATTCCGACCAGGGTCGATTGTCCGTCCGTGGCCCCCGGACCGTCCGGGCTCATTTTCTGCGCGTAGACGATCGCATCGTCGAGGGCGTTTATGAAGTCGGCCTTGATGTCGAAGCCCAGCTCTTCCTGGCTCTGTAGCATGAGCATGTTGGCCATCATGCCCAGTTGCGGGCTGAGCGCACCCATGAGGCCCACGACCGAGTCCCACCAGGGCGCGAAACCCACCCGGAGGCTGCTCACCGAGATGGCATCTTTCGGGATGAAGTTGGGACGTGGGAAGGCACCCTTTACATAGGGGAGTATCACCTTGCTCAGACGTGTCTGACGGGTGAATCCAAGATTGGAATGAAAGGCGATCCCCTCGGGCCTGAGCTCCAGGGTAGCGGTCACTGGCGCAAGTGCGTCGAGCTCCAGTGCCTGGGCGATCTGTGCCGGGGAGACACCGAGGAGGGGACTGGGATCCGTCTTTTCGGCCATCTGTTTCTGGATGTATTGGCCGATCATGGTCAGGTTCACGTGCACGAGCACATCGTGCTTTTCAGCTTGGGCCTTGGCCTTGGCATAATCGCGATTTCCCGAAAGGGGCTGGGGAGCTGAACCGCTGCGGATGTGGTCAATCATCATGCGCAGGGCGCTTTCCGATCCACTGGAAATCTCGATGCCATCGAGGTAGGCCGTGTAATCGAATTCCGTTTCCGCTTCGTACCGGGTCTCGATTACCAGCACATCGACGCCATCGATCTTCTGCTCGCTGAAGCGTGACTTCGCACCTTGTTCGATTTCCTCTGCCACCAGGTCCTTCGCGTGCTTCAGGTTGATCGCGCGGATCGCGGCTTCGTTGTCGCCCATCTCCGCGACAAACACGAGGTGTTTGACAAAGGCGGGTGCGGCGTGATTGCCCTCATCTTCGTCTTCTCCAACCGCATCCAGGTCCTCGATAGGGGCATTCAAGTCAAAGTCTTCCAGTTGGTCGGCTGTCTCATCCTCCATTTCAGCCTGGATGGCTTCCAGCCAGGCCTGCCCCTCGATCACGCCGAGTGCGAAGCTACCGGTATAGAGCTTGATGGATTCCTTCATCGCCTTCAGTGACGGGTCATCTGCAGCGTCCCCGAAGAGTTCGGCCATGGGCCCGTCTTCCATTATCCATTCGCGAATATCACGGAACTCATCGCTCTTCCATTCCCGGACCACCGGGCTTCTTTTCCAGCGTTCTACCGTGCGCGAGATATCGCTGAACGCGATGTACAGCGTGCAATCTTCCGGGAAAAGCTGGTCGGGTGCGATGGCGGCACGACTGTTTAAGCAGGCGAGTAGCACGAGGGGTATGAGGCTCAGGCGGACGTGTTTCATTTTGTATCTCCCGGGGTCTTGGCTGGGGGTGGACGGTACTTACGTGGAGGGGGGGGATACCGGAAACCCGCATTCGGGTTCCGGGGGTCAAAGGCGTAGGCATCCCGCTTGTGCAAAAACATCTTCATCACGTTGGTGGGGATGGCGAAGCCGACCCCTTCGACGCCAATCGCCATGGCTTTCATATTATTCACCCCGACGACTTCGCCTTTCAGGTTGAACAGCGGTCCGCCGGAATTCCCGGGGTTGATCTGGGTCGTGGTCTGGAGGTAGATGCGCCCATCCATCAGTCGCCCGGGCAAACTGACGATGCCTTCACTGACGGTGCGGTCGTAGCCGAGTGGACTGCCCACGGCAAAGACATTCTGGCCGGCCACGACTTCGTCCGAGTCCGCCACGGGTACGAAGGCAAAGATATCGCTGGTCGATTCGATTTTCAGCAGGGCGAGATCGTTTTTGGGGTCGAGCGCGACAATCCGGATATTCGGATATTGCACCTTGACCAGGTCCTTCCCTTCGCGGCGGAAGATGGTGACGGTCAGCGTGTTCTCGCCCTGGATGACATGGTGGTTGGTGACGATGTAGCCGTCGGGATGGATGACGAAGCCCGACCCGATGGCCCGGCGCGAGCGGATGTCGACCACGGCCTCGCCGATTTCCTTGACCTGGGCCTGGACCGAGCGTTCTTTGCCCCCCGTCGCGGGGGAATAGATGTCCCGGTTCTCCCCGGTGAGCGAGGTCCCGACAGTGCCTTCGGATTGAACGATCGCCACCACGGTTTTACGAGGGATGCGAACGATTTCAAATCCGAGGTCGACGATCAGGTGTTCGTCGGCCTCTTTCAGGATCTCGCCTTTAACCGTGTAGCCATCCGCCAGGTTGAGGGTCGCAAGTTCGGCCTGAAGCGGGGTGCCGGGGTTAAAAATCATGCCGAAACAGAACAGGCGGAGCGCAATCGGGATAGGTAAAGAAGCCATAAAGGGTCCAATGTAATAGGGGAAGTCTTAACCACAAGCAGGAATTGGTGGCTTCGCGGAAAAGAATGACTTATCCCCCCTTGGGTGAATGGCGGTAGGGTTGCCCTTCCTTGTAGCTGCTCATAATCTGGAGGAATTTCCCTACCGCTTCGGGTTGTCCCAGTGTTTCGGCATCCTCCACGGCCTGGATAATGGTTTCTACAGCCGATTCAAAATCACCGGTTTCCGCATAGGCAGCCGCAAGGGTTGCGCGAAAGCCCGGTTGCGGGGCATCCTTCGCGAATGACACAAGGCGGGTGGCCAGCTCCACCGCCCGCTTTCCGTCGCGAAACTTTTCGTCGGGGCAAGTCGCCAGGAGATAAGCCAGGTTGTTGATGGCCATCGGGGCATCGGGGTAGAGGTCTATCGCCTGCCTGAAACGCTGGAGAGCCTCGGCATACCGTTGGGTTTTCATGAAGTCGCTTCCCTGGTTATTCATTACGCGGGCGGTTTCGTTTCCGGTGGACTGGAGCCGTTGCATGATCGCCATGGCGGATGTGCGGCCTGGGTCAATCTGCAGGACCCGTTGGATGTGTTGACGGGCCATCATGAGGTTCTTTGCCCGCTCGTAAAGCTCGGCCGCCTGTTCGTGTACGTCGGGGTTCTCGGGTTCATGTTTCAGGGCCTGGCTGAGCCCCTGGATGGCTTCCCCGTACCGCCCTTGCTCCGTCAGCGCGGAGGCCGCTCCGCGATAGGCCTTGATATTCGCCTGGTCCATTGCAAGGACTTTTTCATACGTCTTCAGGGTATCACGTGGATTGATGACCTGTGCATAGGCCTCCGCGAGTTCGACCAGGGCCTCGGGGCTTTGCTTGTAGCTGCGGCTGAGTTTGATCTGGTGCTTGGGCGATTTGACCTGCCCGGTCAAGCGCCCGAGCTGGCTCTGGCGTATGCGCGCGGCGAGGTCATGGGGGTTTTCTTCCAGCAGGGTCTCAATATCGGGTGTTGCATCCCGCGGGGTTTCACTGGCCAGCATCGTGTCGATACGGCCAAGCCGTTGATTCCTGGAAAAAGGTGCGGTCGTGACGCGGGCCGTGAGGTTGCTGACCGCACGCAACGAGTTGCGGAGCCTGGTAATCTCCTGGATGTTCGCGTAGCGGTAGCTGAGGGGCGGGCGGAGAAGATCTTCCAGGAACGCGCGCTCGATTTCATGCTGGGCACTTGGCGTGTAGTGAACCATGACCGGGGTATTTGTTACCGTGCTTTCCTGGCCGGTGATTCGTTCATAGAGGGCCTCGGCGACGGCGCTATGCCCTTGGAAATTGAGATGAATATGATCGTGGAACCATTCAGATCCGGGGATCTGGTTGGTGGAGCCCGCGGCCAGGACCTGGTGGATATCCAGCAGGTCAACCCCGGCATCGATGGCGGCTCGTTGAATGGCCTTGCGGATACTCGCGTCCGCACGGAGGGGAATGCTGTCCAGTTCAACCGCGCGTTCGTAATGGGCGCGTGCCAGCCCTGCCTGGCCCTGCTTCTCGTAAATTTTCGCGAGGATGAAATGGGGCTGGGCGAAGCGTTCCTCCATGCGCAGTGCACGGGTGAGGAGCTCGATGGCGCGCCGGTCCTTCCCGGCCTGGTAGTTGTATCCACCGACTTGCATCAGTCGCACGATTTGACCTTGTTCTTCCGCAGTGCGCTTCTTGCTGAAAGTGGAGTTGAAGGGGGCGGCATCTCGCGTGTTCACCCCCGGGACGCAGAGGATGACCTGTTTGCCCTGCTGCTTCAGGAAGCGGGCCAACCCCGCGAAATTTTCCCGGCACATGGCTTGTTGGCGTTCGCGATCGCTTTCGCGCACCGAAACCTGGCAGGCGCGAAAGCTGTGGGTGCCAGAATACACGGTGCCCCGGTCCGGTTGCTTGAGGCCCTGCCAAAGTTGGCGGAGTCGACTGGCTTGGAAGGCCAGGTGGCCCTGGACCCCCTGGATTGTCTGGTGTGGATCACCCAGGGGAGGGTTGCCGCTGAAGGGGCCCACATATTCATAATGCCCCGCGTAGATAATGATGAGGTCTGCCTGCTGTGCCGTGGACTCGGCGAGCAGGCGGATGATGTGCGAGTTAGCGACGGGAAAACTGAGCTGGCTGATACCGTATGCATCACCCAGCATGCGGCCGAGGACTTGGGCGAAATTGTGGGAAGCCCCGTGGGATCCCCGCGCGGAGGAGTCACCAATGACCAGGATGC
>JAYGFS010000127.1:0-3967 GCA_046581765.1 Verrucomicrobiota bacterium
CCAAGGGCCTGGCAACCCAGATGGGTAACCAGGGGCACTCGTCCGAGTCGATTCGCCTGATCTGCGAGTACATCTGGTCGGGCGCCATCGGCGATGTCGAGACCCTGCACTGCGTGAGCAACCGGAGCTTCGGGGCAAAGCCGCCGCGTCCCGCCTCGAGGCCCGTACCCAGGGGCCTGGACTGGGAGGCCTGGATCGGCCCGGCCCCTTTCCGCGACTACCACAAGGGGCTTCATTCCTTTTCCTGGCGCGGCTGGAAAGATTTCGGTACCGGCTCGATAGGGGATATGGCCTGCCACACCATCGACGGGGCGGTTTGGGCCTTGAAGCTCAACCAGGCCGAGACCCTTGAGGTCGAGGCTGAAGTGGGTGGCGTAAACGCCGAGGGGTACAACGGTCATGCACGCATCGTGTACCGTTTTCCCGCACGCGGGAACCTCAAGCCGGTGACGCTCACCTGGTGGAATGGCGGAAGCGCCGAAGATAAGCCGCCCCGGCCCGAGGTGCTCGAAGCGGGCCGCAAGCCGCTCAGCCAGGGCACCTATTATTACGGCTCAAAGAACCTCCTCCAGTCGACCAGCCATTGCGGGGGCGTCCGCATCATTCCCGAGACCCGGATGAAGGAAACGCCCAAGCCTGAGCAAATGCTGGAACGGGTCCCCGGGCACTCCGGGGACTGGGTGCGATCGATCAAGGATTCCACCGCGCCCAAGCCCAGTTGCCATTTCGACTATTCCGCCCACTTGACCGAGATTGTCCTGCTCGGGACGGTTGCCCTCAAGGCCGGGGCAAGCTGGTGTACGATATGAAGAAGGGGCAGTTCACCAATAATCGTCCCGACGCCAACGCCTTGTTGAAGCGCGAACCGCGCAGGGGCTGGACATTCGGCTACGAGGGATAGGAGCATGGCATGAAGAAAATGTTACGCCTCGCCCTCCTTGCTTGCTGCAGCCTGCTGGGCTCGCTGCCTGCTTCAGCCAGGCCTCCGCATATCGTCATCATCCTCGTCGACGACATGGGCTATGGTGATCCCGCCTGCTTCAACCCGGCATCCAGGATCGCCACGCCACATATCGATGGACTCGCCCGCGATGGCATGCGCTTTACCGATGCACACGCACCGGGGCCCCTGTGCCACATGTCCCGCTACGGCTTGATGACCGGGGAATACCCCTTTCGCATCGATGTCACGCGCTGGAACAGGGAACCCTTGATCCGCCCGGGGCAGACCACGATTGCCACCCTGGCAAAAGCGCAGGGCTACCGCACCGCCCTGGTCGGGAAGTGGCACGTGGGTTTCAAGGAGAACGGCTACGACAAGCCCCTGCCCGGCGGGCCCGTCGACTGTGGATTCGATACCTTTTTCGGCATGCGCGCATCGACGGATATCCCGCCTTATTTCTATATTCGTGGGGATCGTGCGGTCCTGCCACCGAGTGACCACATCGAGGCAAACAATACCGAGGGATGGACCCGCAACCAGGGAGCCTTCTGGCGGGCGGGTGGCATCGCGCCGGACCTGAAACTGGAGGAGGTCCTGCCGCGCTTCACGGACGAGGCCCTCAAGGTCATCGCCCGGCACAAGAAAGCTGAACCCCTGTTGTTGCACCTGGCCTATCCCGCCCCGCACACGCCCTGGTTGCCCGATGAGGCGTTTGCCGGCAAGAGCGGGGCGGGCTTGTACGGTGATTTCATCATGATGGTGGATGCGCAGATCGGGCGGGTGCTTGCCGGCTTGCGCAAGGCGGGCATGGATGAAAACACCCTGGTCCTTTTTTCGTCCGACAACGGCCCCTGCTGGTACGATGCCGATGTCGAGCGTTTCGGCCACGATGCCATGGGGGTGTTGCGCGGGATGAAAGGCGATGCCTGGGAGGCGGGTCACCGGATGCCGTTTATCGCCCGCTGGCCGGGAAAGGTGAAAGCCGGGTCCACGAGTGACCACACGATCTGCTTTACGGATTTCCTGGCGACCTTTGCCGCGATCATGGGGGCCGAGCTCCCGGCGGATGCCGGCCCTGACAGTTTCAGCTTTTTGCCGGTGCTCACCGGTGAACCAGCGGCCGAGCAGGCTGTCCGGGCACCGTTTGTTATGCGCGCGGGGAGCCTGCCCTCGATGTACCTGATTCGTACCGGGGCGTGGAAACTCATCACCGAGCTGGGTTCGGGTGGCTTCTCCAAGCCGAAAAGGATCAAGCCCGCGCCCGGGGGGCCGACGGGCCAACTGTACAACCTCGCGGATGATCCCGGCGAGACGAAGAATCTATACGCCCGGTTCCCCGAGCGCGTGCAGAAGATGAAGCTGGAGCTGCAACGGATCAAGGATGCCGGCCGCAGTCGCTAGGTGGGTGCGCGAATGAACATGAAATCGATTTTACTGCTTCTTCTCCTGCTTGTACCTCTGGTCCCTGCGAAGCCGCGGCCCAACGTGCTCTTCATTGTCTGTGATGACCTGAACACGCATGTGTCCACCTCCGGTTATCCGCACATCCGGACGCCCGCCTTTGATCACCTGGCGGCGGAAGGCATGACCTTTCGGCGTGCCTATTGCCAATATCCCGTTTGCGGCCCGTCCCGCGCCTCGTTCTTGAGTGGGCTCTACCCGGAGACCAGCGGGGTGCTGGGAAACACCCTTGATATCAGCCAAACGCGGCCCGGCACGGTGACCCTGCCCCAGGCCTTTCAACGCCAGGGCTACTGGACGGCATCCACGGGCAAGGTTTTCCACAACAAGAAGATGGACCCGGGCGAGGGGACCTGGGATGCGGTGGAGCGCTTTTCCAACGATGAAATGCCCATTGAAGCGGAAGCCCGGAAGGTATTCGAGGCCCAATACGGCCCGGTAGACGACCGGAAAAACCGGAAGCGATGGAAAGCACACCACGCCACCCTGGCTCCCCAGACCCGCGGGCAGCAGGTGGGCTATGGACCCTCCGGTTTACGGGATGCGCAACACGCTGACGGGAAGAATGCCCGGCAGGTAAAGACGTGGATCGAGCAGGCAAGCCACGGGGACAAACCCTTCTTTATCGCATTGGGCATTCAAAAACCGCACGTACCCTACCTGGCCCCGGATGCGTATTTCGAGCGGTATCCCCGGGACAAGCTTATCCTGGCCGCTCCGCCCGCCGGGTTTTGGGACCAGGCGCCGCGCTCCGCGATGGTCAAGCGCTTCGAGGGTTTTGGTTTCAGGCTGGGGGTGGAGAACGATGCCCTCAGTCGCGAATACATGCAGGCCTACCATGCCTGCATCTCCTTTATCGATGCGCAGATCGGAACCGTCTTCGCCTGCTTGAAGGAACAGGGCCTCTGGGAGAACACCATCATCGTGCTCACCTCGGATCACGGCTACCAGCTCGGTGAACACTTCATGTGGGGCAAGGTGACCTTGTTCGAGGTTTGCAACCGGGTACCCTTTATCGTTCGCGTGCCGGGGATGACGAAAGCGGGGTCGAGTAGCGAGGGCCTGGTCGAGCTCGTGGACCTGTACCCGACGCTGGCTGAATTGTGTGGCGTCATGCCGCCCGACGATCTCCAGGGCCTGAGCCTCCTTCCCATGCTGAAGGACCCTGCAGCCCCCGGGAAAGCCGCCGTTTACACGGTTGTCTCGCGAGGTTCCAAGCTCGGCAAGGCGCTGCGCACGGAACGCTGGCGTTACGCCCGCTGGCCGGATGGCGAGGAACTGTACGACTTGCAGGGCGATGTTGCCGAGCACCATAACCTGGCGCGCTCCCCCGAGCGTAGGGCGACGCTTGAGGCCATGCGAATCCAGCTTGCGCGCATGGAGCGGGCGGCCGCCGGGGCCAGGCGCTGAGGGATCGTGCAGCTTTGCCCTCCGTCCTCGCCTTTGCCGGGGGGTGTTCCCGGGACTTGCCGGTGCCTAGGACTTCGCTCGTCGCTGGCTGAACATCCACGCCCAGAGCGCCGCTGAATTGTAGGCCGGGGTCCATGCGTCGTGCCCGGTCTT
>JAYGFS010000160.1:0-1542 GCA_046581765.1 Verrucomicrobiota bacterium
ACTTTAGCCCATGATGAAACACGTCCTATACCTCCTGCTGATCGCCGTCTGCACACAAAGTCATGCGGATAAACCAAACATCATTTACATCATGTGCGATGACCTCGGATACGGGGATATCCAGTGCCTGAATCGTGACCACGGCAAGATCCCCACCCCGGGTGCGGATCACCTGGCCGAGGCGGGGATGATCTTCACCGATGCACACTCCGGCTCTTCCGTGTGCACGCCCACGCGCTACGGCCTGATGACGGGCCGCTACAGTTGGCGGACCGTCCTCCAGAAAGGGGTCGTGCAGGGATACGCCCCCTGCCTGATTGCAAAGGACCGACCCACCGTGGCGAGCTTCCTCAAGGCCCAGGGCTACCACACCGGGATTATCGGCAAGTGGCATTTGAATCTCCAGTATCTCAATCCCGCATCCGGCGAATCCTATAGACAGAAAGACCACAAGTCACCACCGGTCGATGCCAGGATTCCCGATGGACCCGTCAACCGGGGTTTCGACTACTTCCACGGCTTCCACCATGCGCGCAACATGGAAGCGGTCATTGAGAATGACCGGGTCATCGCCCACGACCCGGTAATCAACATGTTGCCCCGGCTTAAAAAGCACGCCCTTGCCTACATCGAGGCCCGGGCAAAAGAAAAGCAGCCCTTCTTCCTCTATATCCCACTCGGTTCGCCACACACCCCGATCGTCCCCTCGAAAGACTGGCAGGGCAGGACTTCGCTCGGACCCTACGGTGACTTCGTGATGGAGACCGATTCCGTCGTGGTCGCGATCACCCAGGCCCTGGAAGACCACGGCCTGACCGAAAAAACGCTGGTGATCTTCACCTCGGACAACGGTTGCAGCAAGGCGGCAAAAATTGGCGATCTCGCAGCCAAGGGCCACAAGGTCAGTGCACACCTGCGCGGATCAAAGGCCGACATATGGGATGGCGGGCATCGCGTCCCCTTCATCGTGCGCTGGCCGGGAAAAATCGCGGCCGGGTCCACCAGTGACCAGGTGATCTGCCATACCGACCTCTTCGCCACGCTTGCGGATATCACGGGTGCCGCCCTGCCCCCCGGGAGTGCCGAGGACAGCGTCAGCTATCTCCCGGCCTTTACCGGGAAGCCCATCGTCTCGACCCGAAAAGGCATTATTCACCATTCCATCAGCGGGCACTTCGCTTATCGCCAGGGCAAATGGAAACTGGCCCTCGCCAAGGCATCCGGGGGCTGGTCATCTCCCAGCGAGGGGAAGGCGCCTCCCGGAGCAGCCAAGGCCCAACTCTACGACATGAGCGAGGACGTGGGGGAAACGACGAACCTCTATCGATCCCAACCGGAACGTGCACAAGCCCTGCTCAAGCAACTGGAAACCGACGTGACCAGGGGGCGCAGCACCGAGGGCCCGAGCTCGGATAATGATATCGACACCATCATCCTCTGGAAGAGCGCATCGGCCGGCAAGGGAAAAAAGTCGAGGGGCAAAAAACCGAAAACCAAGTGAGCCGCTTTCAGCCCAGGCATCCGCGGCGGGATCAATCCGCG
>JAYGFS010000206.1:0-8369 GCA_046581765.1 Verrucomicrobiota bacterium
CACCGCGGATTACGTCCAGCTCACCTGCTTTGCCGACGCCGCGTATATCGAGGATGAGCCCACGACGAGCATCCCTTCCCTGGATGCGA
Source organism: Verrucomicrobiota bacterium (assembly GCA_046581765.1). GTDB lineage: Bacteria > Verrucomicrobiota > Kiritimatiellia > SS1-B-03-39 > UBA6053 > JAPYUI01. The sequence continues at coordinate 90 of JAYGFS010000206.1, forward strand.
CCCTGTTGGGGGTGGGCGCCGGGCTGCGCTTCTCCGTGATGAGTAACTGCCAGGTGAAGCTCGACTACGGGTTTCCGATTGAGGAACTTGAAGGGTCAGACAAGAACGGCCGGTTCCACTTTGCCTTCGAAGCTCAGTTTTAAGTTTTGGATTGCCCGGGGGGATCCATTCTGCTAGGGGTGGGTATAATCATTAAAAAAGGGGTTAATGTTATGAAAAAGATCCGTTGTTTATTCGTCCTTCTTGTACTTTTTTTCTTCTCCGGCATGTCGCTCTATGCGCAGGACGGCCTTGAGAGTACCATGGACGGGGAAACCGTGACCCTGGACCCTGGAACCGCTGCAGCAGCAGCCGGGGCCTCGGTGGGTATCATGATCATCTACCTGGTCGTCGGGCTGCTCCTTGTTTTAAGCCTGTGGAAGGTGTTCGCCAAGGCCGGAAAGCCCGGCTGGGCGGCGATTGTCCCCATTTACAATATCATCGTTCTCCTGGAGATCGTCGGTCGTCCACTCTGGTGGATTGTCCTCTTCTTCGTCCCCTTTGCAAACATTGTCGTAGCCATCATGATTTACATCGGCCTGGCCAAGGCCTTCGGGAAGGGGGGCGGCTACGGTATCGGTCTCCTGCTCCTTCCATTCATCTTCCTCCCCATGCTGGCCTTCGGTTCCGCGCAGTATGTCGGTGGGACCCAGCCCGGCCCGGCGGGCGACCCGCTTCCGGATACTGCCGGCTAGGCCCGCCTGGGCAACACGTCACACCGCTTGCCGGGTGACAGGAAAATCCCTGCTCGGTCGTGCGACCGCGCAGGGATTTTTTCCTGGGCAGGGTAACAGCCTTCCCCGCTAGGAAAGATTGTCGACTTCCCAGCCCTTCCGGTAGTCGCGGCGTAACAGGCCATTGGCCTGCTTGCTGTTCTTGAAGGCCAGGTTTTTCTGGTCCCACTCCAGCTTCTGGTTCGGGAAGTGGGCCGCCACGCCACCCAGCAGGATGGTCTCGGTGAGCGGGCCGGAGTAGGTCACGAAATCCGCAATCGGCTTCACCTCTTCGCCGCGGACCGCCTTGATGAAGTCCATGTAGTGATCACGCGCGGGGAATTTCGGGAACTTGTATTCCGTGAAGTCTTCTTCCGGGTACAGCTTGGCCCGGCCCCCATGCGGGTACAGGAGTACGCCTTTCGTACCGATGAAAATGTTGCCCTGCCCGGGCACCTTCCCGCCAACCAATGCGGCCACCTCTGCAGCGGGCCGGGCATCGCCATCGTACCAGGTCACCTTAATCGTGTCTCCGTCGGTGAATTCCGTGCCGGGAAAAATGTATTCATACTGCGCGTTGATCGCCCAGTTATCCTTGTTCGGCTTCGGCCCGGTAGCGAGAATCGACAGGGGTGCGGTCACGCCCAGGGAACGATACATCGGGCTGTAAATGTGGCAGCCCATGTCACCCAGGGTGCCGGTGCCGTAGTCGAGGCGCTTCCGCCACTGTCCGGGGTGGTAGTAGCCCTTGATATAGGGCGTCTTCGGGGCGACGCCACACCACTTGTCCCAGTCCATGCCTTCCGGAACCGGATCTTCCCTGTCCGGCTTGGGATTCATGTCACCCCACTTCTTATTGCTGAAGGTGTGGACCTCCTTCACCTTGCCGATTGCACCGCCGTGAATCATCTTCACGCACATGCGCTCGTAGTTGCCGGACGACAACTGAATCCCCATCTGCGTCACCAGCTTCTTCTCCGCGGCCACCTCCGCCATCCTGCGACATTCATACACCTCGTGGGCGAGGGGTTTCTGGCCATAGACGTGCAGCCCGTGGTTCATCGCCGACATCCCGATCGGGGCATGCATGTGGTCCGGCGTGGAGACATTTACCGAGTCCAGGTTCTTGTGCTCCTTGTCGAGCAGCTCACGCCAGTCGGAATAGATCTTCGCCTTGGGGAATTTCTTCTTCACGTTGCCCGTGCGCGACGGGTCGATTTCCGCAACCGCAACCAGGTTGAAGTGGTCACTGAAGGACAGGCTGTTAATGTCCGACCAGGCCATGCCGTTGGCGCCAAAGCTGGCGTGATTGACCTTTTCATTGGGCGATGCGCCGGAAACCCCGATGTTAAACAGGGGCAGGCTGCCCACGGCAGCGGCGGACTTGATGAAGGTTCTGCGATTCGTATGCATGGTGAATACTCCGTTTCAGGTGCGTGGTTAGAGAGACTTGATGGCGATGTTACGGAAGGCCACCGGGTCACTGTGACCCGCAAAACCGAAATGGCCCTCGGTATTTTTCAAGCCCGGGTGCTTACTGTTTGCCATGAACTCGGTGACCTTTCCCAAGTCGCCGTCAAGGATGACGTTTCCGTTCACTTCAACCTTGAGGGTCGAGCCCTTGACCGTAACTTCCTGGAAGTTCCATTCGCCGGGTGCCCGGAGGTAGCCCCGGTGGGCCGCGATCATGCCGTAGGCGGAGCCATGATACTGGCGTTTGTCCAGCTTGTTGGCGTACTTTTCAGCCTCGTTGTCCAGCACCTGGAGCTCGCACATGCCGACGTAGGCTGTATTGCCCTTTCCGGGATAACGAATCGCCAGCCCGTTGTTGCCGCCCGGCGACAGGGTGAATTCAAACCGGATCACGTGATCGGCAAAGCGCTCCCCGGTGAAGATCGTACCGCCCTTGCCCTTCTTGCAGCGAATGGCGCCGTCGACGATCTCATAATTCTCGAGCGGCCCTTTCCAGCCAGCAAAACTTTTACCGTCCCACATGCTCTTGAAACCGTCCTTGGACTTGGCCGCGAGAATCTTGTTGGCTTCATCCACACCCACCTCACGGAGGAATATATTGCGCCACTGGATTTCCCCGCCATGGGTCTGCAGCTCAATGGGACCTGTACGCGGAATGGGATCGGCCCGGCGAAAATAGTTGTCGAGCTGGGCGTGATCCACCACCAGCTTGTCATTCAGCCACACCGAGACGCGCTCGCCGACCATGAGGATGCGAAAGGCATTCCATTCGCCAAAAGGCTTGTCGGCCAGCACCAGGGGATCCTTGCCTTGGCCATTCTTGTTGTTCCAGAGGCCTCCGGAGCCCTTGTCCGCACCGATCTTGAACTTGCCCTCCTCGGTGTAATCCCATATCTGCACCTGCGGAACCCCGCGCAGGTAGATGCCACTGTCGGCTTTGGGAACCGTCTTGTACTCGACCAGGAATTCGAAGTCGCCGTAGTCCTTGCGGGTCGAGAGGTACATCCCCTTCCCATCATTAATCAGGACACCCTTCTCAACCCGCCAATGCTTCGCGATGTCTGCCAGGCTCGTATCGAGCTTTTCCTTGCGTTCATCTTCCGGCAGCGCCCTCCACTTGGCCGGGTCTTCGGTCTTCAGGCCCCACCAGCCGTCCAGGTCCTTGCCGTTAAAAAGGGCGGTAAACCCCTCCGGGGGCTGGTTCAACCCGGCCCATGCGCCGGACACGAGAAAAACACACAGGGAAAACATCATTCGCAGTCTCATACATCCACACCCTTCGTTTTTACTAATCGGGACACGCGGGATAACATAACGACGCCCATTGTACATGGAAAATTCAGCCCTTCGTTTGGTGCGGCATGGTCATTCCAGCCGCCGCACCCGCAGGTCCTTTATCCCGGCGCGGGAAAACCACGAGCAGATCCCCATCGGCTTCAGCCCCCGCATGCTGTCCCGAATCCCGATTTGCACCCCTTTTGTCTTCGCCTCGATCCGTTTCCTGTCATCCAGCCAGACCGTAATCTGCCCTTTTTCAACCCGCATGCGGATCACGTACCACTGTCGCTGCTTAAACGGGACCTGTTGTACGTATTTGTTTTCCACCGCCGACAGGCCGTCCAGGTTCGACAAGCCCAGCACCTCGCCATCCCACCCGCCGACGATCAGGGTGATCCATGTATTGCTCACCGGCACGTTCAAACCGCAGAAAAAATCGAAACCCTCGATCCGCTGCGCTTTCAACTCGATCTCGTAATTCATCTTCGGGAAATCTTTCCGCGCGAGGCGTAACCCCGAGCCCGGTTGTCCCGCGTGCAGGATCAACACCCCGTCCTCCACCGTTCCTTTACCGTGCACGAACTCATCCTGCCGAACCGGATGCCAGCCACTCAGGTCTTTGCCGTTGAACAGCGGGGTCCAGTCCCCGGCAAAGCCCGGGGTCGCGAAAAGAAGTTGGCAGCAACAGGATAGGGCAAGGAGCTGAAAACGTTGCGGCATCATCAGGCATTTCCGCCGCGACCCCGCAGACGCAGGTCCTCGTTATACCCGGGCACGTGCTGTCTAAGCGCGGACATCAGTTCCTCACATGAATGCTGTCCGGGCGCGCTGGACGCGTCGAGGTATCCGTAGGTCAGGCAGGACCCCAGCCCGGGAAAGCGGATCCTGGTTTCCATCCCCTTTTCACCCATACCCAGGATGCTCACCGGGCAGGGGTGGGGCGCGAGCAGAAAATCCTGCAGGGTCGCGACATCCTGTTCATCATGGGTCATCACGGCGATCTTGAGGATGATGTTGTCCAGGGATCGCACCCGCTCCTGGAATCCATCCAGGTCCTCCCTCGTCGGCGTCTGTTGAAAGTCGTGCGTAGAGATGATTACCGGCTTGTTGTGCGTCTTCGCACATTCGATCACGCGATCAAGGCACCGGCTGTTCAACTCAACATCAACGAGGGAGAATTCTTCGAGTGCCGTTTCAAACAAGGGCAGGCGGCAAGGGTCCTCATCCGGCCAGGTTCCGCCCTCGGACTGTTCGCGCAGGGTGATGAGCACGGGGATGCCCCGGTTTTCGATAGCCCTGCATTCGCTCACCCAGCGCGCATCCTCGGTTTCGACCTCGCCCAATCGCACCTCAACCAGGTCGCAAGGGGGACGGGTCGGGCTCACGGCAAGCCGCGCAAGTCCGGCGCTGGTTGTAATGGCGCCGACCAGGCGAGGCAGGCGGCCAATGCCCAGATTTCCGACGGTGACTTCCTTCATACATTCCTCTCCCTTATGAAACCAATTAATCGGGTTGATGTAAACGGCTTTCAAATGGATGATGAGCCCGTGCGCATTATCGACAGCCACCTGCACCTGGATATTCTCCTGGACCGTATCGGGGATACGACCGCCTGGTTCAAGCGGGAAGACATCTTCCCCGTCTCCTGGTCCTACGCCTATGCGGGGGTGGACTCGGTTGCGGGCCTGGCGGCCTACTTTGCCGCCCAGGCGGAGCGCTTTGCCCAGGTGCAGACCTATTTACCTTGTGCCTATCTCGTCGGTATTCACCCGCGAAACCTCCCGGACGATCTCCGGCCGGAGCAGGTCGGGGAGGTGCTCGAGCCCTGGATCTCGAAGGCGGGCTGCGTGGGCCTGGGAGAAATCGGTATCGACACCGATGACCCGCGGGAGGCGGAGATCTTCGAGGCCCAGGTGTGCTGGTCGGCCCAACTCCTGGAGACCCAGGTCGTCGGTGTGCACACCCCACGCGCGGACAAAGTTTCCGTCACCCGGAAGATACTGGATATCCTCGATCGTTGCGCACCCCGTCCGGACCGGGTGGTCATGGATCACTGCTCATCGGAGACCCTGCCCCGGGTGCTGGAGCGGCCATACCGGGCGGGGATCTCGCTGAGCCCGAACAAGAGCAGCATCGATGAAGCCGTAGAGATGATGCTGGGGCACGCGGATCAGCTGGACCGGGTGATGTGCAACACGGATTCAGCGCTGGAGATCTATGATCACCTGACGGTTCTCGCAGCGGACGACCGGCTGACGACAAAGCAGCGGGAGCAACTTTTATGCGGGACGGCGGAGGCGTTTATGCTGGGAGGGTGAACCCACCGCTTACCCGGAGCCACGGGTTGGCCTGCGACCTGGATGCCGTCAAGGCAGCCAGACCAAGAGGAAGACCAATAGGCCGATGACGGCCAGGCCGCCGAGAGCGGCCAGGATCTGCACAAACACCCGTCTTCGTGGGGCCATAGCTTCGGCCTCGTCCACACCGGGCCCGTCCTGCCGCCCAATGGGATCGCCAGGGTCGGTCGGCCTTTCTCGCTTTCGATGTTTTCGTTTTCGCCTGGGCTCCATTCCGATCGATACATTGTCCCCCGTTTTATCAGGCCTGAACACCTCGCCAGGAAGCAGGGGCTCAAGCAGGGGAACCAACGCTTCGCGGGACGGCATCCGGGCCAGTTTCCGCAGGTGAGCCTGGGGTTGCTTGGAAGGCCAGTTGAAATTGCGCTGCAACACCAGGGCCTCGGTCCAGAAGGTTTTTTCCACCTGCGGGGCTGAGTGCATGTGTCGGCCGATGAGCAGGAGGGCATCAAGCGAATCGGGGTAGATGTCAGGCCCTGCGGACCCGGGGCTTGAGGCGGATTCAGCAAGCTGGTGGGCCAGCTTATTCCGGTGCAGGCTCAAAGCCATGGCGAGGCGTAGCGCAACCCGGATGGCCGCATCGCTTTGCACCAGCCGTGCCCGGTGTTTCAACCAGGCTTCCGCCAGGGCCGCAAGGCGCACGGGTTGGGCATGCTCCAGCCAAAAGTTCATCCATATCAGACTCACCGTCGACCGGTCCTCCTTTAATTCGACCAACAATTCCTCCCCCCTGATCTGGCGTAAAGCCCGGTCTTTAACCTGATCCGATGCCAGTTGAAGCCCTTTTTCCAGGGCGGGCGTATAGGCGGGAACCTCAATCGTCGCGCGCAACAGGAGGAACAGGGCTTGCCGCATCGCGAGGTCATCGCGGGCACTCCAGGCCTTTTGCACCGCGTCGAAGGGATCCACCGGCAAGGGGTCCTCGACTTCGCTCATGAGCCGAAAGTGCCATCCCAGTTGGTGACCCGTGAAGATAAAAGCTCGGTTCGCATGTTTCAGGAAGCCCTTGAGCAGGCGCAGCCCGGTCACGGGAGGTAAAAAGTGCTCGGGAGAGGACTCGAACCTCCACAACCTTGCGGTCACCAGCACCTCAAGCTGACGCGTCTGCCAATTCCGCCACCCGAGCAGGGATTCGGGCTGATCAACGTACACGTTGAAGCCCTGTTCGCAAGCGTGTAATTGGCGTGTTTTGATCGAATGCCCCGCCGACCGAGGCAAGGGCCGGGCAAGCGGGGGGGCGTATCACCCCGAGACCGGCAACGCGCTTATGCTGCGCATGGTGCGCGGGGGACATTCGAAGCGCTTCCTTCCCGCCTTCCACCCGGTTTCAAGGCGGTTTCAGGTGGGTCCGATGCTCGCAAAAAGCCCCGGCAGATTCCTTCTGCATTAAGGGCAAATCTGTGATTGTAACTGGAAAGCTTGTTCATTATTTTACCGGCTTCCCTGAATAGAACCCTACTGGAGTCCTTTGATGAAATCCCTGCTGAACCGCCTTGCCACCGCCGCCTTGATCGCCTCAACGTCCACGCTCTTTGCCGAACCCGAGATTCGAGTAGAGCAACGCACGGAGAAGGGTAAAAAGGTCACCTATATGTTCATCGACGGGATCAAGGTCCACGAGAGCGATCCCGCCAAGCAGCCCCCCCCGAAAGTCGTATCGCCGGTCGAGGGCAAGCCCGGTGCCAAGCCCGCCCCCGCTCCCGCCGGGGCCAAGGTCCTGTTCGACGGCACCCAAGCCTCCCTCGCGAACTGGACCGCCACCAATGGCAAGCCCACCAAGTGGACACTGGTTGATGGCGCGCTCGAGTCGGTTAAAAAAGCCGGCTATATCCAGACGAAGGATCCTTTCGGCTCCTGCGAGTTACACCTCGAGTTTGCCACCCCGAAGGATGTCAAGGGGAATGGACAGGGCCGCGGCAACAGCGGTGTTTTCCTCATGGGTCAATACGAAATCCAGGTACTCGACTCCTACGAGAACAGCACCTACCCCGACGGCCAGTGCGGGGCACTCTACGGCCGCGCCAAGCCCCTGGTAAATGCCAGCCGGGGACCCGGGCAATGGCAGAGCTTCCACATCAAGTTCACCCGCCCGCAGTTCGACGCCCAGGGCCAGGTCACAAAGAAAGCGATCTTCACCGTTCACCACAACGGGGTGTTAATCCATGACCACCTGGTGCTTTCCGGCGGCACCGGCTGGCGGGGCCCGCATGCGATTTCCGAGTACAAGCCCCACGGGGATACCGGTCCACTCTCGCTGCAGGATCACGGGAACCCGGTGCGCTACCGGAATATCTGGGTCCGCGAGCTGGCGGACTGAATTCACCCCAGGGAATGGCCGGAGGGGGCAGGCACCTATGCAATCAGGTCGTGCACGACATGGCCATGTACGTCCGTCAGGCGGTAATCGCGGCCACTGTAGC
>JAYGFS010000217.1:0-1741 GCA_046581765.1 Verrucomicrobiota bacterium
AGGGGAGGGGGTGGCCTTTACCCACACCTATTGCCAGAGCCCGATCTGCACCCCGAGTCGGTCGAGTTTCATGAGCGGGCTGTACCCGAGCCGCGTTCACAACACCCGCAATGGTAACGACACTTTCCCCGCCTGGCCACCCGTGATCACCAGGCTGATTGCGGATGCCGGCTACACCTGCGGCTTGGTGGGAAAGTTTCATTTGCAAAGCTCGGGCAAGCGGACGGAACCACGCCTCGATGATGGCTTCAGCTACTGGAAATTCAGCCACGCCCCGCGCGACGACTGGGAAGAAGGCCACGACTACGCGGACTGGGTGAGAGAGCAGGGAGGCGACCTCGACGCGCTCCGCCAAAGCGAAGACCGCGTGCCGACCGAATTGCACCAGACCACCTGGGGATCGGAACGTTCCATCGAGTTTATTCGGCAAGACCACGATCGGCCGTGGTTGTTGAACGTGAACATCTACGATCCGCACCCGCCCTTCACCCCGCCCCGCGCCTACGCCGATCAGTTTGACCCGGCGGATATGCCGGGACCGCATTTCAGGGAAAGTGACCTGGAGGCCCAGGCCAAGTTGGCCGGCTGTGATTTTCAGGATGAGGTTCGGACCCCGATTGAGCACGACGCAAAAGGCGCGCAGGCGCGGTACTACGCGATGATTGCCCAGATCGACGACCAGTTCGGGCGGATTCTCGCGGCCCTGGACGAAACCGGGCAACGCGACAACACGGTGATTATTTTTACCAGCGACCATGGCGAATCGTTGGGAGACCATGGCTTGATGTACAAGGGCTGCCGCTTCTACGAGGGCCTGGTGCGGGTACCGCTCATTTTTTCCTGGCCCACGCATTTTGCGCGGAACAAGCAAAGCGACGCCCTGGTGGAAATGCTGGACCTCTCCGCCACCCTGCTGGACCTGGCGGGCGTGGAGGCGCCGGATTACCTGCAGGGCATCAGCCTGCGTACCCTATTGATGGGTGAATCAGATGGAGCTGAGCACCGAAGTTTTGTCCGCAGCGAATATTTCGATGCGCTGGACCCGCATTTCACCGGCGGCACCGGAACCTTTGCCACCATGCATCGCACCCGGCGGCATAAGCTGTGCGTCTACCACGGCAAAGGCGTGGGCGAGTTGTTCGACCTGGAAGCAGATCCGTGGGAACACGACAACCTCTGGGATGATCCCGCTCACGCGACCTTGAAAAACCAATTGCTGGCCGAAAGCTACGACGCCCACGTTCTGCTTAGCACGGACATGGGATCGAGGCGAATCGCCCCGATGTAGATTCTCGCCTAGAGCCAAACCATGATCTTTCAACGCCGCCTTTCCTTTCTTTTGGTTCTGCTTATATCCTGCACCTTTCTTTCGGCTGAAAGAAAAAATGCCCTTAACGAAACCTTGCCCCCGCTGAAGGAAAAGGTAGCCCCGAAAACCCATCTGGAAACCTGGGCGGGCTTTGATCCACAAGCCGAAACCTTGGAAATCGAAATTCTCAAGGAATGGGAAGAGGATGGGGTGATTCTAAAGATTCTGCGTTACCACATCGGCGTATTCAAGGGGGAGAAGGCGATGATGGCCGCCATTTACGGATACCCCAAGGGAGGGGAGAATCTTCCCGGCCTGGTCCAGATCCATGGAGGCGGGCAATACGCCGACCACAAGGCCCCGCTGACCAACGCGAAGCGCGGGTATGCCACGCTATCCATTTCCTGGGCGGGCCGCATTTCGGCGCCGAAC
>JAYGFS010000220.1:0-5172 GCA_046581765.1 Verrucomicrobiota bacterium
CTCCAGGCAAAGGTAGCCTTTCTTGCGGCTTGCGTTACGGATACCGTTTACAAATTTTCCATTGATCGCCAGCTTGATCGTGCCATCCACCGCAACAACGGTGTAGTGGTTCCATTCGCCCTTGCCCTTGCACCGGAGTTCAATGGATTTACTGCGACTCCTGCGGGGGTTGTCCGGAATGGTCTTTACACTGCCAGCACCAAAGAGCTCGCCGCTGACATAGGCATTTGTCGCGTTGTGTATCTTGTACCATTCATTCTCCAGCATCTGGACCTCGACGCCGTTGGGTAAACGATTCTTCCGCACTTCTGCATCGCACCAGGCGAAAACCCCGGAGTTCCCGCCGGCGGTCATATGACGCCATTCGATCTGGAGGATAAAGTTCTCGTACATGCGGTCACTGCGCATGACACCGATGGGCTTGCCCTTGCAGATAAGCAGGCCGTCCTTGGCATACCAGGTCTCCGGGGAGGTGTTGACGTCCACCCATCCGGTGAGGTCTTTCCCATTGAAGAGGTCCCGGAAACCGGGGGCCTCGTCGGCAAAGGGAGTGAGGGCGTAGAATGCGATACAGCAAATGAGGATTTTTTTCATAGGGGACTCCATCCGCAGAGCGTGCCACGGGACTATTTGGATTGTCAAACCTTGGCGTGCAACTACGCGCGGCCGCCCTGCTCTCCATACCGTGCCGAAGCGGGACCAGGCTGCAAGGGAATTGACTAAAAGACGCCCCATATCCACTCGAGTAGCGGGGCGGGAACCAGGAAGGCATGTTGTTCCAGCAGGCTGTACACCCCATGCCATGAAAAAAACTGGCTGAGATACAGCAGCAGCACATAGCTGAGGGCCACGGGCAACGCAGCCAGGCGACAGACCCCGCGGAAGAATCCATGCCGGGGGATCTCTCGTCTCCGCGCCCGGCCCACCGCCCATCCGGCAAGTACCCGGGCAGGAAAGCCGAGCACGACAAAAAACAGGCCGGGCAGGAACGCGACTTCCTGTGGCGTCAACTCGATCTTCAGGGCGTATAGCGGTACCGAGAATAGCAGGGTCACCAGGAAGGCGAAAAAAAACGCCACCGGGGCTTGCCGAAACCAGGCGCGAACCGCCTGCACCTCGAACATCGCCCGGAAGCGATTCTCGATCCCAAAACGCACCTCCAGGAACGGCAGGTAAAGGACCACGCCTGCCAGCAACAGGCTGCCGAAAAAGGATATGAGCAGGTTGCCTCCCTGCGGCAAACCGGAAGCAAAAATAAGGATTGCTACGGGAATGATCAACCAGGCCGCAGCAGCCACGAATCCACGCAGGCCCAACCAGAAATATGCCGGCAAACTCAACCCGGCGACATAGTCCCAAACCGCATCGCGCGCGGCACCGAAGCGTTTAGGCCGACCCAACCATTTGATAAACCGGAGGGGTGCGGGCCAGAAAAAATGACGCAGCTTAGCACCCCGGATTATCGACCAGCAGATATGTATCAAGGTCCACACCACGATGATGATCAAAAATACCCGCCAACCCTTCGCCACCCCGGCAGGAGCAACCAGGATCGCCGATTGCCAGAGGTCGGAGACAAAGCGGGCGGGCCAGAGCACGAGCCAGATGCCCAGGGCCATCCGCCCGATAATCGCGGCCTTGCGCACCCCGATGTGGGCATCCCGCCAACGGCCCGTCTCGGCAACACGGGCGCTGACCTTCAACAGGTATCCCAGTACAAGCAGGTTGAGAATCGGCAGGGCTGACAAAAGCGCCAAGCCAAAAATAAGTGCCATCACCCCGAACAGCCAATCGGCCAGAGAACCGATCCCCCGGCCTAAGCTCAGCCACCATCCAGTGCGTACATTCGTTGGTTCAATCGCGGTCAAGTCACCGAACAGCATCGAATCATTTGTCTAATGAATAAAGCTCATAATGCAATGAGGGCAGGCCATTCTGCTATACGCACGGCCAACCGGGAGGTACCATCGACTCCTCGTTGCATTCGACGCCTGCGGGTCGTATGATAGGTGAATGGCCACGTGGTACCGCACCATACTCTTTGTCGCCGCGATCACCTGCAGCCTGGCCCTGCTAACGGCATCCCTGCTCAAACCGGAAGCGTTCCCTGAACCGGATCCCTACCCGGGTAAGGGGGTGGCAGAGGCGGTGGAAAAAGTTGACGAAGCTTTCGCCGCATACTGGGCCCGAAACCAGGTGGAAGCCTCGGCTCGTGCCCCGGTCATCCTTATCGCCCGCCGCCTTTCCCTCGGGCTCACCGGTACGATCCCTTCACTTGAAGAAATTCGTGCACTGGAAGCACAAACCGAAGAAAAAGCGGTCGACTGGTGGTGTTCACACCTGCTGGCTGATCCACGCACCAGCGACTACCTCGCCGAACGACTTGCACGCGTATTGGTCGGGGTCGAAAACGGCCCTTTTCTCGTCTATCGCCGACGGCGCTTCGTCAATTGGCTCAGCGAACGGTTGAGGGCCAACACCCCCTACGACGTCCTCGTGCGGGAACTGATCACCGCCGAGGGAACCTGGACCTCTTCGCCGGAGGCGAATTTCATCACGGTCAGCATCGACCAGAACGCAAAGACCGGCCCCAGCGAAAGCAAGCTCGCAGGACGCTTGACCCGCGCTTTCCTCGGCGTCCGGCTCGACTGCGTGGAATGCCACAACGATTTCCTGCACGACCAATGGAAGCAGAAGGATTTTCATCAACTCGCGGCATTCTTCGGTCCGGCATCTTCCGGAATGAGTGGCGTGCGCGATGAGGATCAACCGTACCGGTACGCGCTCAGGCGAGGCGGGGACCTTGAAGAAATCCAGCCAGCTGTCCCTTTCCATCCCGAACTGCTGCCGGAGGCGGGTAGCCTGCGGGAGCGCCTGGCCGACTGGGTGACCGACCCCGGCAACCGGGCCTTTGCCCGGAGCGCGGTAAACCGCATATGGGCCTTGATGTTCGGCCGAGCACTGGCGAGCCCGGTGGACGAAATTCCGCTCGAAGCCCCCTACCCACCCGGCATGGAAATCCTTGCCGACGACTTCATTCAGCACGGCTACGACCTGCACCGCCTGATCCGGGTCATCGCCGCAAGCCGGGCCTTCCAACGCAACAGTATACCGGGACACGGCGAGGGGCATGTCACGCCCCAGCAGGAACAGCACTGGGCCGCCTTTGGCATGCATCGACTCCGGCCGGAACAGGTCGCGGGCAGCATCCTCCAGGCGGCCTCGCTGGAGACCATCGACGCCAGTGCCCACATCATCCGGCGCATCGCCCGTGCGGGGGAGCAGAATGAATTCATCAAGCGCTTCGGGGATATGGGCGAAGACGAATTTCACGACCAAGGCGGAAGCATTCCTCAACGCCTGATGATGATGAATGGCGACCTGATCGAAAAACGCACCCGGGACGACCTGGTCATGAATGCCGCCACCCGCCTTGCGGTGCTCACGAAAAACAATGAAACCGCCATAGAAAGCGCCTACCTCACGGTGCTCAGCCGGCGACCGGTGCCTGAAGAATCCGCCTACTTCGCCGCCAAGCTCAAGGATGCAAGGGGCAAAGAGCGCAAAAATATTATGCAGGATCTTTTCTGGGCACTGTTGAACTCGACCGAATTCTCATGGGGACACTGAACATGGACTACGCCTGCCACACACCCGATCACACCAGCCGCCGCACTCTGCTGAAAGCCGTGGGGCTTTCCGGAATTTCCTGGTTGACGCCCCTGTCGCATCTGCTGGCCCGGGAATCCGAGGCGAAGGACATGGCCAAGTCGGTGATCCTGCTCTGGCTCGACGGTGGGCCGAGCCAACTGGATACCTTTGACCCGCACCCCGGCACGAAGATCGGCGGGGAAACCCGGGCGATCAATACCGCGCTCAAAGGGGTACAACTCGCGGAAGGCCTGGAGCAAACCGCGGAGCTCATGCAGGATATTTCACTCATCCGGTCGGTGACCAGCAAGGAAGGTGATCATGAGCGCGCGGCCTACAACATGAAAACGGGCTACCGGCCGAGCCCCACGGTTGTACACCCCTCGATGGGTGCGATCCTATGCCACCAGTTGACGGATTCTGCGGTCGAGATACCCCGCCACGTATCGATCCTCGCCAACAACCGGGCGGGCCGCGGCGGTGCGCTCGGCACTCGCTATGACGCCTTTCGCATCGGCGATCCGGCAAGCCGCATACCGGATGTTACCCCGCAGGTCAACGACGCACGCATGCAGCAACGCCTGGAAGATCTTTCGGTCATTGACCGTCAGTTCGCCCGCGGTCGGCGGCCTGACCTGGAACAAAACCTGACGCTTCACCAGGCGACGATACAACGCGCGATGAAGATGATGCATTCGGACCAGTTGAAGGCCTTCGACGTAAACGATACCCCGGCATCGGAACGAATGGCCTACGGCAACACCGCCTTTGGTCGCGGCTGCCTGGCGGCCATTCGCCTGATCGAGACGGGGGTACGCTGCGTTGAAGTCACGCTCGGAGGATTTGATACGCACGTGAACAACTACGAAGTCCATATGGAAAAGAAGAAAATCCTCGATCCCGCTTTTTCAGCGCTGATTAAGGACCTGAAAGCGCGCGATCTTCTAAGGTCTACCATCGTGCTCTGCGGGGGGGAATTCGGGCGCACGCCGAAAATGAACCCGGCCGAAGGACGGGATCACTGGCCGCATGGGTTCAGTGTCGCGATCGCCGGTGGCACCTTTGTTGGCGGACAGGTCATTGGTGCGACCGATCCGGAAGGCGTGAAGAAGGAACCAAGGGACAAGGTACGGGTCCAGGATATTCACACCACGGTATTGCACGCCCTGGGAATCGACCCGGAGACCGAGTACATGACGAGCGCAGGCCGGCCGGTTCTGCTCAGCGATGGCCGCCTGATCAAGGGATTGATGCCGATTTAGTTCCCGCCTGATCAGGGGGGAGATGCCGCTGGATCCCGGGCCAAGGGCCTTGCATGCCCAACCGACACCCCCACGACTCGGGTGGCCTTAGTTCTCGTCAAAAGAGAGCCGGAACAGGAAAAGGCGGGCGGCAGTAGATATTTCGGGGAAAATAAACACAAAACCGAGGTTTGCTCGTATTTATATGGCGTGTTAATCACCCGGTCCACCATAGCATCGGCAGAACCAACCAAGGGGCATTTACCATGAATAACTGTAT
>JAYGFS010000312.1:0-2055 GCA_046581765.1 Verrucomicrobiota bacterium
GTAGGGTTCATTCGGGGTGAAGGTCCAGATCAGGTAGGGATCGGGCCGGATGTAGCCGCCAAAGTCGAGCTGGAGCTTCGGGTCGACCGGGCCATGGTAGCGCGGCAGTTCCTTCCTGAAATCCACCTTGACCAGGATGAACTCGAGCAGCAGCGTGCAGGCAAAACCGGCGGCCAGGATGTATGCCAGGTATCGGAGGGATAAAAAATCCAGGATGCCGGGCGTATTAAAAAATAACTTGTTGGCTAGGAAGCGGAATCCGATGCGCAAGACCAGGAGACCTCCGCCAAGGGCCATGATGGGCCAGGTAAACAGCAGGGCCAGGGGATCGGGTTGCTCTGCCGCGGTTTTATCCGCCAGCTCAGGCAGGCTTATGTAGAGGGGATTC
Source organism: Verrucomicrobiota bacterium (assembly GCA_046581765.1). Classification (GTDB taxonomy): domain Bacteria; phylum Verrucomicrobiota; class Kiritimatiellia; order SS1-B-03-39; family UBA6053; genus JAPYUI01. The sequence continues at coordinate 389 of JAYGFS010000312.1, forward strand.
AACAGCCAGCTCAGCATCATCAGCACCAGTACCCCGACGAGGAGGATATCCAGTGCCGAGAAAAAAAGGAATAGCTCCGTTTTGAGCAGCCACCTGAGCCCCTTGGGTTGTTTGCCTTTTACCTGTTCCTTGTTCATTCCGGGCTTTGCCATGGGTTGCGTACACAAAGCCAGGCGCTTTTTCAACCCGTATGGGATCAGCCGGGTATATTCCACGATTGTTTTTCACCCGTTCAGTCGACATAGTGTTGGCAGAACCGAGAGGAGATGGCTTGAACGAACCACGAAGTCTACAGGCGGGGGAGGAAATTTTCTCCGTTAGGAGCAAAGTCCCCGCACACGGCGGAGCCCTTCCGTACACGGATGAAATGCTGCTCAACAGCCCCAGTGGCGATGTATTTGGATTCTCCCAGGATGCCGGGATGGGGTGGGATCCCGCATTGCTCACCGGCGATCATGTCCTCATGCTCAGTACCCAGGGTGGACTTCGCAGGGATGATGGGACCCCGCTGGCCCTGGGGTATCACACCGGCCACTGGGAACTCGGCCTGCTGACGCGGAGAGCGGCGGAAACCTTTAAGGATCTGGGCTGTTTACCATTCGCCGGCTATTGCTCAGACCCCTGCGACGGGCGGACTCAGGGCACCGCGGGCATGATGGATAGCCTGCCGTACCGGAATACGGCTGCCGAGGTCTTCGGGCGACTCATCCGGTCACTTCCCCCCGCAAAGGGGGTCATGGGTATCGCTACCTGCGACAAGGGCCTGCCCGCAATGATCATGGCCCTGGCCGCTTCCAGGGGCTTGCCGGGCATCCTGGTTCCCGGTGGCGTAACCCTGCCACCGCACGAAGGTGAAGATGCGGGAACCATCCAGTCGATCGGGACCCGCTTTGCCCACGGGGAAGTCAGCCTGAAGGAAGCCGCTGAACTCGGTTGCGCGGCCTGCGCGACTTCTGGGGGCGGTTGCCAGTTCCTCGGTACGGCGGCCTCCTCACAGGTGGTCGCAGAGGCCCTGGGCATGACCCTGCCGCATGCCGCACTGGCCCCTTCGGGAGAGGCGGTCTGGCTTTCACTCGCCACGCAATCTGCGATCGCGTTGCGGGACCTGATGACCCAGGGCATACGAATGCAGGATATTCTCTCCAACGCCTCCATCGAAAATGCCATGGTCGTCAACGCGGCCTTCGGCGGTTCCACAAACCTGTTGTTGCATATCCCCGCCATCGCATTCGAAGCCGGACTCGACCGGCCCTCCATCGAGGACTGGACCCGTATCAACCAGACGGTCCCGCGCCTGGTCGACGTGCTGCCGAATGGCCCGCAACAATTCAAGACCGTCCAGGTCTTCCTTGCAGGCGGGGTTCCCGAGGTCATGCTGATGCTTCGCGACAGGGGCCTGTTGCATCTTGACTGCATGACCGTAACCGGGCAAACCCTGGGCGAAAACCTGGCCTGGTGGGAGCAATCGGATCGACGGCATCGCTTCCGGGAGACCCTGCTCGCCCAGGACGGCGTGGCGCCGGAGCAGGTTATCATGACACCCGATCAGGCGGCTTCCCGCGGTCTTGCCCGCACGGTGGTTTTCCCCGAGGGCAACCTCGCTCCGGAGGGCGCGGTGGTGAAGAGTGCGGCCATCAGCGACAGCCTGTATACCGACGAAATCTACC
>JAYGFS010000316.1:0-3074 GCA_046581765.1 Verrucomicrobiota bacterium
GGTTTCGTGGTTCTTCCCCGTACCAGTTATCCCCAGGGCGGAGCCTCCAACTGGTCCAACGGTTTTCTGCCCGCCGATCACCAGGGCACGCCCCTGCGGCCCGAGGGCAGCCCCATCCTCGACCTGTATCCCCCGGCCGGGATGACTCGCAAGGACCAGCGAAACAATTTGGACCTGCTCGCCAAGCTCAACCGCAAGCACTTCAAGGCGCGTCCCGAGCAGGGAGAGCTTGATGCCAGGATGTCATCTTACGAACTGGCTTACCGGATGCAGATGGAAGTGCCCGGTATACTCGACCTCAAAGGCGAAACCGAAAAGACTCGCGAGGCCTACGGCATCGGCGACGCCAAGACCGATGCCTTCGGGCGCAAGTGCCTGCTGGCCCGACGCCTCATCGAGAAGGGGGTTCGCTTCGTGCAGGCCTATGCCGGCAACTGGGACAGCCACGACTACATCGAGCGGGCCCACGGGTCCCTCATTCGCTCCGTTGACAAGCCCATCGCCGCGCTTCTCCGTGACCTCAAGGAACGCGGCCTGCTCGAGGATACCCTGGTGGTCTGGTGCGGCGAGTTCGGGCGCACACCCGACAACGGGATCAGGGGCGGGGGCACCAGCTACGGGCGCGACCACAACGCCAAGGCCATGACCATGTGGTTCGCCGGAGGCGGCACCAAGGCGGGACACACCATCGGGGCCACCGACGAGATCGGGGCCGAGGCCGTCGAGTGCGTCCACCATATTCGTGACGTCCACGTCACCTGGCTCCACCTGCTCGGTCTCAACGACAACCAATTGACCTACTACCACGCCGGACGCCACAAGCAACTCTCCCAGTTCGGCGGCAAGGTGATCAACGAGCTGCTGGCATGACCATGCGTGGATGTGTTATGGCCTTGCTCTTGTTCGCGCCGCACGCGCGAGCAGACGCCCTGGTGATTCCACGGCCCGACCAGATCCCCCGGGTCAAGCCCGGCCAGCGCCCCAGTAGAGATGCCCTGCGCATGAGTTGCTGGGTCCTGGACACCAAGACCCACGCGCCCATCGGCAAGGCCTATGTACTGCTCACCGACGTGAAGGATGCGGAGCGCATGCCCGCGATAAAGAAGCTCCTCGCCCACCGCCAAGGCAGCCTGCTCGGGGTGGCCAGCTTGCAGAAACTCAGCTCGGATCCCGAGGCGCGCGAGCAATTGCGGCTCCGCTTGCGGGCGCTCAAACCGCGCTACGTGGCCGTGGTGCCCCAGGTCAAAAGCTACCGGGAAAACACCCTGCTGGCTCTCTGGGACGTGTTCACCCGGCTGGATGAAGATCCTTATCTCGACGTGTACCCCGGGCTGCTCGTCGCTTCGGATACCGAGCACCTGGCCGCGCTGATCGAGCGATCCATCCGCTACGAAGCCGCCCCTCAGCCCAGGAATTTTTTCGGTATCTCCCAGATCTTTGACCCGGGCTACAAGTCCTTCCAGAAGATTGAGGTATTGAAGGGATCCCTGGAAGGGGCCGGCTACACCACCGCCAGGCTCACCATCAATTCCATTCCCGGCCTGGAAAAGCGCCGCGACTTTCCCGCAACACCCGGGGAGAGGCACTGGCTCCTGCAGGCGAGTCGTCGCAAGCCGCTAAGCGGGTTGCCGGCCGAGCTGCGTGCGCAAGTGGAGAAGAGTTCACTCACCATGCTCTTCGGGCATGGGGTGCCCGGCCAAGTGGTCGGCATGGAGGTGGACGCCCTGGCCGAAATGGATTGGTCCAACCAGGTAATCCTGAGTGGCTGTTGTTACTCCGGCGTGGGGATAGCGACGGATTGCGCCATGGCCGGTCCGGTAGCCGGCAGCCTGGACCCGGAGCTCAAGCGTTTCTCCCTGGCCATGGTCGATCGCGGCGCGGTATCCGTCTTCTGCCACATGCGCCTGAACAGGGGTTTTCCGCACGTGTACCCGGTGCTGGAGTCCTACCTGGCCAACCGGTCCCTGGGCGAATCCTACCAGCGGCTCATCAACGCCCTGATTGAAGACCAGGGCGGCTTCAGCCCGCAATGGTACACCACGGAAACATCCGCCCGTTCGACCGCAAGCCGCAGGATGAACCCGTTCCTCTACATGCAAATAGGCGACCCGGCCCTGGTCCCCATCCCGGCCCGGGAATAGCAGGAAGCAGATCATCCCAGGACCCAGATGAATAACCTATGCATAACATGTATCCTGTCGCTACTCGGCGTGTCGGGCAACCTGGCCGCGGATGAGAAGCAAGCCCATCCCCAGGCCACCATTGAGAACCGCAAGGACCAGGTGGCGTATCTCGACCTGGAGTTCGCCAGGGTCGGGGACCTGCCCATCCTGATGGACCTCTACGTGCCGACCAACACCGGGCGAAAGCCGCATGTCGTGGTGTTCTTTCACGGCGGATCCTGGATGAAGGGCTCGAAAAAGACCTGTCACGTGCATTGGTTGACGCAGCACGGGTACGCGGTGGCCAGCATCGGGTACCGGTTGACCACGGTGGCGCCCTTTCCCGCACAGATTCACGACGGGAAGGGTGCGGTACGTTTCCTTCGCGCGAATGCCGATACCTACGGGATCGACGGGGGCAATATCGGTTCCTCGGGTGCTTCCGCGGGGGGGCACCTGGGCTTGCTGCTGGCAACCAGCGGCGACGTGAAAGAACTGGAAGGCGAGGTAGGGGGGAATCTCGACCAGTCCAGCCGCGTGCAGGCCGGTCTCGGCCTGTTCTGTCCCGCCGACCTGCTCTACGACGCGGTGGAGAACAAGGCGCGTTTCGATCATCCGGGCAGTCCCATTTACCGTTTGTTGGGGTGCAAACCTTCCGAGAACCTGGAGAAAGCCCGGATGGCCAGCGCGACGGGTCACGTGAGCAGGGACGATCCCCCGATCATGATGCTGGCGGGCGGTGCAGACAAGGATGAGCCGGAGATTCATGGCAAGCGCATGAAGGCGGCGTATGATGCGGCCGGACTCGACGCGACCTTCCAGGTTGTCGAGGGCGCCGGTCATGGTGGGCCACAGTACCGTGATGCAAAGCGCCGCAAGCTGATCCTGGAGATGCTCGACCGGAGCCTGCGG
>JAYGFS010000323.1:0-4941 GCA_046581765.1 Verrucomicrobiota bacterium
TGTTTTCTGCGTAGAGAATGGCGATCTTGACATAGTTGTCCGGATTTTCCGGAAACTGCTCTGTCGCCTGGAGTAGCCGTGTGCGCTGAGCTTCGAGGCTCTCAATATAGGCTTTCTCGCGACTGGACGCAACCTGCTGCTTGATGGTTTCCGATTCAGGGGCAATTTCTGCGGCGAGCTGGAAAAATGGTAAGGCGATGCGCGTGCTGATGTGTTTATCCAGGATCAACCCCATCTCGACAAAATACTCGCTGGTTGCCTGGTCTTTAAGGATGGCTTCAAAGAGATGCTGAGAAGCCTTTACCCAGGCATTCGTGTCATCCGCTTTATACTGGCTGGACTTCCTGTAATGCCAGGCCGCGTACTCCTCGGCCGACATCTTCAAGGTGTCTTCCGGCATGGGAAATTCCCAGTCGTCGAGTTTAGGGAGCATGAGTCGAACGGATTCCAGCAGCTGCAGCCAGGCATCAAAGGAACGAATATCGATGGTAAACGAGGAGAGCATAGCCTCCATTGCGGAGTCAAACTGGCCAATTAAACGCAGGGAGCGGGAAAGGCTGATGCGGGCCGGAATGTATTCAGGCTGGATCTGGACGGTACGCACGAGATGGGGAATCGCGTTGGAAAGGTTCTTGTTGATTGCGTACATCATCGCGAGCTGGTAGTGGGTGCCCGCGCTTTCCGGGTTTTCCTTGATCGCTTGTTGGAGGCTTGAGAGCGCGTGTTTATATCGGGTTTCGCTCATGAATTTAGCCAGTTCCTGCAGGTTTTGCTGCGCGGAAGGGTTGTTGGGATTCAAGGCGATCGCCATGCGGAAAAAATGCATCCCGATGGTGGGGAAGTTACTCTGGGTGATAATCATGCCGATCTGGTCGTAGTACTGGCCCGCGCCCGGATCAGCCTGGATGGCCGCGATCAGGTGTTGGAAGGCCTTTAAGAGGTCCTTGCCCTTCGTATATTTGCTCGCTTCCCGGAAGTGCCAGGCACCCAGTAGCTTGGGCTCCAGTTCGTCAGACGGTCCGGGCATTTTCCAGTCGGCGGGTTTCTGGATGACCTCGTTGAGGGCGAGGAAGGTGTTCGCCCATATATTGGCGGAAAAGAGGTCGAGATCCAGGGCAACGGTGAGGAGTTCCAGCGCCGTCATGGGATCCTTTTGTAGCGCATACATACCGGCGAGGTTGTTGTAGGCGCGTGCCATGCGCGGATCAAAGTTCAGTGCCCTCTGCACGGACAGCATAGCTTGTTCAATTTCCCCGGACGCATAATAGACGGTGCCCAGGCTGTTATGGGCTTCCGCAAATTCCGGGTCAACCGAGATGGCCCTTTTATAGGCATCGATGGCCTCGTCATGGCGTTCGGCCTGGTACCAGGCGGATCCCAGGGCCTCCAGGCATGCGGCATCGTTCGGGTTGATCTCAGTGGCCTTCTGGTACGAGGCGATGGATTTATCTATGTTGCCTATGCGGAAATAAACCGCGCCGAGATAAATGAAGGGTTTTTCGCTGGTCTTGGCGACCCTGGAAAGACGCTCGTAGATCTCGATCGCCTCGTCATTCTTGTTCATTTTTTCGAGGCAAAATCCGATGAGCCGCAGGTATCCGGGATTCTTGGGTTCACTGTCGAGCAGGGTGAGAACTTCTTCAAGTGCTTCATCATACCGTCCCAGGCGGGCAAGAATGTGGGAGGTGGACAGTTTGATTTCTGCGCTGAGGGGCAAGCGCCGCTTGGCCGCGCGCAAGTGTTTCAGCGAGGTGCGCAGGTCCCCCTGGTTAAAGGCCTGGCCCGCCTGGATCATCAAGTGACTGACGGTGCGGTCATCGAAATCAGCATTCCATCTTGGTTTGGCATCCAGTTTTCCGGTCTGGTCTTCCACCCCGTCCAACACCGCTGCCCGGAGCGAGCATGCCCCTGCGGCAAGGCCGATGAGAAGGTACCGGTTTCCGCGGAAGAGATGGCGTGTTACATGGGAGAAGGGTCGCATGATGTTGGTGGTGTAATACTAATTTATAACCGTCCCACCCCCATAAATGACAACCCTTTATGCGATAAATTTGCCGTGGGTGCTTCTTTGCGCATGGGTATCGACACGGTTTGCTCCAGGACGCTATGCAGGTACTATGCATATCAGGGATCTCAACCATGTCGCCCTGCTGGTCGCGGACCTCGATGCCAGTCATCATTTTTACGGGACGGTACTCGGCCTTTCCACCAAGGCCCGGCCGGCGTTTGACTTCCCCGGCCAGTGGTATGCCCTTGGTCCGCTCAGTGAACTGCACCTGATCCTCGGTCGTGAAGAAGCGGTGCTCAGCCATCCGCGTGGGGTTCACTTGGCACTTGAAGTGGAAAACATTGAATCGGCGTGCACACGGCTGGAGATCACGGGGGTTGATTACATCGGCCCCAAGGATCGTCCGGATGGTGCCCGGCAGATTTTCGTCCTCGATCCCGACGGGTACTGCGTCGAGCTCTCCGACTTGAGTGCCTTGGGCTGAGCGCTATCGGAAACGCTTGCGTCGCCAACGGGCACATCGCTCACGTCGTGACGGCTCGGTGAGACAACTGGGCCTAGGGGTCGGAGCCGCCGATTTCCAATCCTGCGGTGGCGACGGAGCTCGGGTCGAGACGGGCATTCAGGGAATTCCAGATCGCGGAAACACGGCGCTCGAGTTTGCCCTCAAATACCGTGCGGCCGTCTGCGTGGACGGTGATCGGTTGATCCAGGTCGATGAGGGCGTCGTTGAGTCGCAGGAGAAGGGTGGAACCGCCCGTGCGGTAGAGCTCGATTACCTGGCCCTTGATTTCCGCGCGCAGCTCCTGGCCCTTTTTCGCCTTGTTCCCGGGAAGGCCCAGCCAATAGAAACGATCGTGGGTCCGGCTCGACTGTTTCCAGACCACGCGCTTGGGCCAGGCATGTCGCTGGTGGGCGGCCATCCAGGGCAGGGCCTCCGCGTCCCGGTGCCCCATCCAGTGCCCGAGCCCGGGATAGATGGTGACCTTGTGTACATAGCCATCGGGATCGGCGTCCCGGAGCCGGGCTAATTTTTCACCCCACTGGGCGGCCACCGTGTTCCGCTTGTACCCGGCATCGTTTCCGCCGACGAAGATCATGAAGGGCAGGTTCCGCAGGCCGGCCGGAGAGGCATCATTGGGGTGGCCGGCCATCATGGCGGCCGCAGCAAAGCGGTCGGCCATGCGCGGGGCCAATTGGTATACCCCGTCTCCGCCGGCCGAGTAGCCCATCAGGTAGACCCGGTTGGGGTCCACGCCATGGGCGATGACGAAGTCCTCGATCAGCCGGTCAAACAGGGCGTCGATATGCCCTTGATGCCACAGGTTCCATGTGTCGGTAGGCGCGCGCGGGGCGAGGTAGAAACCTTCCTTGGGGGCATAGAGTTGAATCTGGTTCCTCCACTGCCGGTCATTCACCGCAGGGGTCGTCCCACCCCCGCCGTGCATGGAGATCCAGAGGCTTCGCTTCCCCCGCGGGGCATCACCGAATTGTTTCACCAGGTACGTCATTTCCTTGTCGGCGGCCTTTACCACGCCGCGCTGGATAGCCTTGTCTTTGGAAGCCGGGTTCCAGTGCATCTCGTGCTTCCGGGTTTCAAGGGCTTCTTCCCGGAGGGTGTTCCAGACGAGCTGGATGGCTTGCGCGGCCTCGACCTCGGACAAGGGGTGCCGGGGGATATTCGACCCGCGCTCCGCCGGCGCCAGGTGGAGCCAGCGATCGATCGCCTTGAGTGCCGGTTCCGGGTTTGCTTCAGCCGGGCGGGCGGGGGAGCCGGTCAACAACAGGCCGGAAAGTATGACCATCGAGGGTTTTGCCATGTCGCACTCTAGGGGGTTTTTATGCGCCCTGCCAAGGGGGATCCCGCCGAACTAATTCATCTTTGGGATGTTAATTTCTCTCCCTATACCCTAACCGTCTTCGCATGGCGGATACGACGCAAACGAATGTCCTGGCGACGGCGGTGGAACCCCTTGAAGAAGCCGCCTCCGCGGTCAACGACGGGGCCTTGAGCCTGGCCGAGCGCTTGATATCCTGGGCCGAAAACCAAGCCTGGGTGCCGGAGCAAGTCGCCACGCCACTCGCCATGGGCATCCTGTTGCTGGGCCTGGGCGTTTTTGCCTTCCTCCTGTATGCGGTGGTCCGTCCATTGCTCCTGCGCTGGGTCAAGGCCGTCATCAAGCGAACCTCGTTTACCTGGGACGATGAATTGTTCGGCCACGGGGTTTTCCGCTGGGCGACCCATCTCGTGCCCGCACTGATGATTTACATGGTGGGTCCGGGCTTGTTGGCAGATGCGCCCGGGCTCGCGAATCTCATCACCGCCATCGCGGGCCTTTACCTGGTGCTGGTTGGCTTCTTCCTGGTCGATTCCGGCCTGAATGCGGGGCATGCCCTTTACCGGCGGACCGAGGCGTCCCAGCGGATCCCGGTCGGGACCTTTATCCAGGTGATCAAGCTGCTTGCGGCCCTCGTGGCCCTGATCATAATGGTCGCGATTCTCGCGGGTAAATCCCCCCTAGTCCTGCTCGGAGGCCTGGGGGTTTTTGCCTCCGTACTTATGCTGGTCTTCAAGGACGTCATCCTCGGTTTCGTTGCGGGGATTCAACTCGCCTCGAACCGCATGCTGGCACCGGGTGACTGGCTGGAGATGCCCAGCCATGGTGCGGACGGCGACGTCGAGGAGATCGGCCTGACCACGGTCAAGGTGAGGAACTGGGACAAAACCATCACCACGGTGCCATCCTACGCCCTGATCACGCAGTCGTTTAAAAACTGGCGGGGCATGTCGGAAAGCGATGGGCGGCGCATCAAGCGCAGCCTGCTGGTCGATGTGAACACCATCAAGCTCTGCGACGAGGCGATGCTGGCACGCTTCCAGGAGATCGAACACATCCAGGCGTATATCGAGGGGAAGCAGCAGGAGGTGAGTG
>JAYGFS010000380.1:0-5710 GCA_046581765.1 Verrucomicrobiota bacterium
CCGGTGCCGACAAGCAGAAGGTCGGACAGGCGGCGGCCCAGATTCGGTCCTATTACAAAGCCGAGCCCTACAAGGGTAAGGGCGTTCGTTACCAGGGTGAAGTCATCCGTCGCAAGGTGGGTAAAGCCGTATCCTAAGCCCGTTACGGCGCAACAAGGTTAAGAATAATCACCGGCAAAAGCATGAAATTAAAGACCAGAGCATATGGCCGTCGGCGGCGGCATTACCGGATTCGCAATAAGATCCGCGGTACCGCAGTGCGCCCCCGCATGGCCGTCTATCGCTCCTGCAAGCATATCTATGTGCAGTTTATTGACGACGATGCGCAAGTCACCCTGGCGGCGACTTCTACGCAAGCCGGCGAATTAAAAGGTGCAAGCAACAACCGGGAATCGGCGCAGAAGCTGGGGACCCTGGCTGCAGAGGTCGCCAAGTCGAAAGGGATCGAAACCATCGTGTTCGATCGCGGCGGATTTTCTTTCGCAGGCAATGTGAAAGTTCTTGCCGAATCGGCTCGTGAGGCCGGCCTTAAATTTTAATCATTCCACGAAACGGAAACGAACATGGCATTTAGTACTGATAATCGAACAGCTAATAATAGAGGCTGGAAGAAGGAATCCAGCGAGGTGGAGGAGCGGGTAGTCAATATCAAGCGTTGCTCCAAAGTCGTCAAGGGGGGGCGTCGTTTCAGTTTCAGCGCCCTTGTGGTGGCTGGAGATCGAAACGGTCGCGTAGGCTATGCCCTGGGCAAGGCCAACGAGGTCGCGGATGCAATCCGTAAAGGCAACGAACTGGCCCGCCGGCGAATGGTATATGTGACGCGTAAAGACGGCACGATCCCCCACGAGGTTTATGGTGAGTTTTGCGGAGGCAAAGTGCTTATCAAGCCGGCGAGTCCGGGTACCGGGGTCATTGCCGGTGGCGCAGTGCGCGCGGTTCTGGAGCTTTCCGGTGTGCGCGATGTCCTGGCAAAGTCCCTGGGAAGCAACAATCATATCAATCAAACGAAAGCAGCCTTTGCGGCCTTGGATCAACTGCGCTCCAAGCAGGAAATCGATGCCATGCGCAGGGCTTAGGGCAGGAACATGAACTTACATTCCCTAAAAAATACGCCGGGTGCCAAGCACCGTCGCAAGCGGGTAGGACGTGGACACGGATCCGGCATGGGTAAAACCTCCGGCAAGGGGCACAAGGGGCAGATGGCGCGTACGGGCCACAAGCACAAGGTGTTGTTTGAAGGGGGGCAGCTTCGCCTGATCCAGCGCATTCCGCGCCGTGGATTTACCAATTTTTGCCGCAAGGAGATGCTTCCGGTGAATCTCTGGCAACTGGAGAAAGCCTTTGAAAACGGTGCCGATGTCAGCCTGGCTGCCATGGCTGCTGCCGGCCTGACAAACGGGCCCTTTGACGGGGTGAAAATTCTTGGCAAGGGGGAGCTGACGATCAAGCTCAACATCACCGCGGATGCTTTCAGCGCATCTGCCCGCACGGCCATCGAAGCGGCCGGTGGGACCTGTACCATGGTCGAGATCGAGAAGGTCGAAAAGGTGAGGAAGCCCGCCAAGGCGCCTAAAGCTGTCGCGCAGGCCTCGGCTGAAGCGGCCGCCGAGCCTGAGCCGGCTGCCGAGCCTGAGCCGTCCACCGAGCCTGAACCGGCCGAAACCGAGGCGGCTGCGGAAGAAGCCCCGGACGAGGCGAGCGAAGAATCCTGATTCCTCTTCGGCGATTCAACCCACGGACTTGATTCACCATGTTATCCGCTTTTGTTAATAGCCTGAAGGTGCCGGAGCTTCGGCAACGGATCTTTTTCACCCTTTCCTTGATCTTCATCTGCCGCATCGTTGCCACCATCCCGGCGCCGGGGATCAATCCCAAGGCCCTGGCAGCCCTGATGGATCAGTTGGCGCAAGGTTCGGCTGGCGGCGTGGTGGGGCTCTTCAACCTTTTCAGTGGTGGCGCACTGGAAAACTTTGCTGTCGGCGCACTGGGCATCATGCCTTACATCAGTGCTTCAATTATCCTGCAGCTGATGACGGCCGTCGTCCCCACCCTGGAACGGCTGTCGCGTGAAGGCGATGTCGGTCGCCAGAAGATCACCCAGTACACCCGTTATTTAACCATCCTTTTGTGTATCGTCCAGGGATGGGTCATGGCCGCGGCCCTCGAGAATCCCGCGCGCTTTGCCGACCTGGGTGCGGCCATTGTTCCGAATCCCGGGATGGGCTTTAAGATGATGGCGGTCCTGTCCCTGACCAGTGCCTCCATGCTGCTCATGTGGCTGGGTGAGCAGATCACCGATCGGGGTATCGGGAACGGTATATCGCTGATTATCACCATCAGTATTATTTCTTCGCTCCCGCAGGCGATCAAAACCCTGTACGGAATGTTCACGGCACCCGAGGGTGCCACCGCGAATTTCAGTATTTTCCATCTTGTTGCACTCCTGCTTACCTTCTTCCTGGTCACGGCAGGAACCGTGGCGATTACCCAGGCGGTCCGCAAAATACCCGTGCGCTACGCCAAGCGGGTGGTGGGTAACAAGGTGTATGGCGACCAGTCCACGTACATGCCCCTGCGGGTGAACTACTCGGGTGTGATGCCGATTATCTTTGCCCAGGCCATCCTCATGGTTCCCGGGATTGCCCTCAGCGTGATCAAGGCTCCCTGGGCCCAGAAAATGGTGGCCAATTTTCAGCCGGGTGCGCCCTCGTATATCCTGGTATATGGCCTGATGATCCTTTTCTTCTCTTATTTCTGGGTGGCGACTCAATTCAACCCCATTCAGATCGCGGATGATCTCAAGCGGAACGGGGGATACGTCCCCGGTATTCGCCCGGGTAAACCCACGGCCGAGTTCCTGGATCGTACCATGACCCGCCTGACCCTGGCCGGGGCCCTCGCACTGACATTCATTGCTGTTTTCCCGATGTTGCTGAATCGCCAATTTCAGATTGATTTTCTGGTCGCCAGCTTTTTTGGCGGGACCAGCTTGCTGATCATGGTGGGTGTTATGCTGGATACCATGCGGCAGATTGAATCGCACTTGTTGAATCGTCATTACGATGGATTCCTCAAGAAAGGTAAGCTCAAGCGGTAACGCGATGCAGGCGGCTGTCCTGTTAGGTGCTCCGGGCTCAGGCAAGGGCACCATCGCTGCGGCGGTTGCCCGGGAATCGGACTTCCAACACATCTCTACCGGCTATGCAATTCGGCAGGAGATGGAAAGTCCTCATTCGGAGATCGGGATTGCAGCTCGTTCCTACATGGAGCGTAGCGAGTACGTCCCGGATGAACTGGCCTTGGCCTTGGTTAAGGGCATATTGGTTGAGGCCGGACGCGGAGCGAGAATCCTTTTTGACGGGTTCCCTCGCACCGAAACACAGGCTCGGCGATTGGACTCGCTGTTGGGTGACTTAGGTGGGCGGTTGGCAGGGGCATTTTTGTTGCAGGCCGATGAAGCGGTGCTGGTTGAGCGCCTGCAGGGCCGCAGAAGTTGCGAGGGTTGTGGAACGGTGTTCAACCGGGTGTGGAACCCGCCGACGTCCGCAGGCATTTGTGATGCCTGTGGTGGTGCGCTGGTGCAGCGGGTAGATGATTTTGAACAGAATGTAGCAAAGCGCTTGAAACTGCACGAAGAAGCCGCACCCGGGTTGATTCGGTGGTATGACGAATCGGGCCGCCTGACGTGGATTGACGCGACACAGGACCCCGAAGTGTCAGCGGGTCAAATCCTGGACGTGGTGAAGACATGATCATTATTAAAAACGATGAAGAACTGGATCAAATGCGCCAGGCCGGAAGGGTCGCGGCGAAGATCAAGCACGCCATGGCCGATATGGTTACCCCTGGCATCACCACCAAGGAATTGGATATGTTCGCCCGCGATATGATGCGGGAAACGGGGGCCAAGAGTGCTTTTAAGGGCTACCGGGGCTTTCCGGCCTATACCTGCATTTCCGTCAACGAAGTGGTCGTGCACGGCATCCCCGACGAGCGTCGGATCATAAAGGGCGATATTGTCAGTATCGATGTCGGCGTGCATTACGATGGCTTCGTTGGCGACAATGCCACCACCGTGATGGTCGGGGTGGACGACCCGGAGATTGTTCGCCTCGTTCAGGCGGCCGAACAAGCACTCGGGGCGGGTATCGCCAAAGCAGTCGCTGGCGGTCGACTTACCGATATCTGCCACGCCGTAGAAAGCGTCGTGGTGGAAAACGGCTATTCCGTCGTCCGCGATTTCGTTGGTCACGGCCTGGGCCGACAAATGCACGAAGATCCCCAGATTCCGAATTATGGACCACCAGGAAAGGGCCCTAAACTCAAGCGCGGCATGACCTTAGCTATCGAACCCATGGTCAATATGGGCATGGCCGAGGTGCAGCTCCTGGACGATGGCTGGACCGTGGTAACATCCGATCGTTTGCCCTCCGTGCACGTGGAGCACTCCGTGGCTGTCATGGATGGCCATGCAGAGATTCTGACCGTACTCGACAATGATTAAAAAGGAAGAAATTTTACTCGACGCCGTGCTGGTGCATGAGCTAGGTTCCTCCACTTTTCGTGCAGAATTGAGAAATGGGCACGATTTCGTGGCCTTCTGTAAGGGTCTGGACCGCGATAAAGGGCGGGATCTGGGTACAGGCCATACGGTGAAAGTCCGTATGTCCCCCTATGATATGTCAAAGGGGTGCATCCTGTTTGCTGAATCGCCCGATACAAGGTGAGATCATGAAGGTAAGAAGTTCCGTCAGGAGAATGTGTGATAAGTGTCGGGTTGTCCGGCGCAAAGGCATCGTGCGTGTGATTTGTACGAATCCGCGCCACAAGCAACGTCAGGGTTGATTGAAGGAGTACGATATATGCCACGAGTAATGGGAATAGACATCCCGGGTCGCAAGCGAGTCGAATATTCGCTGCAGTATATTTATGGAATCGGTCCGAAGCGCGCCGCGGCAATTGTGGAGAAAGCACAGGTTGCCGCCGGAACGAAAGCGGACGATTTGACCGCCGAAGAAATCAGCCGCATCGCCGGTATAATCAATGAAGATTATGTGGTGGAAGGTGACCTGCGCCGTGAGGTGCAGGCCAACGTGCGTCGTCTCATCAGTATCGGTAGCTACCGGGGGATCCGGCATCGCCGTGGCCTTCCGGTTCGCGGACAGCGGACCAGCACGAATGCCCGCACGCGGAAAGGTCCGCGTCGTACGGCCGGTGCTGTCCGTGGTGCAGCACGCGCCAAGTAGGTAAAATTTTTAACGGAATCGAACACCATGATGTCTGACGAAGAAGATAAGGCGCCCGAAGAAGAAACTTCCACTCCCAAGGAAGCGGCTGCACCTGCCGAGGAAGCGGCTGCCCCTGCCGAGGAAGCGGCTGCCCCTGCCGAGGAAGCGGCTGCCCCTGCCGAGGAAGCGCCTGCACCTGCAGAGGAAGCGCCTGCTGCCGGGAAAGCCAAAGCTAAGAAAGCCAAAAAAGGCGGCAAGAAAGCCAAGGCTAAAGCTGAAGAGGGTGACGAAGCACCTGCCCCCGCCGAGGAAGCACCGGCTGCCGGGCAAGCCGAAGGCAAGAAAGCCAAAAAAGGCGGCAAGAAAGCCAAGGCTAAAACGGAAGAGGGCGAAGAAGCTGAAGAGGGTGAAGAGAAGCCCGAACGTCAGAAGACCGGACGCGAGCTCCTCGCCGAAGGCACCGAGCTGGTCAAGATACGCAA
>JAYGFS010000399.1:0-6189 GCA_046581765.1 Verrucomicrobiota bacterium
CCGGAAAACAAGCATCCGTCGACATACATGTTCTCCGCGGGTACGATCCCGGGATACCAGAGGCCGCGGATCCGGTACCGTGCGTAGCCGTTCAGGCGAGCGGCCCGGGATTCCGGCATCCGGCCGATCACCTCGGCGGTGAGGGGAGGGTGCATCAGGGTACCATAGGCGAAGAGCTGCTCCATGAACTGGAGATTAGCGAATTTCGGCATGTTTTGCAGGCTGATTCTGCTTGAAAATATGCAAGGAGCGGATGAAACAGTGTGCAATGAGCATCCATTAAATCATGTCGAACATGTACGAATACGATCCGAAATTAAAGCAATACCGGCGCAAGCGCCTGGATCCGGCTGCTGCGACGAGTACGAAACTTTCATCTCCCACGACGGAGTCGATAAGCGCGGGCTCCGATGGATCCCTGGTGGATGACCTTGTACCCGACCATGAGCGGTATGCGCCCCCGCGTAAACCGGGCCTGACGGTCGGCAAGGTGTTTTTCTGGCTGGTTTTCGCCTGCCTGTTCTGTGGCTGGGCTTATTTCATGTATAGTTTCTTCATGGAAGACTTCCGCAAAGAGCAAAATGCGCTGAAAGCCGTATCCGAAGAGAACCGGGATTTTAACCGTCTCCTGCAGCAGTCGCCCAAAATTTCGATCGATGATGTGGACGTGGATGGCGAGGATCTGGACGACGCGTCTCGTTCGGGGACCCGCCCCGCTGGCTTGCAGGAAAAGCCCCTGGACTCCAACTTCCTTGAACCGGACAAGGACCTGCCGGAAATCGAATTGCGAACCACGCCTGCTGAACCTCCCGCGCCGCTGGGCGATCGCTGAGAAAGTGCGTGAGGCGGGAAGGCCCACCTGAAACGTTCTTCACGCATCCCGGCCCCTCCTACATGTCGATGACGACCCCGATGCGGAAGAAGGGAGCACTCAATTCATTGTCGGCGAACTTGCTGCCCGCAAAGGCGATCTCCCCCGGGAGAATGTCCTGCTGATACCCGACGCCGCCGAACAGGTAGGTGTTCTCCGTGCAGCGCCATTCCAGGTCGGCCGCGAGGCTGGCCATAAAGCTGGTTCCGACATCCATGCCGCCTGCCCGGATACGGTTGACGCCCTCCGAAGTGTCGACGCTCACATCTGCCGTGGCCGTCGTGGCACCTACCGCGAAACGCCCCCCCGCGGCGAAGGTCAGGCTGAGGTACTCATTCACGATCGGCCGGTAAAGCACATATACCCCCATGGGGATGTAGGCAAAATTGCGGCGGACCACGAGGGTCTCGTTGAAGCGAAGGATTTCCTTCGGTCGCCGGGCCGGCGTCCATTCCTGCAAGCCGCCGACAATGGCATAGCCAAGGGTGTCGCTGTACCAGCGTTGCAACTCGGCCTCCAGGGCCCAGGCTGAATCATAAAAATCCCACGTGGGTGAATAAACCTGGTAGATAATCTTGAATTCCTGATCCACATAGCGCGCAGCATGGCTGGAGGCGAGGGGGGTGACCAGGCTCAGCAAGGTGATTGAAAGAAAAGCTCTCATCGGCGTTCTCCGGGTTAAACCAGGTCTACGCGGATGTCGGCGGCGGGTAAAGGGAATTACGTCAAATCGCGTGTGAAGCTTTCGCGCACGAATGGGTTCGCGTTGCTCTATACCCCGGTGTTCCCCACCCGGCCCGGATTGCTCAACCGCTGCGGATCAACTCCAGGATCTGGTCCCGACGTTCTTCCATCATGGCCTGCGTTTTTGCTTCCAGGTTCAAGCGGCACAGGGGCTCTGTGTTCGACATGCGGACGTTAAACCACCAGTCGTCAAACTCGATGCTTTGGCCGTCGAGTTGCGAAACTTGCCCACCCGGGAAGGTTTCTCGTAAACGCTGCATGAGTGCTTCGGCATCCTGGCTGATGGGGGAATTGATCTCGCCGCTCGCATGGTAACGCTGGAGCGGCGCGACCCACTCGGAGAGTTGCCGAGCGGATGATGACACGAGGTTGGCGATGAAGATCACGGCCAGGGCGGAGCTTTCCGCAGTGGAATTTTCCCGGAAATAATAATGTCCTGAAAGCTCGCCCGCGAATATCGCGTCGTGATCCCGCATCTGTTTCTTGATAAAGGCATGGCCCACCCGGCACATGACCGCCGTGCCGCCGCTTTCCTCGATGGCTTCTTTGACCGCCCAACTGCTACGCAGGTCATACAGCACCGTCCCCTTTTCCTTTTTCAACAGGGCCTGGGCAATCAGGGCCGTAATCAGGTCCATTGAAACGATTTCGCCCTTCTCGTCGACGAAACCCACCCGGTCCGCATCGCCATCGAAGGCGATGCCGAAGTCGTAGGTTCCCGCACGGACCATCCGCTGCAAGTCGGTATAGGTATCAGCGTCCAGGGGGTTGGCTTCGTGGTTTGGAAAGGCCCCGTCCAGCTCATCGAAAAGGGGATCGCTGTCGATCAAGCCGTCAAGGACCTTGCCCTCGTAAATGCCCATGGCGTTGGCGTAGTCGATCGCGATCTTGAGCGGACGCTGGATGTCGGCAAAGGAGCGGATATGATCCCGGTAAGCGGGGAGGATGTCGTGGGTGCTGAGGGTTCCCGGCGTTTCGGCCAGCGGGTCGAAGGCCTCGTCCATCACGATTTGCTCAATCTCCTTGATGCCGGTGGCGCCGCTGATGGGGATGGCCTTTTCACGGCAGAGCTTAAAGCCGTTGTATTCGCCCGGATTGTGGGAGGCGGTGATGATAATGCTCGCATCCGCCTCGAGTTGGGCATTGGCGAAATAGCTCATGGGGGTAGATGCCAGTCCCAGGTCGATGACATCCGCACCCTGCCCGGTCAAGCCCCGGAAAAGCTCTCGCTTCAGGGCTTCGGAATGGGGGCGCATGTCCCGGCCCACAACAACTTTTTTGCAGTTCAGGAAGGTGACGAAGGCGCGGCCGATCTTGTAGGCCAGTTCGTCGGAAAGGGCCTCCCCGTAAATGCCGCGGATATCATAGGCTTTAAAAATCGACATGTATGCGCTCCGTATGAAGTGAAACAGAAGGGTCTGCCATGGCACTACAGCCCTTTCAAGCCCGGACCGGAATATAATCCTTTTTCATCACCCTCGCAATTGCCAGCAGGGATGGAATCCGATAGATACCAGCGTACGAGATTAACTGGAGAATTAACAATGGGCATTGCAGCAAATATTACCGACACCATTGGCGGAACCCCGCTGGTGAAATTGAACCGCGTAACCGACGGGGCCAAGGCTTCCGTCCTGGTGAAAATGGAATCTCACAACCCGTTGGGTAGCGTGAAGGATCGTATTGGCCAGGCCATGATTTTGGCCGGGGAAGCTTCGGGAAAAATCAAAGGTGACACGGTCATCGTTGAGCCGACCAGCGGGAATACCGGCATCGCTTTGGCCTTTGTCTGTGCAGCCAAGGGGTACAAGCTCAAGCTATGCATGCCGGAAAGCATGTCCGTTGAGCGCCGCCAACTGCTCAGGATTCTCGGTGCTGAATTAATTCTCACCCCGTCCGAAAAAGGGATGCCGGGTGCGATAGCGAAAGCGGAGGAGTTGCTCCTCGCAACACCGAATGCCTTTATGCCCTCACAGTTCACGAACCCGGCGAATCCGGATATCCACGCCGAGACCACGGCCGAGGAAATCTGGGCCGATACGGACGGGAAGGTCGACGCGATCGTGGCCGGAGTGGGAACCGGCGGTACCATCAGTGGAGTTTCGCGCCTCCTGAAAACACGCAATCCCGATTTCCATGCCGTTGCGGTGGAGCCCAAGGGTTCGCCTGTGCTCGCGGGCGGTGATCCCGGTCCGCATAAGATCCAGGGCATCGGTGCCGGGTTTATCCCGGAAAACTACCATGCCGATTATGTCGATGAAGTCATGCATATTACCGAGGACCAAGCCGGGTCCATGGCGCGTCGCGTCGCTCGCGAAGAAGGCATCCTGCTCGGAATCAGCGCAGGGGGTAATATTCATGCCGCGGTCGAGTTTGCCAAGCGTCCGGAAAACGAAGGAAAGACCATCATCACCATCGGTTGCGATACCGGTGAACGCTACTTGTCGACCTGGCTCTTCCAGGAGTTTAACGCCTGATATTTTGCTCGCCTGCGGGTTGTACTTGTATCCGGTGCAGCATGATCCCTTCCGCTCGTGTTCCAGCAAAGGGCCTCCAGGCCAATTGTCGTGAGTTCCTCGCATACATGTTTGATCAGGCAAGGATGCCAGCCACCCGGGTTGGGAAACCCATAGCCCCGCTCCCGTCATGCTGCGAAAGCTCCTAGCGCGCCTACTGGAAACCGTCGTGACTTTGTTCGCGATCGTGACGATTACCTTTTTCATTGTCGGGCTGGCTCCAGGCAATCCTTTTGAGCAGGAGCGGGCCCTCCCGGAATCCGTCATGAAGCAGGTGCAGGCCCACTACGGTTTCGACCAGCCTTTGCCGGTTCGTTACCTGATGTATATGCGTGGCCTGGCTCACGGGGACCTGGGGCCGAGCCTGAAGTATCCCGGGCTCAGCGTGAATGAAATGTTCAAGGGTGCCATACCCGCTTCCCTGGAACTGGGGGTATGGGCCCTGCTCTTCGCCATGGTCACCGGGCTCATCAGCGGCCTCTTGGCAGCCTGGCGCCCGAATACCTGGTCCGACTATGTCCCGATGTCTTTTGCCATGGGGGGTATCTGCATTCCCAGTTTCGTACTCGGGCCCTTGCTGGCCCTGTTCTGCGGCATCGGCCTGGGCTGGTTCCGGGTGGCCGGTTGGGAATACCCCGAGGATCGGGTACTGCCAACGATTACGCTCGGCGCCATCTATGCCGCCTACATCGCCCGTCTTACCCGCGGCGGCATGCTGGAGGTGATGAACCAGGACTTTGTGCGAACCGCGCGGGCAAAAGGCCTGAAGGAAATCCGGGTCGTACTCGGTCACGCGTTGCGGGTGGGGGTGCTGCCCGTCGTTTCCTTTATCGGTCCGGCCGCCGCAGGATTGATCACCGGATCCTTCGTGGTGGAAACCATCTTTCGTATTCCGGGCCTGGGCACGATCATTGTCAACGCCGCACTCGCGCGTGACCTTTTCGTCATCCTGGGCGGGGTCATCCTCTACGGCACGATTCTTGTCTTGCTTAATCTCTTCGTCGATCTCCTCCTGATGGCTCTGGATCCCAAAATAAGAGGGCACCAGGCATGAGCAGATCCCCCTCTCCCTGGCGAAATGCCGGGCATCGCCTCTGCCGGAACAAGCTGGCGGTCTTCGGCATGGTAACCCTCGCCGTGATGATCCTGCTGTGCCTGCTCGCCCCCTGGCTGACGCCCTACGGCTACGAGGAGCAAAATCTCGAACTCGGGGCCAGCGGACCGAGTAGCGCGCACTGGATGGGAACCGATTATTCCGGCCGGGACGTGTATACCCGCGTGCTGTACGGGGGACGCATCTCCTTTGCCGTGGCCCTTTGCGCGACCGCGGTATCCTTGCTCATCGGGGTGACCTGGGGGGCTATCGCCGGTTATATTGGTGGTACGCTGGACAGCCTGATGATGCGGATCGTAGACGTCATGTACGCCTTGCCCTATGTCCTGTTCGTAATCCTCATCGTGACCCTATTCGGGCGCAACTTCATCCTTCTCTTCCTCGCTATCGGGGCCGTGGAGTGGCTGAGCATGGCGCGCATCGTACGCGGCCAGGTGCTGGCGCTTAAGCAGCAGGATTTTGTCGAGGCCTGTCATGCATTGGGCGTTTCCCGCCGGCGTATCATTTTTATACACATCCTGCCCAACGTACTCGGCCCGATCGTCATCTACATGACCCTCACCATTCCCACGGTCATGCTTCTGGAAGCCTTCCTCAGCTTCCTCGGCCTCGGCATCCCCGATCCCGACAGTTCATGGGGTAAGTTGATCAACTACGGAGCCAAGCATATGGAAGAATTTCCGAGTTTACTCATCTTTCCAGGCTTGGCCCTGTCCTTGACCCTGTTCTCGTTCAACTTCCTCGGGGATGGCCTCCGCGATGCGCTGGATCCCCGCTCGAGCAAGGATCACTAAGAACCGGACCACACAGCGCCGGTATGGTTCGTCCCTGAGTGGTGGGCAGGTGTATGGCTGACTTGACATATTTACCCCGGTTTGAGTAGCTGATCCGATGAGTTTGGAAGGTGGATCAAAACCCCTAACCAAGGTTGCGTCTGCAATCTG
>JAYGFS010000410.1:0-18887 GCA_046581765.1 Verrucomicrobiota bacterium
CCTGGGTAAAACGCACGCCGGTCTTGGCCAGTCGATCGATATTGGGTGTCCGGAGGTCGGTCGAGCCGTAGCAATTGGCGTCCAGGGTCCCTTGGTCATCCGTAAGGAGGATGACGACATTGGGTTGCTGCCCGGCCGCCCAGGCATTCATTAGGCAGATCGTGAGTGCTGCCAGGAGGCTTGGATATTTCATCCTCCCTTGTGTATCTGGAATTATCCGGGTGTCGATCCCTTATTGACAGGCTACCTGGCCTGCGGGGGTTGCCCGTGATCTAAAACGATTTGGGCCTGTTCAGTATCCGCAATTTCGTCTTAACTGGCCCGCGATATATCAAAGACCTTTGACATGAAACCACGAATCAAGTTGGCCGGGACCGAGACCTCCGAGGGGGGGAAGATGTCGCTTTACGAGCACGATGGGGATTATGCAATCATCATGGATGGCCAGGAGTTGATGGTTTCGCGTGCGAACGCGTCCGAGCGTTTACTCGGCACCCAGGGGGTCGCCAAGCTCAGGAAAAGTGAGCCCGCGCGGGTGCTGATCGGTGGCCTGGGCCTGGGATTCACGTTGCGCAGTGTCCTGGAGGCGGTGGGTCCGGATACACTTGTTGATGTGGTTGAATTGATGCCCGTGGTGGTGGAGTGGAATCGGACACACCTTCAGGGCTTGAACGGTGCGTTCCTGGATGATCCGCGCGTGAACGTGTTGACCGAGGACGTGATCGGCCTTATCCAGGATGTGGAACCCGGCACCTACGACGTCGTTCTCCTGGACATCGACAACGGCCCCGACGCAATGGTCACCGCGAATAACAAGCAATTGTATACCCGGGCCGGGCTGCATGCCGTGCGGACTGCACTGAACCCGGGTGGGCGTGCGGTGTTCTGGTCAGCGGGAGCGAATAAACAGTTTGAGGCTCGCCTGGCCAAAATCGGGTTCAAGGTAAAAGCCGTGCCCGCGAAGATACATGAAGGGTCCAGGCAGGCGGCGTATATGTTGTACGTGGCCGATCAATGACAAGCTGCGTCCCGGCGGCATTGCCGCCTCAGCGGATGGGATGCCTTGGCGTTGACCCGGGAAACGAGGCCCTTACTGTTTGACCGCTGCTTTGCATCATCGCACAGTCCCCCATGAGCTGGAATTACGAGGAACTCGATTTTCGTTCCACCCCGATCGGGGACCTCATGCTGCGTCGTCGGCGCATGCCCGAGTTGGGCGACACCGACATCTACGAGGTTAAGCTGGGGGAGGACTTTCTAATGACCAGCCTGTTCCACGAGGCGGAACATCGCCTGGCCAAGCTCGGCCTGGCCGCCCTGGACCGGGAAGGCCTGAATGTCGTCGTCGGTGGACTCGGTCTCGGCTACACTGCGGTTTCGGTCCTGGAGGACACCCGGGTATCTTCCCTGGTGGTCATCGAAACCCTGGAGGCCGTGATCGAGTGGCATCGGGACGGCCTCGTCCCCCTGGGCAGGACCCTGACCGGGGACCCGCGCTGCCGCCTGGTGCAGGCAGACTTCTTCGCCCGGTCACGCGATGTGGCAAACAGCTTCGATCCGGAGCATCCCGCGGTTAAACACGATGCCGTGCTGCTGGATATCGACCACACGCCCACGCATGTCCTGCATCGGGCGAATAGCCACTTCTATACCGAGGAAGGCCTGCACGAGCTCGCGCTGCACTTGAAGCCCGACGGGGTCTTTGCCCTCTGGGCCGATGGGGAGCCGGAAGCGTATTTTACCGATCGTCTCGGCAAGGTGTTCGCCCATCCCGAGTCGCATACGATTACGTTTGAGAACCCCATCACCGGTGGAGTGTCAAAAGGGGCGGTGTACGTGGCCCGGATGGCCTGAACGATGGGCTGCTGCCCGCAGCGTCCGCAGCCCTGTTCAATATTTATTTTGTTGAGGGGCTTTGGCCGCTCGGCGCCTCATGCAGCTTTCTTTTTTCTCGGCTTGGCCGGCACCGGCTTGTCGAGATCCAGCGGATCGCCCGTGACGGGTTGCCAGTCTTTCATGACCTTCATCATCCTGGAGATGCGCCGGGCGTGCTCCGGGCTCCCGGATAGATCCTTGGTTTCCTGCGGATCTTTTCCCAGGTTGTACAGGCGGTGCCGGCTGATCTTCGGGTAGTAGATGAGCTTCCAGCTGTCGATCGTGATTTGGCGTTGCAGCATGGTGTAGGCGCCGTAAATCGAATCATAATTGCGCTTCTTCGTACCCTTGATCATGGGGAGGACGCTGTGAAACTGCACGTAATCGGGCACCGGCGCACCGGCGAGCTCGAGAATGGTCGGCATGGCATCCTGAAGGTAAATCGCTCCATCGATACTTTTCGCGGCGGGTACGCCGGGCCCGGCGATGATCCAGGGAACGCGGATGCTGTGATCGTACATATTTTGTTTGCCGAGCAGGCCGTGATGGCCGCAGCCGAGTCCGTGGTCTGCACTGAAGACGATGTAGGTGTTGTTGGCCTTGCCGGACTTTTCCAGGCCGTCGAGGATGCGACCGATTTGTGCATCCATGTGGGTGATGATCGCATAGTATTCGCGGCGATTGACCTTTACCGCGTTCTCGGTACGCGGGAAAGGGGCGAGTTTTTCATCGCGCAGGGAGCGGCCGCAGCCGATGGAATCCTTGTAGGGATACTCGGCCAGGAAGGGTACGGGCAGGGTGATGTTCTCCACCGGGTACATGTCGACGTATTCCTTTGGAGCTTGCCGCGGATCGTGCGGCGCGTTGAACGCGATATACATAAAGAAGGGGTTTTCGGCACCCTTGGCCTGGTCAATAAAGCTCAAGGCATCATCGCCAACCACCTCGCTCCAGTGTTTGCCCCCCTCCCAGAAGCCGCCGAACTTGGGATCGGACGGGTCCCAGGGATCGGGTTGGCCGTCGATGGGGCGGTTGTACCCCTCCTTGGTCTGCTTGGGCATGCCGCCGCGCGTGTGTTCCGCACGGGTGAAGATGCGCTGGGTGTCGGCTTTCACGTGCCACTTCCCGGTAAAGTAGGTGTCGTATCCCGCTTTCCCCATCAGCTGTGACCACATCTTACCGTCGTCCTGCCACTGCTTTAGTTCCTTCTCTATTTTTTGAGCGTGCCAGAGGAAGACACCGGTGTTCAGCATGGTCCGGCTGGCTACGCAGACCGCGCCGTGGTAGCCGCCCATGTTGTACGCGTGGGTGAAGGTCATGCCGCGCTTGACCAGTCGGTCGATGTTGGGCGTCTTGATCTCGGGGTTCCCGTGTGCGGCGATGGTGTCGTAGGCCATGTCATCGGCGAAGATGAAAAGAACGTTGGGTTTTTCCGCGTGGGCATTAAGCAGCATCATCGCGAGCAGGGAGATGGTCGGGAACTTGGTTTTCATAGGGTAATCCTCGGGTTAGGGTCCGTAGGTTCTAGTGGAAAGGAACGGGGATGACCAGCCGTTTCTGGTACGCGGTCCAGGCGTGTGTGCACCGGTTTAAACCGGGTGCGGGGGACTCCTCTTTTCCACGTTGTTTTCGTGGGCTAGCGGCTTACCAGCTGTGCTGTGCGGTTACGGTGAATCCCCTCGGGGGTCCAAAGAATACCCGTCCTTTACCATCTTTCCTCACCTCTACGGCCTCATCGAAAAGGTTGTTGACCCGAAATGCGAGTTGCAGGGTTTTGCCCAGCTGCCAGTTGGCGAGCAGGTCCATTGTCCACGCGGCATCGAGCGGGCGCTGGTTGAGGTCGTCCTCAAAGACGGCACTGAAGCCCCGGGCGAGCAGGCCGGCCTGCAGTTTTGGATTTGCGGACCACCAGGCGAGGAGGGTGCCGTTGTGCGCGGGGGTCTGGGCCAGCTGATTGCCCGCGAGGCCGGGATACCGGTCAACTTCGCTGTCCGTGTAGAGATAGGCGGCCTCAAGGTGGAGCTTGTCATGCAATCGCCAGGACCCTTCGCATTCGATGCCGGCGGTGTGCACGCGATCCAGGTTTTGGCGTTGCCGTCCGCTGCCACCGGCGGGAATGAATCCCCAGGGTGCGATGTTTCCGGGGCCCTCGACCTGGCTTACATTGGCGACCAGGTTATCGATGCGATTGTAGAATACGGATGCACGGAGCCGGTGTTCATCGTCCAGCTTCCAGTGCATCCCGGTTTCCGCGCCGTAAATGCGTTCGGGATCGAGCTTTTCGTTTGCGATCGTGATGTCATTGCCGACGCGAAAGGGCCGGTAGGTTTCATTAAGGGTTGGCAACCGGGTACCCGTGAACAGGGCATTGTGCCAGGTGAATGACTGGAATGGACGCGAGGCACCCAGGCGAAGGGCGGGCTCCACGCTCTCGCGGCCAGGAAAGGCCTGGTCTTGCAGGACCTGGCCATCGGCGAGTGCGTGGCTGCGCCGCTGGCCGTTTTCGTTTCGATATAGATCCAGCCGTGCGTTGCTTTCCAGTAGCCAGGTCTCCCCTTGCCAACGATCCATCGCCACGAGCCCGGCGAGGATTTGTTCGCCCCCGGCATACCGCCCGCGGGTGAAGCCCTCCCCGAGGTCGCGGAAACGTTCATGGGTCGCGCCTTCCAGGCGGCGGGCGTCCGCCCCCAGTTGAAATTGATGCTCCTCGGTTTCCCACTGGGTGCGATGCACGAAGCCCCAGGCCTTGCCGGGGACGTCGAATTGGTCCAGCACTTCCCGCTCGAAACTTCGGTCCTCGTTCACCCGGGTGAAGATATTCTTAAAAGTCCGGTCCTGGTGATAAACCGACCAGCGGGTGTGCCGGGTATCCAGTCGAAGGTGCAGGTCGAAGCCCTCGGTGGCATTGCGCGAAAGGTGGGTGCCGTTACGGCGTTTCTCCTCGTAGCCATCGAGACTGACACGTAGCCGCTGCGGGCCGACCCGGGTGTCGATGCCCAGGTGCAAGTGCTTCAACTTAAATCCGGCGCGTTGATCCACCGCTCCCCGCTTGGCTTCCGGCAGGAGGTGATAGCCCGGGGCATCCACGGTGCGGATGTCCGCGCGGATCGAGGTCGATTCCGACAGGTTGTGCGAAGCGTAGAGTCCCGCATCGAAATCGAGGAAGGATCCCGTGCGGATGATCGCCTGGTTTTCGGTCCCCTGGTCCAGCACAATCGTCCCGCCGAGGCTGGACCAGCCCCCGGGTGACACGCCGCCATCGCGGCTCGTGCGGATCCTGCCCTGGGCCGCCGGGGACCAACGCGTCCAGGGCACCCACCCGCCAAAGGGGTCATTGACGGGCACGCCATCGCGGAGCACGAGGGTTCGTCCCGCCGCGTTCGCCCCGGTATTGCGCAGGCTGATGCCCTGGGTTGTCGGATGCGCCGCGACGGCATCGAGGCGGCGGTAGAGCCGGGTCCCCGGTTGAAGCGCGAGGGCTTCGTCCAGGGTGAGAAAGCTGGGGCGCAGTGGCGAGTGTTCCGGCAAGACGGAGCGATTGGTGCCGGGTTCCGTGGCTTGAAGTACCGTTGTCGGGAGTTTCACCTGCGCCTGTGTTTCCACGAGCAAGGCCACCAGCAGCATCGAACGAAGGTCCATTCCGGTTGTCTGTAGCATGGAATGACCCGCGAGAATGATCAAAAGCACATTCGCTAGTGATAAAAATAGCAGGGG
Organism: Verrucomicrobiota bacterium; assembly: GCA_046581765.1. Classification (GTDB taxonomy): domain Bacteria; phylum Verrucomicrobiota; class Kiritimatiellia; order SS1-B-03-39; family UBA6053; genus JAPYUI01. Next base: position 5,590 of record JAYGFS010000410.1, read on the forward strand.
GCCGGGCCCAGTTCAATTTTCTGATGGCTCGCTGCCAATTCAAACCCGGCCGCGTCGACGGTCTTGGTCGGTTGGAACGGCAATTCAATCCCGGCCCCCGCGTGTTCCGCGTAGGCAATCGTAAATGCGTCGAATGCATAGAGATGGACACCGGGCTCCGGTTCCTGCCTGGATTGAAAGCATTGCCCCGCGGTCAGCTTGAGAAAGGTCTTCATCACGTGAAAAGCCGGTCGCGGCAGCCATTCGTTCCGGCCATCGATGTCCACCAGGCCGAAACCGCGGGCACCCAGTTTCCACCAGTACACCCGCTCGGCCATGCCGGAGCAAAGCGTCATCAGCAGGTAACGGATCATGTAGCGGGCGTAGGTTTCTTCATCCACGCTCGGGTCCTTATGTCGCATACCCGGCGAGTCGTAGGGCGATCCGACGGGTGAATACACGCCAGCACCCTTTAACGGCCAGTTCACCTCGGTGATGATCAGGCGATCCCGGCACGACCTGGACCCGCGTGCGGCGGCACGGGCAAGCGCCGCCTTATCCACGGTATCATATGGCCCCTGCCGGTTCTCCGGCGCGCCGCGGCGATCGACGTACAGGTGATGCGACAGCGCATCGAAGGCGAATCCTTTCGGCGTCGCGTCCAGCGCCGCGACGAGATGCTGGTATTCAAAGTCGATCACGGCAGGCCCGGTGAGGCTTAAGGAGGGGTATTGCTGCCGGATCGACTTCAGCGGTTCGAGCATCGCCGCGTATTCGCGGATATCCCAGATGCCCCATTTTACCCGGTTGATCGCGTGGCCGATCTCGGCAAAGTCCACCTGGTCATGCAGGGCACCGAGGACGGTCTCGCAGAACGCTGCCCATCGGGCGGGGTTGGAGACGGCCGTGCGATCCTGGACGAGGGCGATGGCCACGGAAAACCCGTCGGACTTGAGTTCTTTCACCCGGGCGATCAAGGCCTGCCAGTCCTCAGTTGTTTCGTGATGGTAAAACCGGATGAGTACCGGGGGCTTTCCGAGTTGTTCGAGCAGCGGGCCTTCGTATTCGGCGTCGCCCGTTCTTCCCGAGATGGCGATGCCGACCCGCTGCTGCATGTCGACCGGTTCGGCAAAGAAAGTTTTTTTCAGTTGGCGGTACTGTTTCCAGGCCGGTGCAAAGGCTTTGACCGCGGATTGAATGGTGCGCAGTTGGCTGCTGCGGGAGTAATACCGATGCTTGTCTTTCCCGGTGAGGAGCGAAATGGCCTGTTCGGAGCGATCGTCCCAGATCCACATGTCCTGCTCGTTCGGATACCGGGTGGCCGGATCGTGGTTCCCGGGTTTTCGGTTGCGAATCGGATGGCGGATGTTGCGCGTGCGCGTGTGCAGGTCGAATTGCTTGCGACTCGCCGCCTCCGCCTTCTGGAAAGCCTCGGGGACGGCTTCCGGCGCAAAGAGCATCTCGTGAAAGATCCGGCGTAAATCGGAGGGAAAATACAGGCGCGCCGCATCCTTCCCCTGCTCGCTCGGGTTGAGCGAGTGCTTGATGCGGGCCCGATTCAGATCGATGAACTGCACCTGGTCGTAAAGGGCTTCATCGATGCGGCGCAGCAGGATGTTCTGGTTGCCCAGGTCGCGGTGCATGAGGCCACTGGCATGCATCCGGGCAAGCGCCTCGGCGACGGTCTCGAGGAGTGCCATGTATTCCGAGCAGATGCCGCCTTCGCGAAACAATCGGACGAGTTCCAGGCGCAGGTCGGTCATGCCTTCTGCGAAGGTCGTCACCAGGTAACTGTTCGTGAGCCGGGCGCCGTCCCAGTTTTCAAACCAGGCGACCGGTGCCGGGGTGCCGACATGATGCTGCACAAGGTGTACCGCGTTTTCAAACGACCTTCGTGCCTTGGATCCGCGCTTTCGGTCGACCTGGTTCTTCGCAAGCGATTCCCTCCCGAAGCGTTTAACCGCGAGGACTTCGCCCCCAAGTTCCAGTCGATAGAGCTGGTTGCGTCCGTCGCGCAGCAGCTCGCCTGTGCTTAATTGGGCGGCAAGTTCACCCGCCCAGTCCACGTTCGCAAAGGCTGCCGAGAAACCTGAGTCACGCATGTCGTGCTCCCTGTTTGGGATAGGCCCATATCGCGAGACCGACCAGTACAGCCAGGCAGATCCAGGCATTGGTGAAATCCGAGTTCGTGCCGAACCAGGTTCGGTAGGGGGAGCTATGGTCGCTGTCGGCAACAATGCTGTTCAGGCGCTTGACCCAGACCCAGGCGGCATGCATGCCCACACCCATCCAGATGCTGCCGGTTTTCAGGAACAGCAGGCACAGGACGGCATTCATCATGAAGAGGTTGAGCAGGCAAATGGCCACGTCCGGTTCACCTCCCATGCGCGTGAAGGTCGACCGCATTACCTCGCCGACCTCGCCGGTCTTGAGTGCGGAAGCCGACGGGCCGAGAAAATGGGCCGCAGCGAAAATGACCCCGATGAGGATCATGGCGCCGGCCGTGTTCCATGCACGCGCGAGTGAGCCAAAAATGACCCCTCGCATGATGGTTTCCTCGACGATGGCGACCGTGAGGGCGCCGATTCCGTAGGTGAAAATCTTCAGGGGAAGTTCTGCGGGCGTATACGACAGGTGCCAGTCGCGCGTGCCCGTCCAGATCGCGAGGAAAAAAAGGATAAGCATGCCCGTGCCCATGAGAAACCCGGAACCGAGCAAGCGGCCCCGCCCGGGACCCTCGGGGTTCACCGTCCAGCCTGTTGCCTGGATCCCCGGCCAGCGCAGGAGTTTGAGCAACGGCCAGAGCAAAATGGCGCACCAGAGCATCATGCAGCGGCGGGTCCATTTTTCCGGGTCCTCGGCGGCCAGTGGAATCGACTGCGTGAACAGTCCGGTCAGGCTGCCGAGCATGACCACCAGCAGGACAAACAGGAGCACCCCGGCGGGTGCTACCAGGTTAAATTTCGGCTGCATCGTCCGTTCATTAGGCTGGGGAGGGGGGGGAACACAAGCCACATTTCTTTTGCGTCGCATTCGTTTCGCAATTTATGGTTCTCACCGTATATTCTTTCAAGCCCCAGGAGATAATGTGAGCGACAAAGATAAAGAATCCAACCCGATGGATGACCTGCAAAAGCAACTGCAGGACTTTTTTGGCAAGGCCAGCGTGAATTTTGTTCCGCCCAATATGGGCTTCACCGAGAAAGAGGACGATTTTGGCGGAGATGCGGAGGATGAATCCCGTATCGAGACGCTCGAAAAGATACGCGCCTTTAATTACAAGCCCCGCGAGATCAAGGACTACCTCGATCGTTACGTGGTCAAGCAGGACGAAGCCAAGAAGGCGATGGCCGTGGCGATTTGCGATCATTACAACCACGTTCGCCGTTGCGTGGAACACCCCGAGCTCAACAAGAAGGATTATGCCAAGCAGAACGTGGTGCTGATCGGCCCGACCGGCGTGGGTAAGACCTACCTGATGAAAACGCTCGCCCGCCTGATCGGTGTGCCTTTCGTGAAGGCTGACGCCACGAAATTTTCCGAGACCGGTTATGTCGGGTATGATGTCGAAGATATCGTTCGCGACCTGGTTAAGGTTGCGGATGGCGATGTCGAACTCGCCCAGTATGGAATTATTTACATTGATGAGATCGACAAGATCGCCGCCCGGTCCGGCCAGGGCTCGAAAGACGTGAGCGGCCGTGGGGTCCAGGTGAACCTGCTCAAGCTGATGGAAGAGACCGAGGTCAACCTTGTGGGCCAGACGGACATGATGGGGCAGATGCAGGCGATGATGGAAATGCAGCGTTCCGGGAAGTCTCGCAGGTCGAATATCAATACCCGGCATATGCTGTTCATCGTCAGTGGGGCCTTCATGGATATGTCGGGGATCATCAGCAAACGGCTGACGAATACGCAAATTGGATTTAACAACGCGCTGGCCGATTCGGTCGATGACAATGAATGGTTAAAGCTCGCGGAAACGCCGGACTTCATCACCTACGGCTACGAGCCCGAATTTATCGGCCGCCTCCCGGTTCGGGTGGCTTTCGACCGGCTACTCAGCGAGGACCTGGTGCAGATTCTCACCCAGGCCGAGGACAATATTCTCCACAAGTACATCGAGGACTTCAAAGGCTATGGCATCGAGGCGATCTTCACCGATGCCGCCCTACGGGAAGTGGCCGAGTTGGCCGAGAAGGAAAACACCGGTGCGCGGGGACTCATGACCGTTCTCGAGAAAAAGCTGCGGGCGTTTAAATTTGAGTTGCCGTCTACCGGCATCGACTCCTTCGAGGTAGACGAGGCGATTATCCAGGAACCTCAGCAGAAGCTCGAGGAGTTACTTGAAGCGAATGCGGGTGAACAGGATTTGATGATGACCCGCGAAGTCGATGAATTCGCTGCTCGCTTCCATGATGCGTATGAGTTGAACCTGGAATTTACCCGGGATGCCCGCAAGGTGCTGTTGGGCATGAGCCGGGAGGGTGGGAAGACGATTCGCGAAATCTGCGAGCAGCGGTTTAAGGATCTGCATTACGGCCTGAAGTTGATCAGCCAGAATACCGGCGTGAGCTCGTTTATAGCCGACGAGGCGCTGGTGGAAGATCCGGATAAAGAGGTCTCTCGCCTGGTGCTGGAGAGTTATAATCCGCCGGCCTCCCAGGATGACGAGACCACCTAGCTCACTTCGCGGTTCAAGGGTTCGGATCCGTCTACTCCCTGCGGGCAACGAGAATGCTGGATGCGGCCTGCAAGCCCAGGTTCAAGGTTTCGCCATCCTCGCGGGTGAGGGTCAGGGATTCCGCCTGGTCATCTAAGGTGTCAATCGTGATCTCGATGCCCGGGGTAAGGCCGCTGCGCTCGATGAAGCGCAGGAATGCGGGTTCCTGGTTCACAATACGGCTGATGTGTACCGGTTCATCGGGCCCGATTTCATTGAGGCGGATGAGTTGACGGTCCGGCACGGTGCCTTGTGAACTGGGAATGGGGTCTCCGTGCGGGTCTGCGCTCGGGTGGTCGAGCAGTTGGTCGATGCGTTCCAGCATCTTGTCCGAGACCACATGTTCCAGGATCTCGGCCTCTTCGTGTACTTCCGACCAGTCGTAGTGCAGGGTCCGGACGAGGAAGAGCTCCAGCAGGCGATGTCGACGAAGCACGTGGAGTGCCAGTTTGCGCCCGTTGGAGGTGAGTTGTACGCCCACCCGAGGCTGGTAGTCGACCAGGCCCGCTTCGGACAGGGTTTTGACCATCGCGGTGGCGGTACCGGGAACGACCTGCATGTCCGTGGCCAGGCGGCCCAGGGGTACATAGGTATCCGGGACCTGTTGCTGCTGGAGATAAATGCGTTTGATATAGTCTTCTACGGTACTGCTTGCCATGACATTATGATCCGGCAAGCGATCCTCAAAGCAAACTTTTTCACCTTTAATTTGCCTATTCAGTCTTCATGGCCATATTGGCCGAGCTTATGAACGGCGATGATACCAGAGCGTATGCAAGCGAGCCAGAGGCTCGCATGGATAACTCCACCATGACGGGTCTGGACCAAACCGGGTCGACGGGTGCGGAATCCGTAACGGGGATCGGCCGCCAACCCCTGATCGATAATTACATGTCGCTGATCCAGGAGCGCGCGATTTATTACCCGGTGGCCTACACCTTTGAACGCGAACTGGGGCGGGGGCGCCAGGGTTCCGTTTTCGTTGGCTTGCGGCAGGGTGCGCGGGGCTGCGTGACGCGCCACGCGATCAAGGTCTTTGACCCGGGAATTTATTCCAACGCCAAGAAGTACTGGACGGACATGGGTCGTATCGCCTCCCAGGTCTCCACCCTGCATCGCTTGCGCAGTCCGAATCTCGTGGCCATGGAGTCCTACGACGAAGTCAACGGAATCGGTTACGTTCAGATGGAGGTCATCAATGGCCTGGATTTACGCCAAGTCCTTCGGGGTGTCTACCACCAGGGCGTCAAGGCCCTGTGTACGGAAGACGAATGGCGTGATATCCACAAGGGGATTTTTCGTTCTTCAGAACAAGGGGGTCTCGCGATCCAGCCCGGTGTTGCGATTTATATTATGCGCATGGTTCTCAAGGGCCTGGAGACCTTGCATGAAGCGGGCTTTATTCACTCGGACGTGAAGCCGTCGAACGTGATGGTCGACCGTTTCGGGTATGTGAAGTTGATCGACTACGGCCGGGCGGCTCGTCCACGTGAACGGTCGACGATTTTGTTTGGCAGTCCGCTTTACATGGCACCCGAGGTGCATCGCAGGGATCCGATATCCGAGCGGGCCGACCTCTACAGCACGGGGATGGTGGGCCTGGAGCTTATGGCGGGCCGTCCGGTAGTTGACCCCACCGATTTACAGGAAGCGGACCTCCTGTCGATAAAAGAGTCTTTGCCTGGCCAGGTGGAGACCTTCCTGCCGCCTTCCGTGCGGGAGAATGCATACCTGGTTGAGGTGATGCGTCGCATGCTCGATCCGGATCCGGCGAATCGGCATGAGGATGCGGTTGCCGCTGAGTCGGGAGACCAGGGCCTACGTACGGTGCACACCCAACTTACCAAGATTGGCCAGGATGCCGATTATGCGCGTTTAATGGGATTCTACATGGCCAAGGCCGTGGCCGTGCGCGAAGCGGCTCTTGTTTGAGTTCCCGCGACAGATAAAGGTTGAATTGGACGTCACAAGTGATACATCCCCCTACGCCCGGAGTGGGTGCTGGAGTCTTGAACTATGAAAATTTTGCACATATTGGCGAACCCACAACCGACAGAGGATGCGGCCTCCAAGCAGATCGCGGCTAAATTCTTCATGAAGATCGCTGAACTCGGCGATGAGGACACGGAGGTACACAACAGCGACCTTTATCAGGAGCCTCCTCCTCCGCTGTCCTTTGAGCAGTACCGAAACTTCTGGTATCCGGTCATGATCGAGGGTTACGTGCCGACGAAAGAGGATATTACCGCCTCGGAGTACGCCGTGGCCCAGGCCGAAAAGGTCCTCGGTTCTGATGTGCTGGTAATCTCCACCCCGATGTGGAACTACAGCATTCCAGGGATTGTGAAATCCTGGCTGGATCACATTTTCTGCCCGGGCCTGCTGTATGATATGACCAAGGACGGCGCCTGCGTGCCCAAGCACTCGATCAAGCAGGTAATTCTGTTGGTTTCCTCGGATGAAGTATTCAAGGAAGGCGATCCGCGGGAAGCCTTTACGCCTGCGATCAATGCGATGTTCGAGAGCATCGGCGTTGAGGAGATATCCTTCGCCTGGGCCGATGGACAGAGCCCCTTGTTGAGTCGTGAATTCGAAAGCCGAAAGAATCTGGCCTTTGAAATGGCGGAAGAACTGGCCGAGGAAATCCTGGAGATCCAGCCCGCTTGATTCGATTGATGTCCCGTTGATTTTATGAGAGCCCTCCCGATGTGGAGGGCTCTTTTCATTTATTGGCTGAGAGCTCTTTCATTTCATCGGCTGAGGGCTCTTCATTTATTGGCTGAGGGCTCTTCATTTATTGGCTGAGGGCTCTTCCCGGCCCCGCTACTCGTCCGGACTTGCGCTCACCTGGAACCAGTGCTCTTCCATGTCTTTCCCGTTTTCAAAGTAGATGATTCCGCTGATCGTCTGCCCTCCATTTTTCAACTTGGCGGCCAGGTATTCGGATCGACCATTCTCGCGGATGAAGCTGGAGGTCCAGGCGAGGAGTGCGTCGTCTTCCAGCACGCCTTTAAATTTGTGAAGCACCTGCTCTTGTGAGGTCAGGATCTCCACTTCGGTGCCATGCTGGCTGATAAAACATTCAATCTCGCCATCCTGCGTGGAGAGCTTGCCCGCGGCGGTATAAATTTGGTAACGACCTTTCCATCGGCCGGTCAGGCCCTCGGCTTGATTGATCGGTACGGGTGTGGCCGGCCGACCGTGTAAGGCGATAAATTTCCAATTGAGATCTCTGGCCTCTAAGGTGTCCCAATCACAGGTGAGGTCGACTTTGTGGCCCAGTTCTGCGTCGAATTCGGTGAGTTCGGCCTGGCCGACGAGGTGGTTGAGGGTTTCCTTGATCAACTGGGCCTGCTGCTTGATTGCGCGTTCCGTATGAAGCACCTTGCCATTCCGATCCAGCACCATTAATTCGCCGGTGAAGGCATCCGGGAGTATCTCGGTTAACATGCCGATGAAGGTGCTGGCGGGTATCAGCAGGCCGACCATGCCGACAACTCGCCGGTCGGCCGACCACACGGGCACCAGCACGAGCAGTTGGTGTTCTCCAAGAGCTCCCTGGATGTCCAGGACCAGGGCTTCCCGGGATTGTTCCATAATCCCCATGCTCTCTTCAAACCGCCGGGCAAATGCCGCTGTATCCAGGTTGGATCCCCGGACTTGTTTCAAGTGTAGATCGGCCCGCCGCAGATAAAGCGCGCCGGTGTTTTTCGGGTAACCCTGAAGCATCCGGTTGTACAGACTCTCCCGTGCCGCATTGCCGGGGTGCACCTGGATGAACCGTGCGACCATTCCCAGATCTTCTTCCGCATTCTGGAGGAGCAGGGCTGCGGTCTCCCGGATTTTCCCGGCCGAGAAAGCAGGCAGGGGTTCCATGGTTTCGGGCTCGGACTTTGGCGGGTGGAGGTTGATTCGCCGCATCAGGTACTGGTCGATCCTTATCTGGGGGGCATGGAGGTAAAGATTCAGCCGGAGTTCATCGCGCTCGGCCAGGTACGTCGCTGCGAGATTAAATAGTTTCCCACCCTCGTAGCGTGCTTGTGCCAGACGGGTTGAAGCCATTTGGTCATTCAGGTAACGGGCCTCGGCGGTAAAACTGTGGAGTTTTCCATTCGCGCGGAGAAAGCAGAAGGGCCCCTCCTGGATGAGGTAGATCAGGAAGGTGACCTCCTCGGGCGACTTTCTTGGAGAAACCTCCCAAACCCCGGTCAGGGGGCCGTCCCTCACGGCCGGCGAGTAGGATCGGCTGCGATCATAGACAATGATCCACTTGTCCATCATGAAGCCCTGCAGCAGCCAGTAAATCTCGTGCGTGGCCAGTTCGGCCCGCGCGAAGCCAAAGCCCGTATAGTCACCTGTGCCCTCGGGCTCCCCCAGGACCCGGTGAAACAAGGCACGGAGGCTGCGCGAATTGTTCCGGATGCGCAGGTCGGCCATGCCGCCGAATGATTCGGCGGATTTAAACAGCAACTCACCGTTATCCCGGAAAAAGTACATACGCTCTCCCTCCTGCAACCCGATGTCGGAAAGTCCTTGGCTGAACAGGGCGAAGGGCGCCATATAGGCATACATGAACGCAGCCTTGCCGGCAGCCGTTCGCGTGGGCCGCTGCAGGGGAATCAGCACATGAAAGCGACCGACCTCGGCCGCTTGACGGTCTTCCTGGATAAAGGTGCGCCCGGTCGCGGCCGTGTCGGTGACGACCTGGTTGAATGCCTTGATACGGCTGATTCCCAAGGGTGCATCGGCCGGAAGGCTTGTCAAGATACGGCCCTCGCCATCGAGGATAGCCAGTTCTTCATAGTTGAGCGGGACGGTGTCGCCGAGTTGCTCTAGTTCGGCTGCCGAAAGTCGGTCCCCCTCTTTTTCCCATGCCTCGTTCAGCGCATCTCTGGTGGTGAAAAGCGATGTGCCGAGGGGTTGGATTGCGCTGCGATAGAGCTCGAGTGCCCGTTTCCGCAACGGGGACTCCGAGGCCACCGGCGGAGCCTGCTGGGCGATGAGGGTGCATCCGCAGCAGAGGAGGATCAGCCCCGGTATATGCCTCATCCCGCCCATTCGACCAGACGGGAGAGGAGGTTACGTGTTGAGCTGTCGTGATGCTCGAAGGAGACCGCCCCCGTTTCGAGCTCGCTGAGGATATTTTTTGCCAGGACTTTCCCCAGTTCGACGCCCCATTGGTCGAAAGAAAATATATTCCAGATGATGCCCTGGGTGAATATTTTGTGCTCGTAGAGTGCGAGTAGCATTCCCAGCATGTGCGGATCCAGTTTGCGGCCCAGCAGGGTGTTCGTAGGCCGGTTGCCGGTAAAGGTCTTGTGGGGGATCAGGTCTGCGTGAACCCCTTCGGCTTCCAGTTGCTCCACTGTTTTGCCAAAGGCGAGGGCCTCTGTCTGGGCAAAGAAGTTGGCCATGAGCTTCAGGTGGTGATCCCCGATGGGGTTGTGGCTCTGGGCGAAGCCGATGAAATCCGCAGGGATGATCTTCGTACCCTGGTGGATTAACTGATAAAAGGCGTGCTGGCCATTCGTTCCGGGTTCCCCCCAGATGATCGGTCCTGTCTGGTACGGTACGGGATGGCCGTCCCGGTCAGTGGATTTCCCGTTGCTCTCCATGTCGCCTTGCTGGAAATAGGCGGGGAAGCGATGCAGGTATTGATCATAGGGGAGAATGGCCTGGGTCTCGTAGCCGAAGAAATTGTTGTGCAGCACCCCGATCAGTCCGAGGAGGACCGGCATGTTCTGGTCGAGCGGTGCGGTTCTGAAATGCTCGTCCATATCGTGGAAGCCCGCGATCAGGTCCCTGAAGTGCTTTGGCCCGATGTAGAGCATGATAGACAGGCCGATGGCCGAACACATGGAATAGCGCCCACCGACCCAGTCCCAGAAGGGGAACATGTTGTCGGTATCGATGCCGAAGGCGGCCACCGCTTCCTTGTTTGTCGAGAGGGCGACAAAATGTTTCGCCACCGCAGCATCATCTTTTAACCTTGCCAGGCACCAGTCGCGTGCGGAATGCGCGTTAGTCAGGGTCTCCATCGTGGTGAAGGTCTTGGAGGCCACGATGAACAGCGTTTCCTCGGGGTCCAGGTCCGCGGTGGCTTCGTTGAAGTGTGTGCCATCGATGTTCGAGATGAAACGTAAGTGGAAGTCTCGGCGCCCATAAGGTCTCAGGGCTTCCGTTGCCATGACCGGCCCGAGATCGGATCCGCCGATGCCTATGTTGACGATATTTCGTATGGGTTTTCCCGTGTAGCCGGTCCACGTGTCGGAGCGGACCCGGTCGGTGAAGTTTTCCATCCGGTCCAACACGCGATGGATCTCGGGGATAATGTTTTCACCGTCTTCGAGGACCACGGCATGTGCGGGGGCACGCAAGGCGGTATGGAGGACTGCCCGATCTTCGGTGCGATTGATCCGTTCGCCGGTGAACATGGCTTCGATGGCCCCGGGCAGACCCGCGGTGCGAGCCAGTTCAAACAAGCCGTGCAGGGTCTCATCCGTAATCCGGTTCTTCGAGTAATCGAGCAGCAAGTCACCTGCCTGGAGTTGATAGCGCTGGGCCCGCTCCGGATCATCCGCGAAGAGTTCGCGCAGGTGAACCCGCTTGAGTTTTTCCACGTGGCTTTCCAGGGCTTTCCAGGCTTTGGTCTCGTGTATCATTTCAACTTATCTCACGATCGACTTCCATCTGCTCCAGGACGACAACATCGTTGCGCTTTATCCCATAGGTCAATGCAGCCGAGCCGCCATTTACCGCCAGTTCCAGCATCTGGTGCGAACCCGTTAACAGCAGCGCCTCACCCGACGCCACGTCGCTGTAGGTCCGGTTATGATGCGTGAAGCGGAGGCCACCGCAGCGCAGTTTCCAGCTACCTGCCGCGAAGCGTCCCAGCATTCCACAAGGCAGGTTTGTAACACAATTCCCAAAACGGTCAATATGCACGATGCGCCCCTGGATGTGCATGCCTGACCCACTCGGTTGCAGACCTTTGAGCATATAGGCATCGGAGGTTTCCGTTCCGGGCACGACGGTTCCCCTGGCCTGTGCCCCAGCCGCCCAGGCGAAAATATCACGTCCATGGAAGGTGGTCGAAGGGGAATCCGTGCGGGCGAAGGGACGGTCGATGACCCGGATGCACCGCTCGCTCGCCTCGTAAATCACCCAGCTGAACAGTCCGTTGTCCGGGCCGATAAAAACCTGCCCGTCCAGTTCCAGCAGCAGTGCCTCACGCGGTGAACCGACCCCGGGATCGACCACACAGACATGAATGGTGTCTTCCGGGTAAAAGCGTGCGTACTCCCGCAGCACCCAGGCACCCGCTTCGATGTCGCCGGGCGGGATATCGTGACAGGCATCGATTATGCGGGCCTCCGGACAGGAAGAGAGAAGCACGCCTTTCATCGCCGCCACATAACCATCGGCTTGCCCGAAATCGGTCATCAAGGTTAGCACCGGCTGCATGGCGTTATCCAAGCCGATACGGCCGGGGGGGTCGATTTAAAAGATCGTTTTCTAAGGAGCAGCCTTTTCCACGAGGCCGCGCGAAAAATGCTGGAGTGTCAAGGAGCGGCCGTGATGGGCTGGCAGGCATCCATCCCTTGGAATCCGCACATGTTCACCCGATACCAAGCAGGATTTTTCCGCTTCGACCCTCGCGGTCCGCGTGTTCGATCGCGGTCTGGATTTCCCGCATCGGATAAACCTGCTCCACGGGCACGTGAATTTTCCCACTCTTCATCAATCCGCTGAGATCGAGAAACATTTCCTGGATGTCGGTGCCTTTGGCATTGCGGTACCATGCGGTGATCCAGAAACCGCAGGCGCGAATGTCCCGGAAGATGAACTGGGCATTGGAGAGCATGAAGGGTTTCTTGGCCATGGCTCCGTAGGTGACGACGGTGCCGCCTGGGGAGAGTTGTTTGACCATATCGCTGAGAATGTGCCCACCGGTTCCGTTCAGGCCGAGGCGGAGTTTTGCCCCATCGGTTTGCTCACGGATTTCCTGGTTCATGTGCTCGTTGTGGACAACGACTACATCTGCGCCCAGTGCTTTCAACTCCTCTACCCGTTCCGGACGGCGCACGATACTCACGGTTTTCAACTTCTTGCTCTTCGCGATCTGGATCACGGCCCGTCCGACGCCGGAATTCGCTGCGTTCTGGATGACCCAGTCGCCGGGCTTCAGTTTGGCGAAGTCGTGCAGCAGGCGCCAGGCTGTTGGGGGATTCACGCTGATCATGGCCGCCTGTTCAGGTGGGATACCGGGTGGCACACCGATCAGTTGTTCGTGGGAGGCAATATACGCTTCGCACCAGCGCCCCGGGCGCAACGGGGCAACCACCTGCTGGCCGACCTTAAAGGTATTCGGTACCGCCACGCCCTTGGCGGTGATCACCCCGATGCTTTCCGTACCGGCGATGGCAGGGAGGCTTTCGGGAAGGGCCGCATAGGTCCCCTCCAGTATATTTAAATCGGCGGGGTTGATGGGCGCCATCATGGTTTTTATCAGCACTTCATTGGGCAAGATCCCGGGCAGATCGAGTCGGCTTACCCGGACGACCTCGCTGGGTTTGCCGTAGGCCTCGAAGGTCAC
>JAYGFS010000660.1:0-4309 GCA_046581765.1 Verrucomicrobiota bacterium
AAAAGCGTAACCTCCTGATCTTCGTGACCGCCCGTCTGGTGAACCCAGCCGGTGAGCCGATTAACTCACGCAGTGAAAAAGGTCAGATGACCATCGGGTCATATGGCGCAAACTAGTCACCGGGGACCAGGTTTAGCGTAAAAGGCGGGGAGCCTTCCCGGTTTTTTTAATCCGGCAGTCGGGCTGTACACGGTGTCTCGTCTTGTCCGGATCCTGACACCGATCGTGGGCGTTTCTTCCCCGGCATTTCACGGTTGACATTACGTCTTATCCAGGGAGATTACCACTCTTCGCGGTGCTCGCCACGGCGTTCCCAATTACCTCCAATATGCACACCAAGCTTTCTATCTGGTTAACCGTTGCCGGTTTAGTCGCCCTGTTCCTGATCGGGGTCGGTATGCGGCGCAACATCTACCATGCCCAGGAGCGCATGGCGGGTTTTGAGATGCCGTTCACGCTGGAAAGCGCCTTACAATTCCGCATGACCCGGATGGTCGAGGAAGAGGGCAAGCTGCCAAAAATCGATGGATCGGTCGAGTATCCCCTGGGGGTTGATATGCGGAAGACGTATTCGGTCGGGGCCGAACAGGCGTATGTTTTACTGGCGCGTCTAATGCCGGATGCGTGGAGCTTCGCCGAGCGGGTGCGCTGGGCGGCCGTGCTGATTTTCTGCCTCGGCATCCCCGCGATCGCTTGTTATGCGGGGATCCTTTTCCGATCAAAACCTGCCGGTTTTGTCGCCGGGTTTATCTACGCCGTATCCATCGCTTCCGTGCAGCGGTCCACCGGCCAGGAGCTTTCTCGAGAGAATTTTGCCCTGCCGTTCCTCCTCGCTTTCCTTGCCCTTGACATCTTGGCCGAGCGGCAAGCCAAGGGACGGGGATTCTGGATATATTCGGGGCTTTCCGGCCTCTGTATCGCCCTGGCAATGATGCATTGGGATATGATTCAGTACATGCTCGGCCTGTGGATGATCCTGCAGTACGTACAGGTCACCTGGTTGGCGGGACCCGAACGCGCCCAGGTGGTGATGCGTAAAGTGAGTGTGCAGGCGCTCTGTCTGTTCTTTGTGGGGGTCACGAATCCGTATCTAAGCACGCATGGCTTCCTGCTTTCACCCGTAATGGGCTTGGTTGCCGGCCTCCTGCTTGCGGGGTGGCTGGTGAGGCCCCAGCCCCGCGTGTCTGTATTGGTCCTGCGCCGGGTCATTCCGCTGCTGATCGTCCTCGGCTTCGTGCTCGTCGGGGCGCATTACAACGAGACATACGGTCATTTTGGCGAGTTATTGAAGGCCAAAATTGTTCACATGAACATCAAGCCGCAGAATCCGGACTTGCTCAGTTTCAACCAGCGAATCCTGTGGACACCCTCTCTCCACTCAGCAAATTGGCAATTGACAAAGCAGACTTTCCCCGGTACCTTTGCGTTAACAGGAATCGGAGTGGTTGTTCTCGTGATCAGCCATTCAAGGAAATCTGATTTCACGTTGCTGCACCCGATAATCTACTGCTTCGTCTGTCTGGCCACATACTTTCTCTTTTTCCGGTTTAATGTGTTCCTGATTATAGCCATGGCGGTAATCATCGGAGGATGGACCGCCATTGCATGCAGTAGCCAGGATTGGAAATTTCTGATCTCTGTGGTGGTATTGCTCATCGGCCTGGGAGTCGAAGTTTACAACACCGGGGTTAACCCCGGTCGATGGGGGCGCTTTGGTAACTTTAAGGTGGAGGAGCGTTATACCTTCATCAATGAATTGACGGAGTGGTTTAAGAAGCATGCGCCGGAGGAACCGGTGCTGGCGAACTTCGGGATCAGTGGCCCTATACTGGCCTATGCGGGGTGTCCGATTATCCTGCACCCGAAATTTGAGGGCCGCGAAATCCGCGCGCGAGTCGAGAGTTATGGAGAAACCCTGTTTAAGGGATCAGAAGAAGATTTTAAACACTGGGCGGACCGGTACGGGGCTCGCTACCTCGTTTTTTCGCCCGGTGAGTTCTATGAAAAACAGATAGACCAGCAGATGCGATATATGGTCAATGCGATTCATCCCTCGCCTGAATCAGCAGCCTTCAAGCTGCATAAAAAAACCATTGAGGAGTTCCTCGTGGCGAAAGGTATGGAGCGTAAATTGCCCCGCGATTTCCTTCGGTACTTCAAGTACGAGTGGGGAAACGGAAAATATAGCGTTTTCCGGATCGTGACCGAGGAGGATCAGGATATGGCGAAGCAGCATGTAGCCCTGGCCCGTACGCATCTGCAGCACGGCGATCTCGATCGTGCCCGGCGGCGGGCCTTGTCGGCTATCCAGCATGACTTTCTCGATTCGGAAGCCTACTGGGTGCTGGAGAAGGTCCAGGCCTTGCAGAATGCGGGCGTGCGGAGCGAGTTGCCCTGATGCAGACGCCAGGCATTGCGATTGGCATCACTGGAGGCATCGCTTGCGGCAAGAGCACGGTCGGGGGCATCCTTGAAGCGGCGGGACTGCAGGTGCTGGACACCGATCGGGTAGCCCACGCCTTGATGGTCGCCGGGAGCGGGGTGCATCAACAGGTAGTCGAGGTCTTTGGTGAGGAAATTCTTGATGCCGGTGGCGAAGTCGACCGGAAGAAGCTCGGAGCGATTGTTTTCAGGGAGCCCGATCGGTTGGCCGAGTTGAACCGCATCGTGCATCCAGCCGTAGGCCGGGTGTGGCGCAGATGGTTGGCCGAGCGGATCAGTGCGGGTGAAGATGTTGCGGTGATGATTCCGCTGCTGTTTGAAGTGGGCGCGGATGAAGGCTGGGATGCGATCCTGGTCGTCGTTGCGCCTGAAGATCAGGTTCTGGCCCGGCTGGCGGCACGCGGTCTGTCTGAAGCAGAAGCTCGGTCGCGCATCGCGAGTCAGATGCCACCGGATGAAAAAATGAAACGCACAAATTTTGTAATTGAGAATGACGGATCGATGATCGATTTGGAAAGGAACACCCTGCGAACATGGCAGGCGATACAACGTAAAAGGAGAGTACACTCATGAGTGACGAGCAACCCGCAATAACGCGTAACAAATCTTCTCGCCGCAACAGCGGCAATAAGGGAGGTGGAAATAAAGGTGGCGGCAATAAGGAGGGCGGAAACCATGCCTCCGGTAACCGTCAGTCCGGCAACAAAGGGGGTTCCAACAAGTCGCAGCGCCGACGCAAGGAAAATCACCGTGCCGATCTGGACGTCGTCCGCGATGGGCCCGTCCTGAAGCTTTTTGAACTCCAGGACGAAACGGTCCCCGACTTGGTGAAGCGTGCCGAGGAAATGGACATTGAAGATCCCGCCGGCCTGCACAAGTCGGAGCTGATTTTCGAGATCATGCGCGAAAATGGCAAGCTGAATGGTTCGATGTTTGGCCGGGGCGTGTTGGAGATTCTACAGGATGGTTTCGGATTCCTCCGTTCACCCGTGTATAATTACCTGGCCTGCCCGGAAGATATTTATGTGTCGCCCTCCCAGATCCGTCGTTTCGGTCTGCGTACCGGTGATCACATCGAAGGTGAAATCCGCACCCCCAAGGAAAAGGAGCGGTTCTTTGCCCTGCTCAAAGTCGACCGGATCAATGACGAAGAATCGACCACCGGCAAACGGAAAATTCCTTTCGAGCACCTGACCCCGCTGTTTCCAAATGAAAGGTTGACCCTGGAACATTCATCGAACACCGATGTGTCTATGCGCGTCATGGATATTCTAACCCCGATTGGCAAGGGGCAGCGCGGGTTAATTGTGGCACCTCCCCGTACCGGAAAGACGGTCCTGCTACAGATGATCGCCAATGCGATTTCCGCGAATAGCCCTGACGTTGACCTGGTCATCCTGCTGATCGACGAACGCCCCGAAGAGGTGACCGATATGCAGCGTACGACCAAGGCGGAAGTTTTGAGCTCGACCTTTGACGAACCGCCGGAACGTCACGTTCAGGTGGCGGAGGTCGTGATTGAGATGGCCAAGCGTAAAGTCGAAAACGGAAAAGACGTGGTGATCCTGCTCGATTCGATCACGCGTCTCGCCCGTGCGTACAATACCATCCAGCCTCACTCGGGTAAAATCCTGTCGGGCGGTGTAGATGCCAATGCCCTCCACAAGCCAAAGCGGTTTTTTGGTGCCGCCCGGAATATCGAAGACGGCGGTAGTTTGACGATCCTTGCCACGGCCCTGGTGGATACCGGTAGCCGGATGGACGAAGTGATCTTTGAGGAATTCAAAGGCACAGGCAATATGGAGTTAGGCCTTGATCGTGCACTGGTCGAGAAGCGAATCTTCCCGGCTATCAACGTGGAACGCTC